>JAZNFY010000046.1:0-6827 GCA_045589195.1 Faecousia sp. | reverse complement strand
CAGGAAGTGGAAATGCTTCGTTTGGAGTCGGAGATCCAGGAGAAGACAAGAGCCAATATCGACCAGCAGCAAAAGGATTATTTCCTGCGTGAGCAGATGAAGGTCATTCGCGATGAGCTGGGTGACGATGAGGAGAGCGCTTTTGCGGAATACGAACGGCAGATTTGCGCGTTGAAGCTGGATAATGATATAGAGAAGAAGCTCTTGAAGGATGTGGAGCGTTTAAGAAAGCAGCCTTTTGGTTCTTCTGAGGGTGCGGTGCTGAGAAATTATCTGGATACAGTCCTGGATCTGCCCTGGAACACAACTACCAAAGAGCGGGTGGATGTGCAATCTGCGGAAAGAATTTTGCAGCGGGATCATTTTGGCCTGGATAAGGTAAAGCAGCGGATTTTGCAGACCATAGCTGTGCGCCAGATGGCGCCGGAGCTTCCGCCTCAGATTTTGTGCCTGGTCGGCCCTCCCGGTGTTGGCAAGACTTCCATCGCTTACTCTGTTGCCAGAGCGCTCAATCGGAAAATGGCGCGGATTTCTCTGGGCGGTGTTCATGATGAAGCGGATATTCGTGGACATCGAAAGACCTATGTGGGCTCTATGCCCGGTCGGATTATGTCTGCAATGGTCCAGGCGGGCAGTAAAAATGCACTGCTTTTGCTGGATGAAGTGGATAAAATGGGCAGCGATTACCGGGGTGACCCCAGCGCGGCACTATTGGAAGTGCTGGATGGGGAGCAGAACAAGACATACCGCGATCATTACCTGGAAATTCCTTTTGACCTGAGTAATGTCATGTTTATTCTTACGGCAAATACACTGGATACAGTCCCCAGACCGCTTCTTGACCGTATGGAGGTTATTGAGCTTGGTTCTTATACCGATGAAGAAAAGCGCATGATCGCCAGAGATCATTTGATCCCCAAACAGCTGAAAAAGCATGGACTGAAAAAGACGCAGCTGCGGATCAGCGATGATGCAATCCGGGAGATCATCACCTGCTACACCAGGGAGTCCGGTGTTCGGAATCTGGAACGGAGCATTGGTGAAATCTGCCGGAAGGTGGATATGGAACTGTTGAAGGATGCCTCCTTGAAACGCATTACTGTACAAAGCAGTAATGTAGAGGAGTACCTTGGCACACGAAAATTCCTTCCTGATCGCCTTCCTGTGGCAGACCAGGTAGGACTTGTTACCGGATTGGCATGGACCAGTGTGGGGGGAGAGACCCTCGATGTGGAAGTCAATGTCATGGATGGAAGCGGTAAACTGGAATTGACCGGTAACTTGGGTGATGTGATGAAGGAATCTGCCCACGCTGCCCTTAGTTATATCCGGTCGAATGCGGAAAAGCTGGGTGTACAGTCGGATTTCTATAAATCCAAGGACATTCACGTGCATTTCCCGGAGGGTGCAGTTCCCAAGGACGGACCCTCTGCGGGCATTGCGGTTTGCACCGCAATGGTTTCCGCCTTGACCGGCAGAACGGTTAAGCGGGATGTGGCCATGACCGGCGAGATTTCCATTCGCGGCCGGGTTTTGCCCATTGGCGGCTTGAAAGAAAAGACTATGGCCGCTCACCGGCACGGTATCCGCACGGTGATCATTCCCCGGGATAATGAACGGGATCTTTCTGATATTGATCAGACAGTTCGGAAAGCCCTGAACTTTGTGACTGCCCAGACTGTGGATACTGTTCTGGATATTGCTTTAAACCGGACCGGCAATGAGCTGCTGACCGGGATTCTCAATAAGCTTCCGGAGGAGATCCCTGTGAAGAGCCGTAAACCCGGTATTCGTCAGTGAGGTATTGCTGTGAATTTACAAAATGTTGAATTCTTAATTTCGGCGGCGTCTGTTGCACAGTGCCCCGGAAGAAAAATGCCTGAAATTGCATTTGCAGGTAAGTCCAATGTGGGAAAATCCTCGGTGATCAATCGGCTGCTGCAACGGAAAAACTTTGCCCGGGTGGGCGAAAAACCCGGTAAAACTGTGCATATCAATTATTTCACCGTGGATAAAAAGTGCTATTTTGTGGATTTGCCCGGTTATGGCTTTGCCAAAGTTTCTCAGGCCGAGAAAGAACGTTGGAGCAAGCTGATGGAGGCTTATTTTGCCGAGAACCGCATTGATCTGGGTGTTTTAGTTGTGGATGCCCGACATGCACCCACAAATAATGACATCACCATGGCAGATTGGTTCTTGCAAAGCGGTTGCCCTTTTGTGGTCGTGGCAAATAAGCTGGATAAGCTGAAAAAAAGTGAAGTTGCCGGGAATTTGTCGGTGATTCGTCGGGATCTTTCGTTACCGGAAGAGTGCGCCCTGATTCCGTTTTCTGCGGAAAAAGGGGACGGACGGGACGACCTGTTAAGGCATATTTTTGCCGCCGCTTCCCAGAAAATTTAATGTATAATTGCACTTCGGGCGGGCAGCGTTTACTGCCCGCCCGCTTGTTTGCAGATCGTAATGTAATATTTCGTTGTTGAAATCCATATTTTCCTGTGGTATAATCAAGAAAAATCTGAAAAGGTGGCGTTATTATGAGCAGAGCAGACGAACTTTACAGACAAACGTGTATTGATATTTTGGAAAACGGTTTCTCCGACGAGGGCTTGGAAGTACGCCCCCATTGGGCCGACGGCACGCCTGCCCATACCGTCAAAAAGTTCGGTGTGATCAATCGCTACAACCTTGCCGAAGAGTTTCCCATTATGACCCTGCGCCGCACCTATTGGAAGAGCGCCATTGATGAGCTGCTGTGGATTTGGCAGAAAAAGTCCAATCGGATTTGCGATCTGGGCAGCCATGTTTGGGACGAGTGGGCCGGCGAAGACGGCACCATTGGCAAGGCCTACGGTTATCAGCTGGGCATCAAGCATCAGTATAAGGAAGGCGAGTTTGATCAGGTGGATCGGGTGCTTTACGACTTGAAGCACAATCCCGCATCCCGTCGGATTCTGACCAATATTTACAATTTCCAGGATCTTCATGCCATGAATCTTTACCCCTGCGCTTATTCCATGACCTTCAATGTTACGGGCAATAAGCTTAACGCCATTTTGAACCAGCGTTCTCAGGATATGCTCACCGCCAACAATTGGAATGTGGTTCAGTATGCAGCACTGACCCACATGATGGCGCAGGTTTCCGGTCTGGAAGTGGGTGAATTTGTGCATGTGATCGCTGATTGTCATATTTATGACCGTCATATTCCTGCTGTGAAAGCAATGCTTGAAAAGGAAGGTTTTGACGCACCCACATTTAAAATGGATACTTCTATCAACGATTTCTATGTCTTTACCAAGGATTCTTTCAAAATGGAGAACTATCAGTTCCATGAATTCAATTTTGAAATTCCCATGGCAATTTGAGGAGCGTTATGGAACTGATCGTTGCAGTATATGATGATTGGGGCATCGGTTGCTGTGGTACACAGCCGATTGCACTGTCAGTCGACCGGAAATTCTTCCGGGAGATTACCCGGGGTGCGATGGTGATCGTGGGCCGCAGAACCGTTGCGGATTTTCCGGGACAAAAGCCGTTACCCGGCCGGGTAAATGTAGTTTTAAGCCGTAATTTGGCTGAGATCCCCGGCTTCGTCCTTTGTCACAGCCCGGAAGAGGCCTGCCGGCTGGCGGAAACTGCTCCCCGGGCGATGGTCATAGGCGGTGGGAGTATTTACCGGCAGATGCTGCCTTACTGTGATACGGCGTATGTGACCAAGGTGCATACCACCGTTCAATCGGATACCTTTTTCCCTAATTTGGATGAAGACGACGAATGGACATTGGCTGAAATTTTGGCTTCCGGTGTGGAAGATGACATTTCCTACGAAATGTGTCTTTATAAAAGAAAATAAGAATACCCGGCTGATGCCGGGTATTTTTTATACCGTTATTTGCCTCTTTCTTTTTGACAAAAGGTGAAAAGGCAGAAAAATAATAAATGAGCCAAGGCAAACGGCAGGAATATAAAGCAGCGTGCTGACATACCAGCCGCAGGCTTCGGAGATCTGCTTGAAAACAAGCAGGGGAGAGTTGCTGGGACCAACATAGAACATATTCACGCCACCGTCAGAAATATCCCGGAGCAGTAAATTGATGGTAAAAGCAATCACACAGAGTATCACAAAGGTAACAGAGGCATATTTGTAATCTTTCAATGTTTTGCCACCCCGGTTGGAGAATGCCAGATACAGCCCCACAAAAATCAGCATCATGTGCCAGATAAATGCGTGAAGTGTCAGTGTCCAATAGGAGTGTACGATGCCGGAAGGCTCGATAAACGCCATGCACCCGCCAAGAAGATTGTAGATCATCATAAAATTATACATGGCTTTCTGTACCTTGCCGGGTTTCAGTAGCGGTGCGATGATGCATAAATACATGGGAATGCTGCACATCTGGAAGGGAAAAATCCACCATTGGTAGCTGCCGCCGCCGATGAAGTAGTAATAGAACAGCTGCTTATAAACCTCCGTAACAGCCAGGAAAATGCCGCAGCTGAGCAGCACAGCTTTGTTTCCTTTGCTGCCGACTTTTCTGAGCAGCAGCGCCAGAATCACGCAAAGAGCAATGCCTACAAAAGTAAAGATCAGATGAAAACTGCCGTATGCCTTGGGTTTTTCCATCTCCCAAGCAGTCATGGTTATGAGGGAGTTTAAAATGCCGTTGATATCCATGCTTGTTCACTTCCTATTCATAAATTCATTGAAAGTATAGCATATTCGACAGGAGTTGACAAGAAATTATTTGCTGGAATATGTTGCGTTTATAGTTTTTATGTGTTAAAATGACCCCATAACGACATTGGAGGTTCACCATGCAATATTATGAAATTCATTTAAAAGACCGATTTCCTATATTGGGTGAGAATGGTTGCGATCCAAAGTTAACGGTTTATCTGCCCACCATGATGTATTATCAGCCAAATCAGATTGTGTGGGAGAAAAATAGACCTGTGATTCTGATTTGCCCCGGTGGAGCATATTATGATAATAGTGTCCGGGAGGCAGAGCCCATTGCCCTTCGATTTCTTACCGCTGGATTTAATGCAGCGGTGCTCAACTACTCCTGCACGCCCAATCATTTCCCTACACAGCTGCGGGAAGTGGCTGCGGCGATAGAATTGATTTATGAGAATGCTGAAAAGTGGTACTGTG
Organism: Faecousia sp.; assembly: GCA_045589195.1. Classification (GTDB taxonomy): domain Bacteria; phylum Bacillota; class Clostridia; order Oscillospirales; family Oscillospiraceae; genus Faecousia. The sequence continues at coordinate 1,672 of JAZNFY010000046.1, read as the reverse complement.
ATACAAGCAAGATCGCGATTATGGGCTTTTCAGCCGGCGGCCATCTGGCGGGCCATTATTCCAATTGTTATGATTTGCCCGAGGTTCGGGAAATTTTTCCGGACAGCAAGCCGGTACAGGCTTCCATCCTTTGTTATCCTGTAATTACCGCAGTTGCCCCGTATTCTAATGTAGGCAGTTTTGTGAATTTAACCGGACACAAAGAATTGACTGAGTATGATGTGGAGAATTTCTCTTTGGAGAAATTGGTTTCTGAAAAGACACCGCCTACATTCCTTTGGCATACTGCCGAGGATACGGCTGCATCGGTGATGAACAGCCTTGTTTATGCCCAGGCGCTGGCGGAGAATGAACGGCCATTTACGCTGCATATTTATCCCCATGGCGCTCACGGTCTTGCCACCGGTGACGAGCATACAAATGAGGTACTTGATCCGAAAGCTTTTCAGGTCAAGGATTGGATTGATGCTGCGGTTAAGTGGCTAAAAGTTACATTTTAAAAAGAAACAGCGCGGTTCATAAGAACCGCGCTGTTAACATGTATCAAATTATCTTTGCTGTTGCAGATCGTAGCGAATGTCGTAAGCCTTTTCCTCGGGAGTGAACTTACGCAGGGTGTTGATGGTCTCGCCGCCGTTCCATTTACGGTCGCCCACATCCTCAGTGGTGCCCATAACGGTAACGTTCAGCTGACGGTGACGGGCGCGCACATGATCCCAGTCGATGAAGTAAATGTGTGCAAATTCACCGCCGTCCAGAACGCCGTCCTTAATGGTCATGGTCTCGCTTCTGCCGAAGAAGCAGGAACGCAGGTGACCGTCGGTGTTCATGGAGGTGTAGTTGCCGGGCTCGTTGACATAGCGGCCGAACTGAGCGTGCACGGGGCCGGGATGGCGGAAGTCGCCTTCGTTGGTGTAGTCGGGGGTCAGCTTTCGCATGATGTCCAGCAGGTCATGCTGCAAGTACTCCAGGTCGAAAGTGTCGATGTCGTGGGAGCACTCCTGAATCATAACGGAGCAGGTGGTGTGGTGAGAAGCAATGCAAACAGTGCCGTTGATGACGCCGGAAGCCTTAACGATTTCCATGATTTCCTTGGAAACGTCGTGGAAGGTGGGGATCCAGCCGCGGGATTGCAGCTCCAATTCTTTCTGGTAAACTTTGAATTCCATGTTATGTACCTCCAAAATTTTTGTGTGTATTTGGTGCAAGGCATGATTTGCCAGCACATTCTTGACTAAAATATTATAACAACTAATTTTCCTTTCGTCAATTGAATTTGCAAATATTATTTATAACTCTTTGGATAATTGTGTAAATTGCTAATTGCAATACAGAGGAAAAAGGTTTAAACTAATACTAATGAAAATTATACATAAAGGAAGTTTTGCTATGATTACCAATGAAGCGATTCTCGCGGCAAAAAATGCCTACGATATTGAGGCAGAATGCATTACCCAAATGAAGGATTATTTTGATGATGAGCAGTTTTCCAAGGCAGTGGAGCTGCTGGTCGCAGCACCCCGGATCGGCGCAGCCGGCTGCGGTCATTCCGGAATCATCTGCCAGCATTTTGCCCACCTGATGTGCTGTATTGAGCAGCCTGCCCGTTTTATCAGTCCGGCTGAGGCTGTGCACGGTGCCACCGGCTTTTTGCAGGCGGGTGACGTGATGG
>JAZNFY010000045.1:0-18668 GCA_045589195.1 Faecousia sp. | reverse complement strand
CTTTCTCAACCGCTAAATTTCAAAAAGCATTGCTTTTTAACTGCAATATGCTATAATAACTAACATCAAAAAGTTTTTTGGAGGGATATATATGGAACTGCAAAAATTGGATAAAAGTGTGCTGAAATTATGGTACATTCGCGCGGCAATCGCTTCGCTGGCACTGGTGGGTGTCTTTACCAGTGCATCTGCCATTTTAAATACAGCAGGAGCATCTACCGACGTAACACTTGCCGTTTTGCTGAGTGTCGGAATACCTGTTATCTTACTGATAGGACTTATTTTGATTTTGCCCGCTCTTCGTTATAAAATGTATGCGTGGGGATACGACGACAAGCGGATCATTGTAAAGCAAGGTGTTATTTTTAGGAAAAGAGTCGTGATTCCCGTCTGCCAGATCCAGGATCTTCATAGAACACAAGGTCCGCTTATGATGATGTTAAAACTCAGCGGCGTTACGATCTCAACAGCAGGCTCTAATTTTGATATTTCTACTCTCACGACCAATGAGGCGGACCGTATGATCGATGAGCTTGAACATAATCTTGAAGTGAGAATTGAGGAACTAAACAATGAAGAGATTTGACAAAGGATATATTTATTCCAGTTTGTTGTCGGATTTATTCAGCAGCCTTGTAATCGTGTTTTTCTTTCTCGAAGACATTATTCTTGACGACGAGGCAAAAATAGAGGATATCATTGCGGCGATTCCCATTTTCGTGATTGGTTTTATCGTAATTTATCTGTGCTTCATTGCCTACCGAATTCTTTATTACAGAACCTCCGGATACGAACTGACGGAAAGAGAAATCAAATGCAACAGAGGTGTACTGTTTAGAAAACGCTCCGTTTTGGACTACAAAAAAGTACACGCGATCAACAAAAAACAGAATATTATTCATAGAATTTTCGGTATCGCAATTCTGACGGTCGACAGCGGTTCAACTAACACCTCTCATCAAGCTGAGATTACTATTATCGAAAAGGATAGAATCGTCGACGCCCTGCTGAACGAGCTGAATGCACTGAAAGAGGGTGGCAGACGAAATACAGAGAACACACAGCCGAAGGACGAACTTCTCCTTTCGGACGAAGATAGTCTTTACAGCTTTACTTCCGGTAAGAAGATGCTGTACACACTCATCAACATTGCTTCCACAGCATTTTTTACGGCATTTTTTGCCGTTCTTGCCATTATTGTTCTCGGCATTTGCAAGCTGTTGATTAAGCAGAGTTTCCTTGGTACCTGGGGGCAGTATTTCCTGTATGCCTTTTTGATTACAGTAGGTGCTATGCTGCTGTTTTCGATGTTTTCTCTAATTGGATGCCTGATCCATTCCTTTGTGGGATACTACAAGTTCAAAATCACCACGCGCGGAACTGACATTCAGATTTCCTACGGACTTTTGGAAAAGCATACCAATACTTTTAGCTATGACAGAATCAAGGCCGTTAAGATTACCCAGGGACTTGTGCAAAGGATGCTCGGTTTTGCGTCCATCCGGCTTGAAGTGATCGGTTATACTGTCGATAGCGGTGACGATAATAAGAATGCCGGACTTGGTGTGCTTGTGCCGTTTTGTAAATATGATGAGATCGGTGAAATCCTGGGCAAGGTATTGCCGGATTATATTCCAAACAAAAAGCAGACAAAATCTGTTTCATACTTTCCGTTTATTTCTTGGTTCACCCTGATTCTTGGTATCATAACAGGCGTAGTGTTATTACAAGCGTCGATCCCTATGCTGATATTCCACGTTTCCTCCCCAGTGATTGCCGCTGTTGCTTTTGCAGTAATCGGAACGGCAATTTTGATCCTTTTTGTAAAAGCATTGCATGCTGCTCTGAGTTACCAAACCAACGGTATTGCTGTCAATAACGGCAAAATAACCGCCTACTACGGTGGATTTACCAAGAACATTACCGTGTTTATGTCCAGGAATCTGATTGCAGCAGAAAATGTGACCACACCTCTGCGGCAAAAAGCCGGCATTACCAGCCTTGTTCTGCACCTTAAAACCAATGCCGCGTCCAACGAATTAACGGTTCATATTCAAAACAATGCGCTTGCAGAAAAACTGGAAGAGCAATTGACCGTATAGTAATAAAAAGAACTCCGCAGAGATCTGCGGAGTTCTTTTTGCAATTAAACTTCGTCCTTGTAGATTTCCTTGAAATACTTGTAGGTATCCAGCTTCAATTCGCCGCAGGCAGCTTCATCACAGGCAATGATGCCATCGGGATGCAGCTGCAATGCGCTGATGGTCCAGGCATGATCCACGCCGCCTTCCACACAATGACGCAAAGCGCGGGCCTTATTGTGACCGTTGATAACCAACAGAACCTGCTTGGAATCGCATACAGTGCCAACGCCCACAGAAAGAGCAGTCTTGGGCACTTTGTTGGGATCATTGTCAAAGAATCGGGAGTTAACGATCAAGGTATCCTCCGTCAACGCACGAATGCCGGTGCGGGAGGTCAGCGAAGAAAAGGGCTCGTTAAATGCGATGTGGCCGTCCACGCCGCTGCCACCCAGGAACAAATCGATACCGCCATAGGAGGCAATTTTTTCCTCGTACCGGAGGCACTCTGCCTCCAAATCCTCCGCCATGCCGTTGAGAATATTGATATTCTCCGCAGGGATGTCAATATGGTTAAAGAAATTATCGTGCATGAAATACCAGTAGCTCTGATCGTGCTCACGGGGCAAACCTACATATTCATCCATGTTGAAAGTAACCACATTTTTAAAGCTGACTTGCCCTGCTTTGTTCATTTCAATGAGCTTTTTATATGTGCCCAAAGGCGAAGAACCGGTAGGAAGGCCCAAAACAAAGGGGCGATTTTCCTTGTGGTTATTAATGGCATTTGCAATATGCTGAGCAGCCCAGGCACTCATCTCGTTATAATCGTTTTTAATAATCAGTTTCATGATATCACTCTCCATGTTGAATTGCGGTGCATCTGCACATACGCCGAATTTATTATACAACTTTTTAAGGATTTGTCTATAGACCTATAAAAGTTTTTCAAAAAATTTTCAAACAGTTTTGGAAAATACCTGTGCAATCATATTTCTCCTCAAAAGCACCGCTTCGTTTATATCCTTGACTTTCATACAAAACATCCGTACAATTAACTATGACGCAAGGTGGTTATAAGCTGCCTTGATTCTGTTATATCCGATGTTTTTTCACCGAAAACGCAAAAAACGAGGTGGCACAATGTCCTCCCCCCATCTTCCCAATAAAAAACTCCGTACAGTGATTCTGTGTGCTCTTCTGGCTGTGTTTACACTGGTCTGTCTGACCGTTACCGGATTATATATGGTATGCAACGCTGTTATGAACGGCCCTTCCGAAAGTGCCCGCAATGCCTTGACCTCATCATTGCTGAATTCCAACCCCACAGCCTGGATTCCCGGCCTTTTTTTGGATGACCAAACCATATCCGCAATCCAAGCCGGCGAACCCGACCCCCAACCGGAATCACAGGCACCGCATATTGAAGTAAAATTCGAAGGCGAACCTGTGAACGAGTGGGCGGATTGCCCTGACGGCATCCGAATCGAAACCCACTACGGCAGAACCTACACCGCCTATGTCATGCTGGTTCGGGATCCTTCTGCAATCTACCTGGGTACCTCAACCACCCATTTCAGTTTGGATACGCTGGGCAACCGGGTGTTTGCCCAAATGAAAAAGGATAATGCCGCGGCTGCCATCAACGCCGGCGCTTTCAATGACGACGGCACCTCAAACAGCTACATCGGCAGTCTCCCCATTGGCATGGTTGTTTCCCGTGGCAAGATCCTGTGGAACGACGGAAAGAGTTACGACGGTTTTGTCGGCCTTACCGAGGATCATAAACTGGTGGTAGCCGATACCATTGACCAAGCAGCTGTGGAGGCATTAAACATCCGGGACGGTTGCTGCTTTGGCCCGGTTCTGATCAAAGACGGACAAATCAATACCCGTGTTTACGATATGGAAACCTCTTTCAATTCCCGTACCGTCATTGGTCAGAGGGCAGATGGCACCATCATTTTCCTCTGCATGGATGGACGTCAAGCCGGCTCCCTGGGTGCCACCTATGCCGATGCCATGGAGCTGATTGCACAGTTAGGTGCCGTAAATGCCTGTAATCTGGACGGCGGTGCCTCCACTGTCATGACCTATCGGGATACCCTTGGCAAATACGGCAAATCCGGCGAGGTAATCCTGTGCAACAGCTACGCCCTTATTCAGGCCTCTCCCCGCAGAATGCCCACCTTCTTCATGGTGCGCGGCGCAGAAACGGAGGATTGACCATGATAACCCTACATAACGAAACCCTCAAATCCAAAAAAGGTCTGCTTCTTTTCCTGTCCATTTACGGCGTTCTTACCCTACTGATGATCATCGGAATGATCTTACTGTTAAACCCTTTGAACAAAAAACTCAGCGCTTACGAGGCCTCACAGATAAAAAACCAGGCCGCCCAAACCTTCAATCAACTGTTTTCCGACCCGAACTGGAAAAACATCTACGACCTTTCCGAAACGGCTGATACCCCATTTGAAAATTGGGAAGACTTCGTTTCCTATATGGAAACCAAAGTAGGAGACGAAATGCTGACCTATCGGGAGGTTTTGTCTTCCGATTCCGAGAAACACAAATATCAGGTTCTTTTGGAGGGTGAGCCAATCGCAGGCTTTACCATGGTTGATGATTCTTCACCCACGGCCGATCTACCTCAATGGACACTGGGCGGCGTGGAAATTCTTGCGAAACGTTCTGTCAGCATAACCGTAGAAAAACTACCTGAGCACACCGTGTATATCAACGGCGTAGCCTTAGACGACAGCTTCACCGTGAGAACCGTAGAGACGAAAGCAGAGCCCTATCTTCCCCAGGACGTCCACGGTTACCGCCGGGTAGAACAGCAGGTAGACGGACTGATGGTGCAGCCGGAAATCCTTGTTCTGGACGAAAACGGTACAGCCGTGCCCATCGAACTGAACCCGGAAACCGGAATCTACACCCTGCAACTTCCGACCCCGGCAGATATGTCCGATGCCGAAGAGTTACTGATTCGAAACGCCGCCATTGCCGACGCGATGTTCTCCATGCGGGGCATCGGTGCCGCCCAACTGAAAGCATATTTCGACGAAAAATCCCAGATTTACCGGGACCTTATAACCAACCCCATTTTCATTCAAAAAAACAATGGTTTCACCATTGATGAAAATGCCGTTAAGGTGAGCAAATTCTATCGTTTCGACGACGATACCTTTTGCGCCAACGTAAAACTGACGGTAAATGTCACCCGCAAAGACAATTCCTTGAAAAAATATCAACTGGACAAAACCTATTTTTTCAGCCGCAGCAATTCCGGCAAAATGCTGGTAAGCAACTACACCAACGAACGGGCTTTGGAGCAAATAGAGCAGGTACGGCTGACCTTTATCGTAAATAGTGAGACAAGCTCCGTCATGTTCAACCCCCGCACTGACACTTTGGTATTGCCGGAAGTAACCAGCCCTGAGGGACAAATGCTGGCCGGTTGGGCCACGCAAGAAGACAATGACAGCGGCACCGTTACCATGACCGTGCGTATTCTGCCCACAGGCGCAATTTTGGGTAAATTAGAACCCATGACATTGTACCCAGTATTCGAAAGCGCCTCCTAAACTCCATTACATTAAGTGGTTAATATTCAAAAAAGGAAGTGTAACCAATGAAAATCCTGTTTGGTATGCTGGGACACGAGACCAATACCTTTGCATCTGACCTGGGTACCTTTGAGCGCTGGGCTCCCAACGGCTGGACTATCGGAGAGAATATTTTCCGTATTTACGACGGCGTTCCGGACTACCCCGGCGGCATGATCCAAGCGGCCCGGGAGGAAGGTGTTGAACTGATCCCAACGGTTGCATTGCTCAATGCCGGCCCGCTTGTCACAAAGCAGGCTCTTGACTATACCATCAGCACTTTACTGGAATATGTGCAAAAATATAAGGACGAAATTGACGGTATCTGTCTGGGCCTTCACGGCGGCGGCATCGCTGAAACCACCGATGATTTAGAAGCCTATACACTTAAAAAAATCCGCCAGATCGTCGGTTACCAAATGCCGATCACCGTTTCTTTAGACCTACACGGCAACATCTCTGAAGATATGGCTCTCTTGTCCAACGGTCTTTTCGGTATCAAACACTACCCCCATGTGGATCAAGCCGAGGCCGGCTATCTTGCCATGAAAACGCTGATCCGGATTCTGCGAGGTGAATGTAAGCCCAAAACTGCCCTTCGACAGCTTCCTTTGCTCATTGCCCCCTCTATGGGGTTCACCTCCGATCTGCCCATGAAGCGATTTACCGATCATGTGGCTGACTATGCCGCACAAAAGGGTTTAATTGATGCAACCCTGTTCCACGGCTTCCCTTATTCCGACGTCATTCACGCCTGCGCCAGCATTGTTGTAGTGGCTGAGGAAGGCGCTGAAGAAGCGGCTGAAGAATTGGCCCATTGGATCTGGGCAAATCGCAGCGAACTGGATCCTGTATGTCTGAGTGCGCAAGAAGCGGTAGATAAAGCGCTTGCAGAACTGGAAAAGCCGGGTGATGGTTATGTGGTCATCAATGAAACCTCCGATAATCCCGGCGGCGGCACTCCCGGCGATGGAACACACCTGCTGAGGGAATTCCTGCGCCGTGATCTGGAAGGCGCGATCATGGGCTATATTCACGACCGGGAAATTGCCTTGAAGGCCCACGCAGTCGGTATCGGCGGCACAATTTCCGGGCTGTTAGGCGGCAAAACCGATAACCACCACGGCGAGCCAATCGCCTTTGAAAACGCAAAGGTCATCGCTCTAAGTGACGGCAACGCACTGTATACCTCCCCCATGCGCAAGGGGCTTTCCGTCTGCTATGGCAAAACCGCACGACTTCGCATTGGAAATGTGGAAGTTGTTGTAACTGAGCTGCTTTCCCAGCAGACCTTTGACGACCGGCCCTTTATCATTGTAGGAGCTGATATCGAACAGTACAAGATCATCGGAATCAAGTCCAGCATTCATTTCCGGTCCTTTTTCCAATCCCGGGCAAAAGCAATTGTTACCGCCGATCCTCCCGGTATACAAACCGCCAATTTTAAACAGCTTCCCTTTCAAAATATCCGTCGTCCGATTTATCCGCTTGACCCGGACGCCACATTTTAACGGCGGCAGTTTTTGACGCAATAGCACATTCCTCTCCGGACTCACCGGAGGGGAATCATACTATAAGGGCGTGCTGCGAAAAACAGCACGCCCAAATTGTTACATGTTGTCGTAGCCGAACACATCGCGGCACTTGCGGTAGATGGGGGTATAGCCGCCACCTTCCTTATACCGCCAACCAACGCCGTAAGGAGAAGCGTCATTATCTTTCAGCGGGTTATAGGTGATCAGACAGTTGGGGAACATCTGCTGTACCTCTGCCCAGTAATCCGCAGTCAATCCCACTCTGTTGCCGGAGTTAACAAAGCTAAGCAGTTCCAGATCCAGATCTTTCAATGCTGTGAAATCCTTAACCCTGGTGTGGCCCACGTTCAGATATTTCAGGCTCTCACAGCCGGCCAGCGGAGATACATCGGTGACGTAACCGCACCATGCCAGTTCCAGGAACTCCAAGTTCTTGCAGTTCTTCAAGGGCGTCAAATCCTTAATGGGACTGCCGGAAAGAATTGCAATCTCCAACTTCGGCATATAGGAGATAAAGCTCAGATCCACCATAGAAGTATTGTGACCCAAGTCCATATACTTCACTTCTGTCAGATACTTGAACTGATCACTGTTGGTATCGTCAATGCCGTAAACAGCGCGCAGCGTGTCAGTATCCGTCAGCCAGCTCCGCCAGTTCTTGTTGGGCTGCCAAATACGCCACACAAGCTTTACATTGGGATAATCGTCCCGGATACCGCCCAACACATCATTGCTCAGCTTGCAGTTATCCAATTTAAAGTAAGTGCACGCCGTCAGAATATCCAGCGCTTCCCGAATCTTTGCTTCACCGCTGTCGCCAATATTCTTATCCACATACTCGATTCTGCTGTCGGTAGTGGAAACCGTCTTTCCATAGAGTGTAAAGCTATAATGGAAGATCACGTTGGGACAAGCGGTCTGCAACTTCTTCACGTCTGCAATAGACAGGTTGCTGCCGCCACTGGTTTTCATCAATTCTACCCAGGCAATGTTCGGGAAGCTATTGAGTTTTGTAATGGTCTCTTCCACCTGGCCGGAGGTGATGGCGGAAAGATCCACGCCGCTGATACCCTCAATGATTTCCGTTCCCTGCGTAGCCATGGTATACTTAACATTCAAAGCAGGATACGCCGTTTTCAAAGCATTGATCTGCTCAGCCGTCAGGCTCGTATCGGGGAATGTCAATGTTTTCAAAGCGGACAGATATTTCAGATTCACCGTCAAAATATCGTAATCATAGCTGCCATGCTTCACGGAGAGCTCCGTAGTGGAATTACTTACTGTTGTCGTACCGCCCAAAACCACAGTATAAGTGACCTTGACCTTGGGATGGTTTTTCATATAGGTCAAGATAGCTTCATAGCAAGTACTGCCGGTCAGGTCCGCGGATTCCAGATTGGTATACCGCAGAAGCTCGGAAATGGTCTGTTCCGTAACCACCTTCTTGATGGTCTTCACTGCCGCATCGCCGGTGGGCGTTGCGGGCTTATTCTGGTTGGCAATATTCTGATCCACCGTGTCGTAGTCAAACACTTCCCGAACCTTCTTGTAGCACTCGGTAAAATTAGTTGCGGTCAGAGGACTCTTTGCGTAACGCCAGCCCACGCCGTAAGGCGTTGCGTTTGAATCCTTCAAGGGGTTGTAAGTGATCCAGCAGTTGGGCATCACGTTCTGAATAGCAGTCCAGTCCGCCTCGGTCATGCTTACCTTGTTGCCGGAGTTTACAAAGCTGAGCATTTCCAAATTCAGACCGGTGAGCGCATTGACATTCCGGATGCTGGTATGGCCAATATTCAGATATTTCAGGCCAGTGCAGTTTGCAAGGGGCGAAACATCGGTAATATGACCGCACCAGGCCAGTTCCAGGAACTCCAACTTCTTGCAGTTCGCAAGAGGAGTTAAATCCTTAATTGGGCTGCCGGACAAAATGGCGATCTCCAAATTGGGCATATACGCGCAGAAGCTGATATCCACCATGTCAGTATTGTGGCCCAGATCGATATACTTGGCATCGGTGCAGTATTTCAGGAAATCGCTGTTGCTGTCGGATATGCCATAGACCGCGCGAACCACCTCGGTATCGGTGAGCCAGCTGCGGTTCTTATTGGTCTGGAACACACGCCATACGATCTTAATATGGGGATAATCGTCCCGAATTCTTGCCATGACCTCGTTGCTGAGACCGCAATTATCCAGCTTAAAATAGGTGCAGTTGACCATTTTATCCAGAGCATCACGAATCTGCTGCTCGCCTTCGTCACCGATCTGCACATCCACAAACTCCACCCGCTCATCGGTGGTGGAAATAGTCTTGCCAAAGAGTTCAAATTCCATATCATAATGGAAAAGTACATTGGGCGCGGCCTCTTTCAGCTTCAAAATATCTGCCACAGAGAGCTTGCACGTGCCGTCAGCAGACAGTAGCTCCACCTTTTGCAGATTGGTCAGCAGCGGAAGCTTTACAGCCACCGCATCTACCTGCTCCGGCGTAATCGCGCTCAAATCCAGCTCCGTTGTATCGGCACCCAATTCAACGCCGTTAATATCCACAACGCAGGAGAACGTCACCTTTGGATAAGCAAGACGAAGCGCATCCAGCTGAACAGGATTTAAGGTGCAATCCTGCAATTTCAGGGTCTTTAAACCCGGCAGATACTGCAAATTCTCCACCAGCTTGTCAAACTCATAGCTGCCACCGGTCAAAACCGCATCGGCATCCTGGGTGGAAATGCTGCCGGTACCCACCGCCACCGTATAAATCACCTGGATCTCCGGGTGAGAGGCGGCATAAGACGCCATGCGGGAGTAGCAGGTACTGCCGGTAAGGTCCACCTTTTCCAGCCGGGTATAATCGTTGAGCTTGATGATGGATTGCTCGTCCACCACCACCGTCAGCTCCTTGACCCGGGTATTGCTGGGCCATTGGGAATCACTGCCACAGCCGGCCAAAGTCAGCAACAGTGTGCAGGCCAACATAACTGCGATCAATAATTTCTTCATAGTTTCTCGCCTCCGATGAAAGTTACATTTAGTATACACCGATTTGACACAAAAAGCAACCACCAACTACCCTTCCGACAAAATATGAATCAAAAACTTTTCCTATGCCAAGGCACAAAAGGACCCGGCCATTCAGCCGGGTCCCTCTTTTAATTCAGCTTCTGAGTCGCCTTGTCGTTTTTATTGGAGGCCACATTGGTATTGGCCGTCACTGCCGCAGTCTTAGCGCTGGCAAGAATTTCCAGCTGCTCTTCCGACAGCACCAGTTTGGGCGCAAAATCATCACTTCCTGCGTAGCGGATCAACTGGTTTTTCAACCACACCGCCGCAGGATCGGTATCCTCAAAGTGGAAGCTGCAAACCAAAACTCTTCCGTTCAGTGCCGAAAACTCAAACAGTGCTGCCTGAGGTATCACATTTTTATGGGTGGAAACCACTTCAATGATAGGATCAAAGGGTACTCTCTTATCCTCAAAGCACACCGCCCTGCCGTCTTCCAGCAAGCGACGGAACTGCCAGCCACAGTAGCCGTCATGGGGTAAATCCTTCAAAGCCGGATGATCGGAAATTACCGTAGCAAGATTTCCGGAAGAACGGCCGGCAAGAGCAATTTGGAAAGACGTCGGCATGTTGGCGAAAGGCTCTGCTCCCAGAAGAAGCACGTTTTTACCCTGCCGCAGCGCTTCCTTTAACTCGTCCAAGGACATATCGCCGCTGACAATGAGATTCTCATCCGCCACTGCGCCGGTTCTCGGGAACGCATAAAGCTCCCATTCATTTTCTGCATAAACATCGCCACAGTCCAGGGTTACATATAGCTTCAGCTTGCCAGGCTTTTTTCTGACCGGCAGTTCAACCGCCAGCTCGTGAAGCTTGCAAATGCTGCCCACGGTAATTTCCGCGGTCTGCCCGCAATAACTGTAAAGCACCTGCTCGCCCAAGGTCAGGCGAACATTCAGCTGAGCCTTTCGCAACGCCTTTTGTCCGTAATGAGACACGGAAAGACCGATCCGAAGCACTTCCCCGAAGGAAAAATTCATATCTGCGTTCAGGTCCGCCAAAAGCACAGTCGGTGCATTATACATCAGAACATTCCGCACCGATTCGCCGGGCTTCATCTCGTAAAACTCATTCATCATACCCACATCGTAACCAAAAGTATGCCAATGAGTATCGATAGGCCCCAGATAGTCATAACCCGCAAGATTTCGGGATTTGCGCGCAGATTCAAAGGTGTGCTTACGCAGCAGCCGCTGCCACTGGCAGGAATTCTTAAAGTAAAGCGGCGCCTTCTGATAAAGTCCTTTATCCTTCAAATGACGCTCCAGCGAATCAAACATATCCGTTGCGCCAACCCGTGTACCCTCATAGCGGCTCTTTAAGCTCAAATCGGTATAAGTGCCGTGAATGCCGATTTCGTGGCTCAGGCGGGGTTTTCCGTACACGTCGCTCCAAGAGTCCACTTCCTCGGGATTTACTTTCAGAGATTCATAACTGTTGTGGCAATTGGTAAAGGTGTTATACACATCTGCAAACTTGCCCACCCGTTCAAACCGTTCCGGGTCGTGCTCAAAGGGTTTCTTTTTCAGCACCGGGGCCTGCTCTGGCGTAAAGTTATACTCCAGTCTGCCCAGAGCGCTCAAAGGAGAATACAGACTATCACAGTTTTCATGTACCACATCCGCACACTTATTCAAATGCGCAATAAACGAATCGGTAAAGGGCATCTCATTGCCGCAGCTATACATTACAACGGACGGATGCTTCCGGCAGAAAAGCACAATTTCTTTCCACTGTTCAACAGTCGTATTGTTGGGGCTCTCCACTTCCAGCATAATACCCAATTCGTCTGCCGCCTGCATATATTCTTCACAGGGAACGAATGTATGGAAACGAATAAAGTTAAAGCCAAGATTCTTAATCGTCCGGATCGCATTCCGGTAAAACGAAATATCACTCACCGGGTGCACCGTCTCCGGGAAGTAGCAATGCTCGCAAACGCCCCGCAGGTACACAGGCTTCCCATTGAGCTTCAGCTGGACGCCATCCGCTGTAAGCCGCCGAACGCCAAAGGTTTCCCTAACCGTTGCGCCGCCGCAATCGATCTGCAATGTATAAAGCTTTGGCTCTTCCGGTGTCCAGCATGTCATACCCTCGGTTTCAAACGAAAAATCTCCGCATGCTTCGCCGGAACGGATTACCGCACCTTCATCCAACACCTTCCACGCAAACCCAGACTCACCCGCCATGTTTACATATACATTGGCGCTGGCACAGTCCCGGGAGGTGCAAACTGCCACATCCCGTACAGGGCTCTTATAAACGCGGATCTGCACATCACCGAAAATGCCGCCGGTATACAGATTTGCAGCCCGGTTGGTCAGACCAAAGATCGGGAAACCATCAAAACCAGCCATTGGCAGATTGGAAACGCTCAGCACGATCTCATTCTCACCCCGGTTCAGAACACCGGCGGGAATCACCAGTTCAAAAGGTGTGCTGTATCCGGCATGACGGCCCAGATACTCCCCGTTGATCCATGCGGAAACAGTGTTTTGCACGCCGCCGAAATACAACATCGCAGCGCCGTTTTCGTCATAAGTAAATGTACGCCGGTACAGAAAATTACCCATCACATTCGGAAGCGCCATATCCGGCACGTCGCCGGCAATCGGATATCGCTGAATTCCGTATTCCGGGTTAATTTTAAGATTACGGAAAAAGGGCGCACGGCAAAATGCGTCCGTCATATCTTCCCAGTACCCGGGAACGGCATCTTCAATCAAAAAGCCTTTTTTCCAAGGGTTTTCCTTGCCGGTGTAAACCTGCTCATCGTAGGACATTTCCCACACACCGTTTAACAAATACATATCAAACTTCATAAACTACTTCATCCCATTCCTCAATGCATTTTCTCCTGCGCAGAGATATAAATAACAAAAATATTATACCATATTCTCTTCTGTTGTAAATAGATACTTGTACGAAATTATAGTGACGAATTTGCATGGGGAAATTCTATCAATCTCCCTACTCCGACACCGCCTGTTGCAGGTATTCCATAGGCGTACAACCCATATTGTCCTTAAAAACCTTATAAAAATAAGGCAAACTGTAAAAGTTCAAAAAACTACTGACCTCCTGGGTGTTCAAATCACCGCTAAGAAGCATCTGGCATGCCTTTTCCACTTTCAGCCGATTGATATACTGCACCGGAGACATGCCGGTAATGGTCTTAAATTTCACCCGATAAGCCGTTTCGCTCATAGCACAGCGCTTGGCCAATGCCGGCACACTGAACCGATCCGCATAATGGCGGTTAATATAGCCGATACAGCATACGTCTGATTCTGAAACTGGAAATAAATTAGCAAATATGGCATACATTGCAGATTTCAGCATTGCCTGCGCACCGGTTCTGTAACACTGAGCAGCCGCCGTAAATTGCGGAAGCACTGAAAATGCCTCCCGACTCAAAAGCCGAACCCCGTCATCCAAAGTCACTTCCTGTCCCGCAACTGACAGACGAAAATTCGCCACCATTGGATGCGCCACCTGCCCAGCCGGCACATTCATACGCAAAAGGTACCTTGACCCCTTCGGTAACAGAAGCACATCCCCCGGTATACCTTGCAGTTGCTCGCCGCCGGGCAAACTGAATACCGCCGGATAATCCGTTACCATAAATAACGCATGCCTCGCCCGGGGCGGATCCATACGGTTAAACCGGGTCTCTGCTGTCCAGTCCACACGAACAGCCGTGATTTTGTCAATGTTGAAATCAGTAGTAAATACTTTATTAAATCCTAGAAAATCCATTTTTATCACCGAAAATATTATATCATATTTGATGAAAAATGGAATAACAATTTTTGTTTTTTGGATTGAAGTCAGAAATACTGCATGTTACTATGCACATATCAAGATACCTTTGGAGGTACATATGAATCATGCGCAACTTCGTGCCAAAGCACGGGAACAAGCCAGCCGCTTTCTTAGGGAAGATACCGAATACCGCATGGGTTACATTGAGGCAGAAAAGCCCCACCCCCTGACCCGAAGGCTTTCACAAACCTACGCCGTTTCTGCCACAGAAGGCGTAAAACTGCTGCTCAGCGTAGATAAAGCCATGTCCCAGCGGGCTGCCACAACTCTTGAAACGGCGGAGTATGTCCATTTTGCAGAAACCATTCGTCACACTCTCCGTCAAGGCAACCGCGTGATTTTCTCCGGCTGCGGCTCATCCGGACGCCTTTCCATGGGTCTGGAACGGGGTTGGCGCAGCGCAATTATGAAGCTTTCTAAAAAATTTCCCAGTGTCAAAGAAGCTTTGGAAGAAAAGCTCACCTTGGTGGGTAACATCATGACCGGCGGTGATTACGCAGTCATTCGTGCGGCAGAGTCTTTTGAAGATTCCATCCCTCTTGGAAAACTGCAAGTAAAAATTCTGAATCTGAAAGCAGGCGACCTTTTGGTGGGCGTTACTGCCACCGGCGAAACCACTTCCATTTTAGGCACTGCCCAGCAGGCACTGCAAGACGGTGTGCAGGTTTATATGCTCATCTGCGCTGACCATAAGCCTCTGATCGATAAAATGGCCCGGGCCCGGGATGTATACACCCACCCAAATTGCTGCACCCTTTGCCTGCCCTGCGGACCTATGGCTCTTACCGGCTCAACCCGGATGCAATCGTCCACTTTTGAACAATTTGCCGCAGGCATAGCACTGGAAGGCGCATTGTACGACATTCTAAACGACTGCGGTATAGAATTATCCTTCCCCGGCTACGACTGGTACGGCAAGCAATTTACAGCCATGATTGACCAGCTTCTTGACGAACCCGCGATAAACCTGCTTGCCGAGGCAACGGATACCGAGCGTAAGCTCTACGAAAACCACGGTTTGATCACCCTCTTTGCCGATGAATACCTACTGGATGTGCTCACGGACACTACCGAGCGCTCCCCTACTTTTATGGTTCCGCCCTTTTCCTCAGCAGACATGATCGATCAGCCCCAATCCTGGGCATTTGTCAAAAATCCCACCAGTTCTACCGAGGACGCATGGACAAAATGTTTCCTACGCCGACCCAATTGCATCGACTGGCCCAGAAAGACATACGAAAGTTTAGGAATGACCGAAAACCAAATTGAGCAGATCCCGGATGTGAGCACTAACGCGCTGTACCGATTTATCATTGGTAACGAAGCAGCACCGGAGCGGGAAAAGGCAGCTAAAAATCACGCTCTTTGGGTTGGTGCGCAGGATGCGCCACCGGAATTTTTCCACCATGCAGACCGTTATCAAAGCGCAAGCCAGCTTACCATTTCCCGGGCACAAATCACGCTCCCGGAAACGCACATGGATCTTTTATCCCACCTTTGCATCAAGTTAATGATGAACACCCTCTCCACCGGTGTCATGGCCAGCATGGGCAGAATCCACGGAAACTGGATGACTTACCTTGCCATCTCCAACAAAAAGCTCGTAGACCGGGGCGCTCGAATTGTTTCAGACCTATGCGGCATATCCTACGAACAGGCAGTGGAAGAAAACTACTACTCCCGTCTTACTGCGGAAGCTCAGGGACTTCTCCTGTCCCCTGTACAAGAATCGATTCAAAGACTGGGCTTGAAATAAGAAAATGGGTGCTGCAAATGCAGCACCCGTTTTTTATAAACTTATTCGTTCCAGGGCTCTTCGTAGGGGAAGAATCCCTCAAAGGGAACCTCACCGAACAACGCTCTTACCACAGCAGCCTGTGATTCCGGTATGGGACTGAACGCATGGATATAGGTCTCGAAGTTATTGCAGTAATCGTAGTAAATATAGGGAGAACCGAAAGAAACACCGATAGACTTTTCCTTTCCTGCATCCAGCGCAAAGAAGTAGGTTGCGCATTCTTCCGCATACAGACCAAGACCGCCCATAGGCGCATGACAGGCCGTATAAGAAACATAGAGGATCAGATCATTCTCCGCAGCGATCTTCTTGATCTCGGCATATCCGGTCAGTCTTCTCTGCATATGTACCTGAATACCGCGACGCTCAAACTCTTCCTTGAACGCATTGAGTTCTTTGTAGAAAGGATCATGGTGCGTAGAGCAAATGATTGCTACCTTCTTGATCTTTTCCTTATCCAGCGGCAGCTGCTTGGAAGTATCACATTGCAGCACCAATGCCTTTTCCGCCACCTTGCGGTTAAATGCCCGGATCTCATTGCGAAGCTCCTCGGTCATTTCCACCTCGGGAGGATTGTCAAACAGACCCATCTTTGCCTTCATATCAATAACGCGACGAGCCGCATCATCAATCCGCTCTACGGTCAACCGACCATCATTGACAGCCTTTTCAATGATGTCAATGTAGTCCAGACGCTTGACGTTCAGCAAGATATCGTTACCCGCTTGCAGCAGCGCAACATACAGATCTTCCATGTTGGGATATGCAGTCTTCAATGCAGCCATTTCAATAGCATCGGTGACCACAACACCATCAAAGTGCATCTCTTCCTTCAAAAGACCTGTGATGATCTTATCGGACAGAGTTGCGGGCATGTAATAGTTTTGTACCTTCCGATCGTCGATTGCCGGGAAGCCCTGATGACCGGGCATAATGGACCATACGCCACCATCGATCATATCCTGGAACACCTTGCCCTGCTCAGCCCACCACTCTTCCTTGGTGTAGTTGATCTTGGGGCAAACAAAGTGAGAATCGCGGTACTCGATCTTATCCGTTCCGGGGAAATGCTTGGCGCACATACCGATGCCGTTACCCTGACCACCACGGATCGCAGCCAAAGAGATCGGTACCAAATGTTCCGGCTTATCGGAGGTAGCACGCATAATGCCGCAAACAGAGAAGCGATTCACAATATCCACCACGGGGGACCAGGTGCTGTTAGCGCCCAGAGCCTTGCAGTTAATGGCCAGATACTTTCCGTACTCTTCTGCCAACTCCTCGCTGTCAGCAGCGCCAATCAGCGGCAAGCCAACCAAGCTGACCATATCCGTACCGTGACTGGCACCGGGATTGTCCAAAGTAAACAGAGGCGGAATCCGCAGAGCCTTAGTCATTCTCTGAGTCCACTTGCGGTAAACAGAGCTGGGCTGTGCACCGTCGATCTCAATATCCGCCAGATTTACGGTAGCCATTGCCGTGTTGCAGGTGTGCCAAACGTTACCGATGGGATTCTCCGCCAGATACTCTTCCATATTCTTCATGTTCATCAGGTAAGCGGTCTGCATCTGGCAAGTCTGACCGATCTTTTCACGCAGGGTCAATTCGGATAATTCAGGTTTATAATTCAGTGCCATATTTTCCTCCTATAATATGTGTACCGGCAACGCAGCACACTTATTCATTTTCTACTGCGACCTTACCCTGCAAGAGCACGGTCTTCACATTCATCTTGCCATCGACGATCACCAGATCCGCCCGATAGCCGCGCTTAATCTCGCCCCGATCCCGGAAACCGGTCACACGGGCAGGTGTTCTGGATGCGTAGTTAAATACATTCACAATGGATGCGCCGGTGTGAATCATAAAGTTCCGGCAAGCTGCATCCAAAGTTACCCGAGAGCCGCCGATTTCACCCTCAAAATCAAAATTGATATCATCAACGCCGTCATATCCATGCTCCGGCTTGGGCGCTTCATAGCAGGTGCAGTCCGTTATGAGAATAATCCGATCATCGCCCTTGATTCGGCGAATCAGCCGCTGCATATAAGGATCCACATGGATGCCCCGGCGGTCACTGATCACCTCGGCATAAATTTCCCGGTTATAGTTCACCGCTTCATCAACACAAACACCGCGGCACTCCGGATAATTTATAATGGTGCCGGTAGCATTGGTATGATGGGTGCCGATGCACAGACCGTAAGGAATCAGATCCTCGATCTGCTCGGGGGTAGCCTCGCTGTGCGCAACAGTAAAAACGACATTCGGATTTGCCGCCTTGCAATCCTTAACAAACTGCAAAACGCCGCCCCGCTCCGGCGCAACCGACCAAACCTTCACATCCGTGCCCAACCGCTGAATGATCTCCATATACTCTTCCGGGTCTGCATCGCCCCGGAAAGAAATATCGTAACGGTTAGAACCAAATTTCGGATTTAAATAAGGTCCTTCCATATAAAAACCGCCAATAGTCTCGCCGCCGGGCTGCTTCATGGCATCATGAACCAAATCGATACCATTCAAAATTGCGTCCCGAGTCATGCTGTAAGAAAGAGTCGGAAGGATGGTGGTCGTGCCATGTTTCAGCATAAACTGCGCCGCATGGATCGGATCCTCGCTGAATCTGCGGTCATCAGCCGCATGGCAGTGAATATCCACAAGACCGGGACCCACATAAGCGCCCTGGGCATCGAGAACCGGAATATCGCCGAAATCCGGTGCTTTCCGCATTTCACCATAATCCCGGATTTTGCCG
>JAZNFY010000044.1:0-32931 GCA_045589195.1 Faecousia sp. | reverse complement strand
CATAATTATGCATTATGCATTCAGCATTCTGTATGAAAAAGTCAGGAGGACTTTTTATGTCTGAGGAAACCAAAGTAACACAGGAATACGGCGGCGAACAAATACAGGTTCTGGAAGGCCTGGAAGCCGTTCGCAAGCGCCCCGGTATGTATATCGGTTCTACCTCTGCATCGGGTCTGCACCATTTGGTGTACGAAATCGTGGATAACTCCATCGACGAAGCACTGGCCGGTTACTGTGACCATATTCAAGTGACCATTAACCCCGGCAACTCCATTACCGTTACCGATAATGGCCGGGGTATCCCCGTGGATATTCAGCCCCAGACCGGCAAGCCCGCTTTGGAGGTCGTTTTCACGGTGCTCCATGCTGGCGGTAAATTCGGCGGCGGCGGTTATAAGGTTTCCGGCGGTTTGCACGGCGTTGGCGCATCTGTGGTAAATGCCCTTAGCCAGAGTCTGACCGCCCGGGTATTCAAAAACGGCAATATTTACGAGATGAAATTTGCCCGGGGTGGTATCACCCAGGAAATGAAAATCGTGGGCAAAACCGAAAAAACCGGTACTGAGGTCACCTTCCAGCCTGATCCGGAGATGTTTGATACCCTGGAATATGATTACAAGATTCTCCATGAGCGCATGCGGGAAGAGGCGTTTTTGAACGCCGGTCTTTCCATAACCATTACGGACGATCGCGGTGATGAGCCGGAAACGGAAACCATGTGCTATGAGGGCGGTATCCGGGAATTTGTCACCTTTACCAATCGGCATAAGACACCCATTCACAATGACGTGATCTACATGAACGGGGAAAAGGGCGATGCTTCCGTGGAGATCGCCATTCAGTATAATGATAGCTTTAACGAGTCCATTCAGTCCTTTGCCAACGATGTGCGTACCCCCGAGGGCGGCATGCATGAAACCGGCTTTAAGACGGCGCTGACCAGAGTGCTGAATAACTACGGCATAAAAACCGGCGCGATCAAAGGTGACGACAAGGTCACCGGCGACGACTGCCGGGAAGGCATTACCGCCATTATTTCCGTTAAGCTCACCGACGCCCAGTTTGAGGGGCAAACTAAGGCAAAATTGGGCAACGCGTACATTCGTACTCTGGTAGAGCAGGTGGTGGGCGATCAGTTGGCCACCTACTTTGAGGAGCACCCTGCCACGGCAAAGGTGATTCTGGAAAAGGCCATGCTTGCCAACCGGGTGCGGGAAGCTGCCCGGAAGGCCCGGGATAATGCCCGGCGGAAAAACGGCTTGGAGTCCGGCGGTATGCCCGACAAGCTGCAAGACTGTAACGAGCGGGATCCCAGCCTCTGCGAAATTTACATCGTCGAGGGTGACTCTGCTGCCGGCTCTGCCATTCAGGGCAGAGACTCCCGGTTCCAGGCTATTTTGGCCATGTGGGGTAAAATGCTCAACGTGGAAAAGGCCCGGGCGGATAAAATTTACGGAAACGATAAGCTTTCTCCGCTGATCGTCGCTCTGGGCGGCGGTATCGGCGAGGATTTCGATATTGAAAAGCTCCGTTACCACAAGGTCATCATCATGTCCGATGCGGACGTGGACGGCGCCCATATCCGGACGCTGCTTTTGACCTTCTTCTTCCGGTATATGCGGCCGCTGATCGAAAACGGCTATGTATATTCTGCCGTTCCGCCTCTTTATAAGTTAAAGCGTGGCAAGACGGAGCGGGTAGCTTACTCCGACGAGGAGCGGGATTTGGTTTCCGCAGAAATGCGCGGAGAGAGCAACGCCAAGGTGGAGATCAGCCGGTTTAAGGGCTTGGGCGAAATGGACCCCCATGAGCTGTGGGAGACTACCATGGACCCGGAAAAGCGTACCCTGCGCCGGATTACGCTGGACGATGCCCGTCGGGCAGATGAGATCTTTACGATTTTGATGGGCGAACAGGTAGAGCCCAGAAAAGAATGGATCGAGCGTAACGCCAAATACGCGATCAATATCGATATTTAACGTTTCCGAAGTGGAGGTGTTTTTTTGGCAAAGCATAATCGCGATTACAAGCCGGAAGATATTCTCTTTCCGGATCAGGCCATCACCCAATCCAATCTGGTGGAGGAGATGGAAAAATCCTATATTGAATATGCCATGTCCGTGATCGTGGGCAGAGCCCTGCCCGATGTGCGTGACGGCTTAAAGCCGGTGCACCGGCGGATCCTTTACACCATGTACGAATCCGGCCTGACCTCGGACAAGCCCTTTAAGAAATCCGCAACCTGCGTCGGTGATGTGCTGGGTAAATATCACCCCCATGGCGACGCGTCTGTGTACGATGCCATGGTGCGTCTTGCCCAGAATTTCTCCATGCGGTATCTTTTGGTGGACGGCCACGGTAACTTCGGTGATGTGGACGGCAACCCCCCTGCGGCTTATCGGTACACCGAGGCCAGAATGTCCAAGCTGAGTAACGAAATGCTCCGGGATATCGACAAGGATACCGTTAACTGGGATCCCAACTTCGACGAATCCCGGGAAGAGCCCCGGGTGTTGCCCAGCCGGTTCCCCAACCTGCTGGTAAACGGATCTTCCGGTATCGCCGTTGGTATGGCCACCAATATTCCGCCCCACAACCTGACGGAAGTGATCAATGCCTGCGTCTGCGTGCTGGATGATCCGGAGGTGACTGCCATCGACTTGATGGAGCATATTTCCGGTCCGGATTTCCCCACCGGCGGTATTATTATGGGTCGCAGCGGTATTCGCGCCGCTTACGCCACCGGCCGCGGCAAGGTGGTGGTGCGTGCCCGCACGGAATTTGAGAATTTCGGCGCTGACCGCACCCGGATCATCGTAAATGAGCTGCCCTATCAGGTGAATAAGAAGATGCTCATCAAGGCCATTGCCGATCAGGTCAAGGACAAGCGGTTGGAAGGTATTTCCGACCTGCGGGACGAGTCTGACCGCAATGGTATGCGTATCGTGATCGAACTGAAAAAGGACGCCAATGCTCAGGTGGTGCTGAACAATCTGTTCAAGCAGACTTCTTTGCAAAGCAGCTTTGGCATTATCATGCTGGCGCTGGTGGATGATCAAAAGCAGCCCAGGGTGCTGTCACTGCGGCAGATTATCGACGAGTATCTGATCTTCCAGATGGAAGTGCTTACCCGGCGTACCCGGTATGATCTGCGCAAGGCTCAGGAGCGGGCGCACCTGTTGGAGGGTCTGCTCATTGCCCAGGATAATATTGACGAAGTGATCCGCATTATTCGGTCGGCTTACGACGATGCCAAATTAAAGCTCATGGAGCGTTTCGGCCTGGACGATGTACAGGCTCAGGCAATTCTGGATATGCGGCTGAAAGCGCTGCAAGGTCTTGACCGGGAGAAGCTGCAAAACGAATTTGACGAATTGCAGGAGAAGATCCGGTATTACCAGGGACTGCTTGAAGATCCTGCGCTGCTTCAAGGCGTTCTGCGGGAAGAGCTGCTGGAAATCCGGGATAAGTTCGGCGATCAGCGGAAAACCGAGATCCAGGAGATCGAAGACGAGCTGGATATTGAAGATCTTATCGAGGAAGAGACCTGCGCCTTTACCATTTCCAAGCAGGGTTACATCAAGCGCATGAGCGTGGATATTTACCGCACTCAGAGCCGTGGCGGCCGGGGCGTGAATGCCCAGAATCTGAAAGAAGAGGACTATGTGAAGTCCCTGAATATCGCCTCTACCCACGATCATATCCTGTTCTTTACCAACCGGGGACGTGTGCATCACCGGAAGGGCTACCAGATTCCGGAGGCCGGTCGTACCGCCCGAGGCACTGCGATTGTAAATGTGCTTCCCTTGGAGCCCGACGAGGCGGTAACGGCCATGGTGGTCACCCGGGAGTTTAACGAAAATGAATATCTGATGATGGTCACCAAGAACGGCACGGTCAAGCGGATTCCCTTCATCGCCTTGAAGACCAACCGCAAGGGCGGCATTCGGGCGCTGACTCTGGACGAGGGCGATCATCTGATCAACGTGATCCGCACGGGCGGTGACGACAATATCATTCTTGCCACCCGGGAAGGCATGGCCATTTGCTTCCATGAAAATGACGTGCGCCCCATGGGCAGAGATGCGGTGGGCGTTCGTGGCATTACTCTGGTAGGAGACGACTATGTCATCGGCGCAGAGAAGGCAGAAGAGGGAATGACACTGCTCACGGTTACTGTAAACGGCTACGGCAAGCGCACGGAGCTGTCTGAATATTTGCGGACCGGCCCCAACGGCGAAAAGCAGGCGCAAAACCGGGGCGGCAAGGGCTTGAAAAACTACAATATCACCGAAAAAACCGGTCTGGTGGCCGGATGCCGTGTGGTGGGCGAAAACGACGACGTGATGCTCATTGAAAACGGCGGCGTGATCATTCGGATTCCCGCGTCTTCCATCAATATCTACAAGCGCGACGTGCAGGGCGTTATCGTGATGCGCGTGGAAGAGGGCAACGAAGTGATGTCCATCGAGCGGGTGGAGAACTTGGAGACCGAGGAATGAAAACGGTAACACTTTATACGGACGGAGCGTGCTCCGGCAATCCCGGCCCGGGCGGTTGGGGCGCGATCCTTTCGTTTCGTGATGCGGAAAAAGAGCTCAGCGGCGGCGAAGAGAACACGACCAACAACCGCATGGAGCTTACTGCGGTGATCCGGGGCTTGGAAGCGCTGAAAGAGCCGTGCATTGTGGAGCTTTATTCGGACAGCAAGTATGTGATCGACGGCCTTTCCAAGGGCTGGGCGGCTTCCTGGCAGAAAAACGGCTGGCGCAAGGCGGATAAAAAGCCGGCGCTGAATCCGGATCTTTGGGAAATTTTACTGGCGCTGACCCAAAAGCATACGGTGCATTACCACTGGGTCAAGGGCCATGCGGAGAATCCCAAAAATAACCGGTGCGATGAGCTGGCGGTCGCCCAATACAAAAAGGCGACCCTTTGAGGAGAAAAATATGTATCTTTCCATCGGTAATGACATGGCGGTGCGGGATACTTCCATCATCGGCATTTTCGATCTGGATAATACCTCTGTTTCCAAGCGGACCCAGGCGTTTTTAACCCGGTCGGAGAAGGACGGGCAGGTAGTGCCCTGTGACGATCTGCCCAAGGCCTTTGTGCTAACCGCAGAATACGGCTTGCACCGGGTGTATCTGACACCGCTGAACACCTCCACATTGGAAAAAAGAATAAAATGACGGTGCTTTTGCACCGTCATTTTTCTGCGAAAAGTTCTTCCATTGTGCCGAAGCGGTAGCCCTGTTCTTTCCATTTGGTAAGTAATTCGTCTAAAATTTCTGCGTTGGTGGCAGAGGTAGAGTGGAGTAGAATCACCGCGCCGTTGTGGGTGCGGGGCAGAAGCTTGGAGAAGGCGGTTTCGTGGCTGGGCTGGGCGTTATTGTTCCAGTCCACATAAGCCAGGCTCCAAAAAACCGTCTTATAGCCCAATGCCTGGGCCATTTTTAGGTTTTCTTCGCTGTAAATTCCCTGGGGCGGGCGGTAATACTTCTGCATCGGTTGGCCAACCACGGATTCATACAGGTTTTCCAGGTCCGTCAGCTCTTTTTCAAAGGCCGCCCGCTGGGAAAGCTTGCTCATATCCGGGTGGTGCATGGTGTGATTGCCTACGGTGTGCCCGTCGGCTACCATTTGCCGCACCAGATCTTTATTTTGTTCAATATAGTGGCCCACCAGAAAAAAGGCGGCGGACACCTGGTGCTTTTTCAAAACGGAAAGGATTTTTTCCGTGCAGCCATTTTCGTAGCCGGCATCAAAAGTCAGATAGAGGACTTTTTCGTCGGTGTCTCCCAGATAAGCCGCATCCAATTTTTGCAACTGAGCGGTGCTGGCCGGACCCTGGGGTGGAGAACCCTCAGTACGAAAGCTTAATCCCCAGGAAGCGGTTGACATAACACCGCCAAAAAGCAGGTGGATCGTGGTAAACAGAGCAACAGCCAGCGCTCCAAAGATGATGAAAAGATCCCGTTTTCTCATAGAAAATCCCTCCCGTGGACAATCTATGCCTCATCGGGAGGGAGTATGCGAAAGAAAATGCAAAGGGAACTGCCAATTTTGGCAGTGCCCTTTTTTGTCTTTTATTAAGCCTTGTTTTTCAGGTAGGCATCGATGGCAGCAGCGCCCTTTTTGCCTGCGCCCATGGCCAGAATGACCGTGGCAGCGCCGGTGACCGCATCGCCGCCGGCGAACACACCGTCCCGGGTGGTCATCTCGTTTTCGTTGACGATCAGACAGCCCTTGCGGTTGGTATCCAGACCCGGAGTGGTGGAGCGGATCAGGGGGTTGGGGCTGGTGCCCAGGGACATGATGACCGTATCCACGTCCAGCACGAAGTCGGGGCCTTCCACTTCAATGGGACGGCGGCGACCGGATGCGTCCGGCTCGCCCAGCTCCATACGGATGCAGTTCATGCCGCAGACCCGGCCTTCTTCATCGCCCAGAATGGCGGTGGGGTTGCACAGGGTCTTGAACTCAATGCCCTCTTCCTTGGCGTGATGCTGCTCTTCCAGACGGGCGGGCATTTCAGCCTCACCGCGGCGGTAGACAACATAAACGTGCTCGGCGCCCAGACGCATGGCGCAGCGGGCTGCGTCCATGGCCACGTTACCGCCGCCCACGACGGCTACGGACTTGGACCGAATGACAGGTGTGTCATAGTCCTCGTTGTAGGCCTTCATCAGGTTGGTGCGGGTCAGGTACTCGTTGGCGGACATAACGCCTTTCAGGCTTTCGCCGGGAATGTTCATAAACATGGGCAGGCCTGCGCCGGAGCCGACGAAAATGGCCTTATAACCCATCTCGAACAGCTCGTCGATGGTGAGCACCCGGCCGATGACCATATTGGTCATGACTTCTACGCCCTGGGCCTTCAATTTCTCGATCTCGTTGGCAACGATGGCTTTGGGCAGACGGAACTCGGGGATACCGTAAACCAGCACGCCGCCGGCGGTGTGCAGCGCCTCAAACACGGTGACGGCGTAGCCCAGCTTGGCCAGGTCGGAGGCGGCGGTCATGCCCGCAGGGCCGGAGCCAACCACGGCGACTTTAATGCCGTTACCGGCCACCTTTTCAGGCATAGCGTTGATGTTTTCCCGATACCAGTCGGCCACAAACCGTTCCAGACGGCCAATGGCTACCGGTTCACCCTTGATACCCCGGACGCACTTGGCTTCGCACTGGGTCTCCTGGGGGCAGACTCTGCCGGACAGGGCAGGCAGAGCGTTGGTGGAGGTGATGATCTCGTAGGCGGCCTTAAAATCGCCCTCGGCGACCTTGCCGATAAATTCGGGAATCCGCACGTTGACCGGGCAGCCTTCCACACATTTGGGATTCTTGCATTTTAAGCAGCGGCCGGCCTCCTCAATGGCCATTTCCGGGGTGTAACCCAGGGTAACTTCCTGAAAATTTCTGGCCCGGACCTTGGGATCCTGTTCCGGCATGGGGGTTTTTGTCAATGTCATATTTGCCATAACCGTATCCTCCTTACTGAATGAGCGCCTTGCCCATGGCGTCCATGCGGCAGGTGTGGGTTTCGGTGACCTGGGATTCTCTGCCGCGGTAGGTGGCGTTGCGGCTCATAAGCTCGGCAAAATCCACCTGGTGGCCGTCAAATTCCGGACCGTCCACGCAGGCAAACTTTACTTCGCCGCCAACGGTGACACGGCAGCCGCCGCACATGCCCGTTCCGTCCACCATGATGGGGTTCAGAGAAACGCTGGTATGTACATCAAAGGGCTTGGTGGTCAGAGAAACGAACTTCATCATGGGAATGGGGCCGATGGCAAGCACTTCGTCGAAGGTTTCGCCGGCTTCCAGCATCTCCTTCAAGGGCTGGGTGACCAGACCGTGCTGGCCGTAAGTGCCGTCGTCGGTCATGAGGATAAACCGGTCGGCAACAGCGCGGAACTCCTCTTCCAGAATCACGATATCCTTGCTCCGGAAGCCGACAATCACGGTCACTTCCGCGCCGGCCTCTTTAAAGGCTTTGGCGGAGGGCAGCGCAATGGCACAGCCGACGCCGCCGCCAACCACGCACACCTTCTTCTTGCCTTCTACGGGAGTGGGTTTGCCCAGAGGGCCCACAAAGTCCCGGATATAGTCGCCTTCGTTCAAATTGCCCAGGGCAATGGTGGAGAAACCGACTTTCTGGAAAATAATGGTAACAGTGCCTTTTTCCCGGTCATAACCGGCAATGGTCAGGGGTACGCGTTCGCCCTGCTCGTCAATACGGAAAATGATGAACTGTCCCGCCCGGGCTTTTTTGGCCACGAAGGGCGCTTCAATTTCCATGAGGGTGACGGAAGCGTTCAGCTCCCGCTTTTTTACAATCTTAAACATAATAAGCCTTCTTTCAGCAGTTGTGCAAGGGTTGATTATTTACTCCGGTTGGCAAAGCGCAATGAGAGCATGGCGGCGGTGAGGGCCTCTTTGTTATAAGAGGGTTCCAGAGAAACCGCATATACTCTCCAGCAGGCGCTGCCCAGTTGGATCAGGTAATAGCTTTCCACGATGTTGATGCCGTTACCGCCGTCTCTCGGGGGCAGAGTGATCAGGTATGCGCCGTTTTGCAGCGCGTCAACAGTGGGGGTTTCGCTAAGGGTATTGGCAAAATCCACCACATTTTTTTCGGTTACCGGAACTTCCGCCTGACTATAATAGCTAAACTCCAAAGTGCCTACGTTGGTGTACAGGGTAAACTGGTTTGCGTTGCCGCCGGAGGCTACCTGCGCGGTGCCGTCTACGGTGATGGCAATGCCGTATTGGTTAAACACCTGCTCCTTGGAAGATTCAGCGGCAGAGCAGCCGGAAAGCAAAAGAGCTGCCAGCAAAAGGAGCACGAAAAGACGCTTCATTCGCTTATTTCTCCTTCAAAAGATCCCGGATCTCCTGCAACAGAACTTCTTCTGCGCTGGGAGCGGGAGGTGCGGGGGGTTCAGCGGGAGCTGCTTCTTCCTCTTTCTTTCCAGCCTCAGCCAGAGCGTTCAGCCCCTTGACCAGCAGGAATACCACGAAGGCAAGAATGAAGAAGTTGATCACGGCGGACAGGAAATTGCCGTAGGTCAGGTAGTTGAGAACTTCCTGCACCACTTCCTCGCCGTTTTCATTGACAACTGTTTCATAGGTACGCTCTACCCAGGGCATACGGGGCAGCGCGATTTTTGCTTCGCTGAAATCAGTGCCGCCCATGAAAATGTTCACGATGGGCATGATCAGATCGTTGGTCAGGCTCTTGGTGATGGTGGAGAAAGCAGTACCGATAATGGTACCAACGGCCAGAGCCATGGCATTGCCTTTGATGGCAAAAGCTTTGAACTCATCCCAGAATTTGCGGACACCTTTTGTCTTTTTCATAATGATATCACCTTTCTCCCGGAGCTGGTCTTCAATCTCATCCAGCTTGCGGTCCAGCTCCTGCAATTTCTTTTGAAATTTCAGCTTTTTCTTTTGGACTTTTTCTTTTTTACTTTTTCTCAATGATTTCGAGACCTCCCAAATATTTTCTCAGGCACTCAGGCACCACCACGGAGCCGTCTGCGCGCTGATTTTGTTCCACCATTGCGGGGAAAATACGGGAGGTGGCCAAACCGGAACCGTTGAGCGTGTGAACAAAGTCAATTTTTCCGTCTTCCCGGCGGAAGCGGATATTGCCACGGCGCGCCTGATAGTCCCGGGCGTTGGAAACGGAGGAGACCTCCTTGTAGCCGTCCATGGAGGGAATCAGAATCTCAATGTCGTAAGTCCGGGCCATGGAGGCAGAGCAGTCGCCGGCGGCCAGCTTTACGGTGCGGAAGTGGAAGCCCAGACCCGCTACCAGCTTTTCGGCCTTGGTGACCAATTCATCAAACGCCGCATCGGAATCCTCCGGCTTGCAGAACTGGAACATTTCCACCTTGTTGAACTGATGTCCCCGAACCATGCCCCGTTCGTCTGCCCGGTGAGAGCCGGCTTCCCGGCGGAAACAGGGGGTGTAGGCGAACAGTTTTTTGGGCAAGTCGCTTTCGGAGAGGATCTCGTCCCGGCAAATGGAACAAAGAGCCGCCTCGGCGGTGGGGAGCATATAGTGCGTCCGGTCATCGGTGGGGTTGGCGATTTTGTACACTTCGTCGGCAAATTTGGGGAATTGGCCGGCAGTTTCGCCGCATTGGTATTCCAGCATGTGGGGCGGCAGGATAAAGTCGTAGCCGTCGGCAATGTGGGTGTCCATGAAGTAGTTCAGCAGAGCCCATTCCAGACGGGCGCCCATGCCGGTGTACATCCAGTTGCCTGCGCCGGCCAGTTTTACGCCCCGCTCATAGTCGATCAGGCCCAGATTGGTGCACAGATCCACATGATGCTGAGGAGCAAAGTCAAAGCTGGGCTTTTCGCCTACATAGCGCAGAGGCTCGTTGTTTTCCTTGCCGCCGGGAAGCAGATCCGGATCGGGAAGGTTGGGCAGGCTCAGCATGGCGGTGCGGTATTCAGCCAGCACCTGGTCCAGCTTGGCGGCGTCTTCTGCCATGCCGGCCTTCAAGGCCGCCATTTCGGCAAAAATGGGCGCAACGTCCTTGCCCTGCTTTTTCAGCAGAGGAATTTCCTTGGAAACCTTGTTCTGCTGGGCTTTTCTGGATTCAGTGGAGGCGATCAGCGCCCGCCGCTGCTCGTCCAGTTCCAGAATCCGGTCCACGATGGCATCGCAATCCACCTCTTTGGCCCGGAGACCCGCTTTGACCAGCTCAGGGTTTTCCTTGATACGTTTGATGTCTAACATGTTTGGTGACTCCCGGAATGAAATATTACTCGGCGTCGATCACGTCGATGGGCTTTTCAGGCAGAACGAAGGCGCAGATGATGTATGCCAACACGCCTATGCCACCGCCCAGGGACAGAATGACCCAAATCAGACGAACGATGGTGGGATCCAGCTTGAAATACTCAGCGATACCGGCGCAAACGCCGCAGAGCTTCTTGCCTTTCTGAATACGGTACAGTTTCTTTTCCATAATGAGTTCTCCTTTACAAAATAGTTTTTTAATGATTTTTTATGGTAAGCAGGGCATCCAGCAGAACTTGCAGGTCCTCGGAGCCGTAAAATTCCAGCTCAAAGCGGCCTTTGCGTTTGCCGCTGATGATGCGGACGCCTCTGCCTAAATGCTTGCTTAACTGCTTTTCACACTCGCCGATATAGTTTACGGCCAGTTTTTCCGGTTGGGGCGCGGGGGCGGGACGGTTTATGTTCTTGCAAAGCAGCTCCGCCTGCCGCACGGAAAGATCCAGCGCGACGATCTTCTGCGCCGCTTCTTTCTGCTGTTTTTCCGATTTCAGGTAGAGGATCGCCCGGGCGTGGCCGGGAGAAAGGGCGCCGCTGCGCAGCTGATCCAGAACCGGAGGACACAAATTCAATAGCCGCAGGGTGTTGGCCACGGCACTCCGGGATTTGCCTACCTGCTGGGCGGCCTCTTCCTGGGTCAGACCGTAGTCCGCCATCAGGGATTTAAAGCCGAGGGCTTCTTCCACAGGGTTTAAGTCCTGGCGCTGCAAGTTTTCGATGAGCGCCAGCTCCATGGCTTTTTTGTCGTCCGCCTCGATGACCACGGCGGGCACCTGGGAAAGTCCGGCGATCCGGGCGGCGCGCCAACGGCGCTCACCGGCAATAATTTGATAAAAACCGGAGGGCAGCGCCCGAACGGTCAATGGCTGAATGATTCCGTGGGTGGCAATGGATTCAGCCAGTGCTTCCAATTCCGCTTCGTCAAAATCCTGCCGGGGCTGGTCGGGATTCGGTTCGATCTTGTGGTGGGGCAGCAGTTGATAGGGGCTTTTCTCCCGGGGATCGTCAAAAACGTCGCCCAGAAGTGCGCCTAAGCCTTTGCCCAAACCCTTTTGGACTGCCATAGGATCATCCTTTCATTTTGTTTTTGATCTCTTCTGCTACCTGCTTATAGGCAAGCGCACCCTTGCTGGCGCGGTCATAAGCGGTGATGGGAAGGCCGTGGCTGGGGGCTTCGGCCAGCCGGACATTCCGGGGAATGGCGGCGGCATAAACCTTGCCCGGGAAATGGCGGGGCACTTCTTGCGCTACCTGGGAAGAAAAATTGGTACGGCCGTCAAACATGGTGAGCATGACGCCGAAAATTTCCAAATCGGGATTGATACGGCGCTTGACCATGCGCATGGTGTTCATCAAATCGCTGAGACCTTCCAGCGCGTAATATTCGCACTGCACCGGAATGAGAATCCCGTCCGCAGCGGCCAAGGCGTTGAGCGTCAGCATTTCTAAGGACGGAGGGCAGTCCACCAGAATCAGATCATACTGCTCTTTCAAGGGTTTCAGCACCCGGGAAAGCTGATAATGGGGTTGGGGCATGGTCACCAGCTCGACACCCGCGCCGGCCAACTCCGCAGAAGAAGGCAAAACATCGCCGTATTTGGTGGGGATTACCGCTTCTTCAAAGGGAACGTCGTTTAAGATGGTGTCGTACACGGAATAGTTGATCTTCTTTTTGAGAACGCCCATACCGGAGGTGGCGTTTGCCTGAGGGTCAAAGTCGCACAGCAGCACCCGCAGACCCAAATCGTGCAGGCAGGCGGTGAGATTGACGGCAGAGGTGGTTTTGCCCACGCCGCCTTTTTGATTCACCACGGCAATAATTTTACCCATAGGCATCTCCTTAAAAACCTGTGTTTCACGTGAAACACGAAAAATGTCAGTCGGCAATTGTTTCACGTGAAACAACCTGAGAATAAGAGTCTGAGAAATTTGGGAAAAACGGAACATTGCGGTCCCGCTGATCCAGAAGCTGCAACGTAAAAAAGCACAAAAGCACGAAAGCCACCAGTGTGATGGTGAGAGCCAAGGTCAGCAGCCGAACGGCTGCGCGCTGTTGACGCAAGCGCTGCTCCGGCGAGGTTTCCTTTTTGATCCGCAGAGATTTTTTCTTTTCTTCCGTTACGGGTGTGCGGGCCGGAAGCTGAATGGGCGTGCCCGGTTTTACGGGGTA
This sequence comes from Faecousia sp., assembly GCA_045589195.1. Classification (GTDB taxonomy): domain Bacteria; phylum Bacillota; class Clostridia; order Oscillospirales; family Oscillospiraceae; genus Faecousia. The sequence goes on along the minus strand of JAZNFY010000044.1, from coordinate 19,939 downwards.
TGCAGACATGTCTTCCAGACAAGTGTCGCAGAAAACATTCCCTTCGGAAATTTCCCGACAGCATTTCATGCAATGCATAGGCACACCTCCCGTAAGTTACTGGCTCTATTGTACAACAAGTTTCGCTTTCCGTAAAGGGGAAAAGCAAAATTTTCTCGTATTTTAGAAGGAAAATCTTGCAATACTGGGGAGAAAACCCCCGGCAGGGAAATCCTGCCGGGGGTGTCGCATATCGAGTGAAGGAAATTATTCGCCGATGAGCCGCTCTATGTTGCCGTGATAGAAGTTTTCCAGCACGTCCTGGGGCAGACCTAACGTGTCCACAAATGCGGAAAGCTCGCCGGTAAAGGCGTCCCGGGCAAAAATGAACCGGTCGGGATAGGTCGTCATCAGTTTTTTCGTGTACTCCGGATCCCGCTGCAACGCCCACAGACCGGAGTCGCCGGAGCAGTCGCAGTACAGGTTGGGGTAGTTTTCCAGCAGCCGTTCCAGATGTCCGCCGGGAACCACAGGGTCCCGGGGGTAGGACTTGGTTTTCCACAGATCGTCGCCGGAGATGGTTCCCCAGAAAGAAGTGGAGTGACCCATGATATTGGTGTCGGGGCAAAGCTGCAACGCGCGTTCCAAGGTGAAAATGTCGCCGCCGTACCAGTAATGGGAGAACGGGGTGCCTGAGCCGCCCGGGTGCGCCTCGGCATTTTGCAGGTGCAGATCCACGGGAACGCCCCGCTCGCCGCAGTAGCGGAACAGGTCGATCACATCCGGATTGTCCAGCATAACCCGCAGCTTAAATTCGCCGCAGATCTTTACGCCGTAGGTGTCGATGGCGCTTTTCATTTTGTAGATTGCGCCGGGAATCCGGGGGTCGGGGGCATAGCAAAGGATAAACCGTTCCGGCGCCCGCTCGTAAAAGCTCAGGCAGCGCTCAAAAGGAATGACCAGATCGGTGCTTAACGGACTGGGCGTCTCGCCCATGCCGCTCAGATAGTTCTCGGTCCAGGATTCTTCCCAGGGCATCAGGCATAGCTTGTCAATGCCCTGTTCGTCCATATTGGCAATGAGCTTGTTAAAGGACATGCCCAAAAAATCCGGGTGGTTGTGTGCGTCGATTTTATACATAAGCGTGCGCTCCTTTTTAAAAATAAGGGCTTGTTAAGAACATTATATATGGCTATGATGCGTAAAGTCAATACCGCGATTTTTTGCCGCAAGGAATTTAAGAAAAATTCACAGTACAGACTAGAAGTTACGCAGCAGATGTGTTATAATGTGTGCAAGTATTACTTATTGGAGAGAAAGAGCCATGCTGGAACTTTTGGCGCCTGCCGGTTCTATGGAAGCTTTGCGTGCTGCCGTACAGAACGGCGCCAACGCGGTTTACTTAGGCAGCGGCAGCTTCAACGCCCGTCAGGGGGCGAAAAATTTCACACCCCAGATGCTGACCGAAGCGGTGAAGTATTGTCACGTTCGGGGCGTTGCGGTGCATTTGACGCTGAACACCTTGGTTTCCGATCGGGAGACCGGGGATGTTTGCGCGCTTATTCGTCAGGCGGCTTTGAGCGGCGTGGATGCATTTATCGTGCAGGATCTGGGCGTTTTGCAGCTCTGTCGGCAGATCGCGCCCCAGGTGCCCATTCACGGCTCCACCCAGATGACGGTTCATTCTCTGGCCGGCGTGCTGTTCTGCGCCGGAATGGGCATGAGCCGTGTGGTGCTCAGCCGGGAGTTGGGTAGGGATGAGATCCACTATATTTGCACCAATTCTCCCATTGAAATTGAAGTTTTTGCTCATGGCGCCCTGTGCATGTGCTATTCCGGCCAGTGCTATCTTTCCGCGGCCATCGGCGGCCGCTCCGGAAACCGGGGCCGCTGCGCGCAGCCCTGCCGGCAAAGCTACGGCTACGGCCGGTGGGAAAACAAGCACCCGCTGAGCCTGAAAGACAATTGCCTGGTCACCTATCTGCGGGAGCTGGAAAATATGGGCGTTGCGTCCATCAAACTGGAAGGCAGAATGAAGCGGCCGGAATATGTTGCGGCAGTTACCGGCGTTTACCGGGAAGCCCTGGATCGGGGCGTGGTGACCCAGCCTATGATGGATACCCTTGCGGCGGCTTTTAACCGGCAGGGCTTTACTGACGGTTATTACACCGGCAACATCGGCGAGGGCATGTTCGGCATTCGGGAGGATCGGTATGACGACAGCCGGTGGCTGCAATCGGTTCGCCAGACCTATGAAACAGCGGAAAATGGCTTGGTTGCCGTGAAATTTGAGGCACAAATTCATTCTGACGGCACGTTTTTGACCGTCACCGATCCGGAGGGCAGAAGCTGCCGGGTTCGGGGCGGACGGCCGGAAAGAGCCCGCACCGTGGAGCTGACGGAAGATGCGCTGGCCCAGAGATTGAGCAAAACCGGCGGCACGCCCTATGTGTGCATCGGAGTCAAGGCAGATATCCAGCCGGGACTTACCTTGTCCGCCGCTGCCATTAACGGGCTGAGAAGAGATGCCTTAAATCAGCTGACAGCGCTGCGCGCCCGGCGGGAAAAGCCGGTGCTGAACCGGCCGGAAAAGGTGAACCGTTTCCCCGGTCGCCGGCAGCATCCCGGTTTGGCGGTTCAGGTTACGACCAAGGAGCAAATTACCGAGAAATTGCTGAAAATGAAACCGCAGGTGCTTTATGTGCCCCTGCACATTCTGGCTCTTGACCCGGTCTATTGCCATGAGCTGAACCGGAAAGTGACGGTGGCGGCAGTGCTGCCCAGAATCGTCCACGACAGTGAGCTGCCCCGGCTGCGGGAAGATCTGCATCTGGTGCGGCAGATGGGCGTTCGGGAAGTGTTGGTAGGAAACGTGGGCCTTTTGATCCCGGTTCGGGAAGAGGGCTTCCGTATTCGGGGCGATTTCGGGCTGAACATCTATAATTCCGGCGCGGTGAATCTCTTGAAGGAGCTTGGGTTGCAAAGCGCCACGCTAAGCTTTGAAATGACCCTGCCCCAGATTCGGGATGTGAGCAAGGCACTGGACTGCGAGATCCTGGCCTATGGCCGGCTGCCGCTGATGGTTACGGAAAACTGTCTCGTTCGGGGGCGTACCGGCAGCTGCACCTGCAATTTGGGCACGGGCAAGCTGGTGGATAAGACCGGCGCGGAGTTCCCCATCATCAAGGACGGAGACAAATGCCGCAGCGTGCTGTTAAACGGCAAAAAGCTCAATTGGCTGGATCGGCAGGACGATTTGGCGCGGCTGGGACTGTGGGCGGTGCGGCTGTACTTTACCACGGAAAATCCCAAGGAAGTGGACGGTGTACTTTCCGCTTACCGCAACAACGCGCCCTTTGATCCCGGCGCATGTACCCGGGGCCTGTATCTGCGGGGTCTGGAATAAATCAGAAAGGAAAAGGCTATGGAACTGATACTGGCATCCCAATCTCCCCGGCGAAAAGAATTGCTGGGACTGTTTCATATTCCCTTTTCTGTGCGTGTGGCGCAGATCGATGAGACCATGGATCGGGAAAAGTCACCTTATGACGAAGTGGCCCGGCTCAGCCGGGAGAAGGCTCTGGCGGTGGAGCCGAAGGCAACGGAAGCGGTGGTCGCGGCGGACACGGTGGTGGTCTGTGACGCAAAGGTGCTGGGCAAACCCCATTCGCCGGAGGAGGCCAGGGAAATGCTTACTCTTCTTTCCGGCCGGGCGCATCAGGTGATGACCGGCCTGAGCGTGGTGTGCAACGGGCAGATGCAAACGGTCACGGAAGTGACGGATGTGCATTTTCGTCCCCTTTCTCCCGGGGAAATCGAGAAATACGTGGCAACGGGAGAGCCCATGGACAAGGCAGGCGCTTATGCCATTCAAGGCGGCGGCGCGGTGTTTGTCCAGGGAATTTCAGGGGATTATTATAATGTAGTGGGTCTGCCGGTGTGCAGACTGTGGCAGCTTTTGGCGTCGATGGCGCCGCAGCTTTTGGAGGGCAAGGAATGAGATACTTTTTTACCACGAAGGTACGCATTGTTCTGCTGGTGGCGCTGCTGCTGAGCGTCGGCATTGCGGTACTGAGCAATTTAACGGGTCTTTCCCTGGGCGACATGCTGGTCAAAGGCGTGCTGACCCCCTTGCGCTCCGGTGTCAGCCAGCTCACTGACCAGGCGGAGCGGCTTTACGACTATATTTACCGCTATGAAGCCCTGGAAGCAGAAAATGCGGAGCTGAAAAATCAGTTGTCCCAGGTTCAGGACGAAATTCGTGACGCCCAGTCCACCAAGCGGGAAAACGACCGTTTGCGGGAGCTTCTGGGTCTTTTGCAGGAAAATGAAGATTATAAAATGGTGGACGGTTACGTGATCGGCCGCGGTTCGGTGGATTGGGCCAGTACATTGACCATTAACTGCGGCACCAGCTCCGGCGTGGCGGCGGGTATGTGCGCCGTTACCGCCAACGGCGAAGTGGTGGGCCTGGTCACCGAGGCGGGCACCAATTACTGTGTGGTCAAGACAGTGCTGGATTCTTCCCTGGAAATCAGCGGCACCATTGCATCCTCCGGATACAGCGGCATGGTGCAGGGCGGTTATTCGGAAGACCAGGCGGGAAAGCTGCGTATGGACTATCTTCCATCTTCCGCCGTAATTCGTAATAAAGACCAGGTGGTTACTGCGGGCTCTACGGTGTATCCTCGGAATTTGATCCTGGGTTACGTCATCGACGCAGGCTTTAACGATACCGGCGTGGCGAAATTTGCCCTGTTGGAGCCGGCGGCGGATATTGACGCGTTGGAACAGGTGTTCATTTTGACCAGCTATGATGCGGAGTAACGTCTATGTTTGGAAGAAAACACGATTTTAAGCCGGACCGGGTAGGCGCGGGATTGCTGAGCAAGCTCTATTTGACCCGGAAACAGCGGTATTCCCTGCTGCGCTGGGCGCTTTACGGTCTTTGCCTGCTGCTGCTGTCACTTTTGCAGGACGTGATCCTTTGCCAGCTGCGGATCAATGGCGCTACCACCGATCTGGTCAGCGCGGGGATATTGCTCCTTTGCATTTTGCTGCCCACGGACACCTGCGCGGTGTTTGCGCTGGTCAGCTCGCTGCTTTACTATTTTTCCGGCATGGCGGCCGGGCCTTATGTGATCGTTTTTTTGACAGGTCTGGGCATTTTACTGAACATATTCCGCTGCGGCTATTTGCAAAAAAACTTTTTGACGGTTTGGCTTTGCGCGTCGGTGGCGCTGATGGCCTTTGAGATGCTCGTTTTTGTGATGGGGATGTTCCTGGGCTATACCACCTGGCAGCGGCTGGGTGCGTTTGCCCTCACCGGTGGAATTTCTGTGGCGGTGATGCCGCTACTGTACCCTGTTTTCCTTTCAATCGGTAAAATCGGAGGAGAAGGATGGAAAGATTAACCCGATTCAGAGCCGGCGTGCTGCTTGCGCTGTTTTTTCTGCTGGTAGGCTATTTTGCCCTGCGGCTATATGATTTGCAGATCATTCAGACCGGCGGACAGACGGACAATATGAAGACCTTTACCACCTATACCCGTGTCAAGGCTGCCCGGGGTGATATTCTGGACAGCAAGGGTAATGTTTTGGTGGGAAACCGGGCCAGTTACGATTTGGTTTTTAACCATTACGTGATTTTGAGCGCCGAGGGAACCAATAACCATCTGCTGCGGTTGGTGCAGCTTTGCCGGCAGCTGGAAGTGCCCTATAATGACCATTTGCCCATTACCAAAACCGCACCGTTTTCTTATACCCTGGGCGAATATAATGCCACCTGGCAGGGATATTTCCAGGCTTATTTGCCGGAAAAGGGCGGCCTGGACTCGGATATGTCCGCTCCCCTGCTGATAAAAAAGCTTCGGGATATCTACCGGATCCCGGCAGAGTGGAGCGATGCGGATGCCCGGGCGGTCATCGGTCTGCGCTATGAGCTGGATCTGCGGCAGGGCATTACCAACCTGCCCAACTTTGTGGTGATTGAAGACGCAGGCAGCCAGGCGCTGGCGGCGGTGTTGGAGCTGAGCATTCCGGGCCTCAATACGGAAGCTTCTACGGTGCGGGTATACAGCACCCAATACGCGGCCCATATTTTGGGTTACTGCTCTGCCATGACCGCCGATCAGTGGGAGTACTATAAGACCCTGAAAGACGACAAGGGAAACGATCTTTACGCCATGGATGCCCAGGTGGGGCAAAGCGGCTTGGAGCAGGCCTTTGAAGAATATTTGCACGGCGTGGACGGCACCCGGGTGGACGTGGTTCGTGTGGACGGCACGCTGGTGCGGCAGTATTATCTGGAAGATGAGAACGGCAACGAGAAAAAGCCGGTTTCCGGCAAAAATGTGGAGCTGACCATCGACCTGAACCTGCAACGGGCGGCGGAGGACAGCCTTGCCGAGCTGATCACAGAGCTGAGAAACACCGCTCAGGAAGATAAGCACGTGGACGGGTCGGACGTGGAAGGCGGCGCGGTGGTGGTTATGGACGTAAAAACCGGCAAGGTTTTGGCCTGCGCCAGCTATCCGACCTATGATCTGGGCTCGTTCCGGGAGAATTTTGATCAATTGAAGGACGCAGAGGACGCACCTTTGTTCAACCGGGCCCTGCAAGCGGCCTATCCCCCGGGCTCTACCTACAAGATGTCTATGGTTATTTCCGGCGTCCATGCGGGCGTAATCGACCGGGAAACCAAGATCAAGGATAAGGGCGTGTTTACCAAGTACGAAGGCTTTACCGCCAGCTGTCTGGCCTGGACCAAAAACCAGACCATTCACGGCGGCGCCGACGGCATCAATGCGGTGGAGGCGTTGCAGGTTTCCTGTAACTATTTCTTCTACGATGTGGGCGATAAGATTTCGCTGAATATTATGGACTCTACCGCCAAAGGCCTGGGTCTGGGCGAGCCTACCGGCATCGAGCTTTATGAGGCGGTTGGCCGCCGGGCCAATGCCCAGAGCAAGGCGGAGGCCTATAAAGACGACAAGGATCAGCAGGGCTGGTATCCTGCGGACCAGGTTTTGGCCTCTATCGGTCAGTCTTTGAATGAATTTACCCCCATGCAGCTTTGCTCCTATACCAGCACTCTGGCTAACCGGGGCATTCGGTATAAGGCCACGTTCCTGAACCGGGTGGTTTCTTCCGACTATCGGCACCTGGAATTGGAAAACAGCCCGGTGATTTTGAGCACCATGGCCATTTCCGACGAGGCGTATTATAATTACACTGCCGGCATGCGGGCGGTGGTCACCAGCGGCACGGCATATCGGATCTTCGGCAACTATCCCGTGGAAGTAGCGGCAAAAACCGGTACTGCCGAGCACAGTAACGGCCAGAATGTGTCCGACCACGGTGCATTCGTGTGCTATGCGCCCTTTAACGATCCTCAAATCGCGGTAGCGGTTTATGGCGAAAAAGCCGGTCACGGTTCTACAATGGGCCAGATTGCCAAGGCGGTGCTGGATGCTTACTTTGATGACCCCGAAGCCAGCGATACCACGACAAATGAAAATGGAGTCAGCTAATGAAAAAGCCGGTGCATTTTGCACCGGTTTTTCTTATGGGAACTGCTTATACACCTTGCCGGGGATTAGATTGACTTGCTTTAAGCGGGCCAATTCAGAGGCAGTGACGAAGTGAAAGCCCCGTTCCAGCAGCGTATCGATGATGGCAAAAGCGGCGTTTACGGAGCTGTCCGAGGTGTCGTGAAGCAATATCACATCCCCATCCTCCACGTCGCACAAAACCGATTGGGTCACCTGCGCCGCGTCCTTCACTGCCCAGTCCCGGGGGTCAACAGACCAGTTGAGAAGGGATAGCTTGGCGCTGCGGGCGGCCTGCTGCACCACCGAGGTCACCGCACCTCCCGGCGGACGCAGGAATTTGGGCTCGCACCCCTCCGGCAGCAGCGCTTTGGTACGCTTGATTTCTGTGTTGATGTCCCGCAGATTCATGGTGGCCATGGATTTGTGGGAGTAGCCGTGCAGACCAATTTCGTGGCCGGCCTCGAAAATTTGTCGGGTTAACCGGGGAAATTCCTGGATCCGGTAGCCGCAGAGCAAAAAGGTTGCCCGGACGCCACGGTCTTTCAATCCGTCCAGCAGCTGCCGGGTGTAATGACCGGAAGGCCCGTCGTCAAAGGTCAGGGCCACGTATGCCGGCGCCGGTTTGGCGCGAACGGGTAAAATCAGCATCGTCATGCACAGCAAAAAGCCAATAAAACGGCGCATGAAAAACACCTCCGAATTGTTTTTTCTTAGGCTAGTGTGCCCGGAAATCGGCAAATTTCACTGGTAAAATCTGCGGTGCGTTGCTTTACATTTGCTGTAAATTTTGTTATACTGATTTTTAGAAAATGTTTAGGGGTTGAAATAATGCTTCAAAAACTTCAATCCGTGGCCAACCGATACGAAGAGCTTTGTGCCAAATCGGAGCAGCCGGATTTTTATGCCGATCCCAAGGCCGCGGCGAAGCTCCTGCGGGAGAAAAATGATTTGCAGCCTGTTGTGGAGACTTATCAGGAATATTGCCGCGCCGTCCGGGATATGGAAGAGGCTCAGGAGCTTATGAGCGACCCGGATATGAAAGAGCTTTGCCAGGAAACCTACCTGACAGCCAAGGAAAACAGCGAGGAACTGTACCGGAAGCTGCAAATCCTGCTGCTGCCCAAAGATCCTAATGATGAAAAAAGTGTTATTGTGGAGATCCGCGGCGGTGTGGGAGGCGAGGAAAGCGCCTTGTTTGCCCACAGTCTGTTTCGCATGTACTCCATGTACGCGGCCCAAAAGGGCTGGTCCGTGGAGCTGATGAACTACAACGAAACGGAGCTGGGCGGCGTCAAAGAGGCGGATTTTATCATTAACGGCCGGGGCGCGTACTCCCGCATGAAGTATGAGTCCGGTGTGCATCGGGTGCAGCGGGTACCGGAGACGGAATCCGGCGGACGGGTGCATACCTCCACGGCAACGGTGGCGGTTTTGCCGGAAATGGAAGAGGTGGACGTGACCATCGACCCGGCAGATATCGAAATGCAGGTGTTCAGAGCCTCCGGCGCCGGCGGTCAGCACGTGAACAAGACTTCCTCCGCGGTGCGGCTGATCCATAAGCCCTCGGGCATCGTGGTGGCTTGCCAGGAAGAGCGCAGTCAGCTGCAAAACCGGGAAAAATGTATGAGAATGCTGGTCAGCAAGCTTTACGAGATCGAGCAGGAAAAGCTGAACTCCCAGGTGACGGGCATGCGCCGCAGCCAGGTGGGTACCGGTATGCGAAACGAGCGGATCCGCACCTATAATTTCCCCCAGGGTCGTGTGACGGAGCACCGGGTCGGTTTGACGGTTTATAAAATCGACGCGGTGATGGACGGCGCGCTGGACGAGATCATCGATGCCCTTGCCACCGCCAATCAGGCAGAAAAGCTGAAAAACAGCCAATAAAGGCTTCTTCTTTGTGGAGAAGGCTTTGAAAGGAACGTTTTATGGAATTTATGAGCTACTCCCCTGCTGAGACGGAGGCGTTGGGAGAAAAATTGGGCAAGATTTTGCCTGCCGGTACGGTTTTGGCCTACCGGGGCGGCCTTGGAGCAGGCAAAACCGCCTTTACCCGGGGCTTGGCCCGGGGTCTGGGCTATTCTGAGCCGGTGACCAGTCCAACTTACACCATCGTCAATGAATATCTGGGGGGCCGGGTTCCCCTGTTTCATTTTGATATGTACCGGCTTGCCGGGGCTGACGAATTGTGGGATATCGGCTGGGAGGACTATCTGGAACGGGGCGGCATCTGCGCCGTGGAGTGGAGCGAAAACGTGGCGGACGCCATGGAAGACGCCGTTGTGATCACCATTGAAAAATGCGGTGATGAGTGCCGAAAAATCACTGTTGAAGGAGGAGAAAGCGTTGCTGCTCTTGGCCTTTGAAACCTCAGCGAAAGCGGCGTCGGTGGCCCTTTACCGGGACGGCACGCTTTTGGGCGAACAGTATCAGAATACGGGGCTCACCCACAGTCAGACCCTGATGGTCATGGCGGAAGAATTGCTTCGGCAATGTGGCTGCGGGGTTTCCCAGGTGGACGCGGTGGCGGTCGCCAACGGCCCCGGTTCCTTTACCGGCGTGCGGATCGGCGCAGCGGCGGCCAAAGGCTTTGCCTGGGGCGCTGAGCTGCCCCTCTACGGCGTTTCCACCCTGGAAGCCATGGCTCTGGGACTGGGCGTGACCCATGGGTACGTGTGCCCGGTGATGGACGCCCGACGGGATCAGGTATACAATGCTTTGTTTTATGTAAACCAGGGCGTGATGGAGCGGCGGTCACCCGACCGGGCCATCAGTCTAGGGGAATTGGAAGAAGAACTGAAAAATTTACAGGAACCGATTTTTTTGGTTGGCGACGGAAGTGTTTTGTGCTATAATAAGCTAAATGGTGCGGTTTCCGGTCTGGTACTTCCCCCGGAGCACCGCCGTCATCAGCGGGCGGTGGGCGTTGCTCTGGCGGCAATGGAGCAGATTCGCCGGGGCGAAGCCGGTGATCCGGAGCGCCTGACGCCTAACTATTTAAGATTATCCCAGGCAGAGAGGGAAAAGCTTGCCCGGGATCAGAAATAAAAAGGAGAGAGATAATTATGGCAAATGTACATGTATTGGATCATCCGCTTATCCAGCACAAGCTGGCGCTGCTGCGGAAGAAGACCACCAGCGTTAAGGAATTCCGCGAATTGGTCAGCGAGATCTCCGGTCTGATGTGCTATGAGGCAACCCGGAATCTGCCCACCGAGGAAGTGATGATCCAGACACCCATCGCCCAGGCAAAGTGCCGTATGCTGGCGGGCAAGAAGCTGGCCATCGTGCCGGTGCTCCGGGCCGGTTTGGGCATGGTGGACTCCATGGTGGACCTGATCCCCTCTGCAAAGATCGGCCATATCGGCCTTTACCGGGATCCCGAGACCCATTTGCCTGTGGAATATTATTGCAAGCTGCCTGAGGATATCGGCAACCGTGTGGTTTTCGTGGTGGATCCCATGCTGGCCACCGGCGGCAGCGCCATTGCGGCCATTGATTTTCTGAAAAAGCACGGCTGCAAGCACATTGTCATGATGAACATCATCGGCTGCCCCGAGGGTGTCAGCGCAGTGCAGGCGGCGCACCCGGATGTGGAGGTTTATCTTGCCGCATTGGATGAAAAGCTCAATGAGCATGCTTACATCGTTCCCGGTCTGGGCGATGCGGGCGACCGGATCTTCGGCACAAAGTAAAGCGTTTTTGGCGGGCGTTCCTTCGGGAACGCCCCTTTTTTACGCAAAACCATTGAAACCCCGGCGGGAATGTGCTACCATGTTAAAAGAAAGAAAAGGCGGTGATGCAGTGAATCGCAAAGAGGATTATATTGCCGTATATGATTCCGGCGTGGGCGGTATCAGCGTGCTGCGTCATTTGACCCGGATGCTGCCCCAGGAGCGTTTTTTGTATTTTGGCGACTCTGCCAATGCCCCCTATGGCAGCAAAACCACCGATGAGGTTCGCAGTTTGGCTATGACTGCGGCGCAGCGGCTGATGAATCAGGGCGTCAAGGCTCTGGTGGTGGCTTGCAATACGGCCGGCGCGGCGGCGCTTGCAATGTTGCGGCAGGCGTACCCGGACATGATCATCGTGGGCATCGAGCCGGCGGTAAAGTTGGCTGCCCGGAACTTTCCCGGGGGAAATATCGGCGTTCTGGCCACCCAGGTAACCCTCCGGGAGGAAAAATTCCGTCTGCTGGTGGAAAATTGCGCCCGGGAATGTAATGTGATCTCCCTCCCTGCCCCGGGGCTTGCGGCGCTGGTGGAGCAGGGCAAGGCCAATTCGCCGGAGGCAGAGGCGCTTTTGCGCCCGATTTTGGAGCCAGTGAGAGAAAATTTGGATGCGCTGGTGCTGGGCTGCACCCATTATCCCTTTGCTGCCCAGACGATTCGCAAGATCGTGGGAGAAAATGTGCCGCTGCTGGACGGCGGCGAGGGCACGGCCCGGGAAACCTGCCGCCGACTGACAGAGGCGGGGCTTCTCTACGATGGCCCGGGCGAGCTTCGCTGGGAGAACAGTCTTCCCGGTGAAAGAGTCCGAAAGTTGTCGCAAATGCTGCTGGAAAGTGAGCTTGGTTTATGAGTACGGGAATGACCACCGAGTGCTATTTGTGTCATTTTGAAAAATATGTGGAAAAAGCCCTTGCTTTGGGCACTCAGGAACAGGCGGCGGCCTTTGCCAAGGAGCTGATGGGCCTTTATGCTTCTGCTCCGGAGGGGGTCAGTGCGCCCTGGTTCGGACCGGGGACAACGGCGCTGCTTCATAAGCATTACCACACCGGCCTGGACCCCTATAAGGAAAAGAAAGAACAGTCGAACCGTTTCGTGCTGGAACGGATGGATGGCATCCGGGCCTGGGTGGAAAAGGCGGAAGATCCCCTTTTGGCGGCGCTTCAATGCGCGATTTTGGGTAATTACATCGATTTTTCCGCCCTTCGGGAGCAGGTAAGCTTTGAAAAGCTGGATCAAATGCTGAGCCAGGCGGGCCAGATGGAACTGCCGGCGCACACTTACGAGCAGCTGCGCCGGGATCTGCATGGCGCGAAAACGCTGCTTTATCTGACAGACAATGCCGGCGAGATCGGTTTTGACCGGATCCTGGCGGAGAAAATTGCTGAGGTATATCCACAGGTTGACATAACGTTCTGCGTCCGGGGCGGTCCGGCCCAAAACGACGCCACCCGGGAGGACGCGGTTGCCGTGGGAATCCCCTTCCCGGTGATCGACAACGGCAATACTGTGGCAGGAACACAGCTGGATCTGTTGGGCCGCGAGGCAAGGCAGGCTTTTGAGAGCGCGGACGTGATTTTATCCAAGGGACAGGGCAACTTAGAGACCCTTTTTGGATGCAAAAAGAACGTTTATTACGCCTTTTTGGTGAAATGCGCGCGGTTTGTTTCCCTCTTCGGAAAAGCGCCCTTTACCCCCATGCTGGTGCGGGAATTGGATCAATAATAAAAAGTACCTGCTTTGCAGGTACTTTTTTCTGCAATCCTGGGTAAAAATATTGAAATCTCCGGTTTTTTGTGCTATATTTTTTAGGTTAAGAAAAGAAATTGACAAAGGGGTCTTTTTTATGGCAGGACAAGACAAAATTCGCAATATTGCCATCATCGCCCACGTAGACCACGGCAAAACCACTCTGGTAGATGAAATGCTGAAACAGGGCGGCATTTACCGGGAAAATCAGGCTACCACTGAGCGGGTGATGGATTCCGGCGATTTGGAGAAAGAGCGGGGCATTACCATTCTTGCGAAAAATACGTCGATTTATTATAAAGACGTGAAAATCAACATCGTGGACACCCCGGGTCACGCGGATTTCGGCGGCGAGGTGGAACGGATTTTAAAAATGGTCAACGGCGTCATTTTGCTGGTGGATGCGGCAGAGGGCCCCATGCCCCAGACCCGTTTTGTGCTGCAAAAGGCGCTGGAACTGGGCCACAAGGTGATTGTGGCGGTGAATAAGATCGACAAACCCGACGCCCGGATCGCCGAGGTTATGGACGAGGTGTTGGAGCTGCTGCTGGACTTAAATGCCACGGACGAGCAGTTTAATTCCCCTACCGTGTTCTGCTCCGGCAGACAGGGTACGGCGGCGTACAGCCCTGATGAGGTGGGCACGGATCTGGTGCCTCTTTTTGAGACGGTGGTCAACTATATTCCTGCGCCCCAGGGTGACGAGAACGCCCCCTTGCAGTTGCTGGTTTCTTCCATCGACTACAATGAATATGTGGGCAGAATTGCTGTGGGCCGCGTGGAGCGGGGAACGATCCGGGTCAACCAGGAGGTTATGATCTGCGACTATCATGACGAATCTTTGCGCCAAAAGAGCAAGGTGGTTGCCTTGTATGCCTATGACGGACTGGGCAAAAAGCCCATTCAGGAGGCGTCCGCCGGTGAAATTGTGGCGTTGTCCGGTATGGCGGATATCACCATTGGACGCACCATTTGTGCGCCCGATAATCCCGAGCCGCTACCCTTTGTGAAGATCTCCGATCCTACCATCGAGATGACCTTTGCGGTGAACGATTCGCCGTTTGCGGGCAAGGAGGGCAAGTTTGTCACCTCCCGGAATCTTCGTGACCGGCTGGAAAAGGAATTGTTAAAGGATGTTTCCCTGCACGTAACCGAGCAGGGCACCGATGCCTTTAACGTGGCGGGTCGTGGCGAAATGCACCTTTCCATTCTCATGGAGACCATGCGCCGGGAAGGCTTTGAGTTTTCCGTGTCCACCCCCAGGGTGCTTACCAAGGTCATCGACGGGAAGGTGTGCGAGCCCATTGAACGGATGGTGGCGGATGTGCCCGAGGAATGCATGGGCGCGGTGATTGAAAAAATGGGACGCCGCAAGGGCGATCTTCTGTCCATGACCCCCATGGGCAGCCGTTACCGTTTGGAATTTTTAGTTCCCTCCCGGGGCCTTTTTGGCTATCGGAGTGAATTTTTGACCGATACCCGGGGCGAGGGCATCATGAGCAGCGTCCTGGAAACTTATGCGCCCATGAAGGGCGAGATCGAGCGCCGTCAGGTGGGCAGCCTGATCGCTTTTGAGACCGGTGAGGCGGTGACTTACGGTTTGCATGCGGCCCAGGAGCGGGGCAGCTTGTTTATTGGCCCCGGAACACCGGTTTATGCCGGTATGGTGGTGGGCATTTGCAGCCGGAATGAAGATATGACGGTGAACGTGTGCAAGAAAAAGCAGCTGACCAATATGCGCGCTTCCGGTTCGGATGAGGCGCTGCGGCTGACGACCCCTCGGATCTTCTCCTTGGAGCAGAATCTGGAATTTTTGGCAGACGACGAGCTGCTGGAATGTACCCCCAAGAGTCTGCGGATCCGCAAGCGGCAACTGGATCACAGTATCCGGATGCGGGAGCTGATGAAAAAGCGCAACCAGGAGTAAGCCATGGGTCAGGAACGGGAGCTGAAATTCCGGGCAGATCTGGAAAAGTTGGCTGCGCTGGCGGCGGAATATGAGAATTTCACCGAAATTTCCATGGAAACCACTTATTACGACACCCCAGACAGGGCGTTATCCAGCCGTCACATTACCCTGCGGCGGCGTTT
The DNA here is from genome assembly GCA_045589195.1 of Faecousia sp. Lineage (GTDB taxonomy): Bacteria > Bacillota > Clostridia > Oscillospirales > Oscillospiraceae > Faecousia. Next base: position 4,840 of record JAZNFY010000044.1, on the reverse strand, counting down.
GGAGAACGGAAAAGCGGTCTGCACCGTAAAAACGCCGGAAGAAAAGGGCGTTCGGGGCGAATGGGAGACGGAAGCGGATTGTGTGGAACAGGCAATTCCTGTGTTATGTAAACTTGGGTGCCCGCAACCGCTGGTTGAGTGGACGGCTGCGGGTGTGGTGCCCGTTTGCGGGGCGCGGTTTACCCGTCGGGCGGCACTGATTCGGGAAGAATGCTTCGTTGCGGAGCTGGCGCTGGATCTGGGCGTGCTGCTGGGCGGCGGAAAGGAACTGCCCCTGTGCGAGGCAGAGTTGGAGCTGAAAGAGGGCTCGTGGGCGGCGCTGATCGCTTATGGAGTCCGGTTGCAGCTGCGCTTTGGGCTGGTCGAGGAGCAAAAGAGCAAGTTTCGCCGGGCGCTTACCTTGGCAAAAGGAGAAAGATAATGGCTTTTTCGCAATTTTTCGAAAAATATGACCGGCTGGTACTGTTTGATACGGAGACTACCGGTTTGCAGTTTTCCCGGGATGAGATCATTGAATTTGCCGCGGTGGTGGTGGAAAAGCAGGGAGATTCGGCGGCGGTGGTGCGGGAGTATGACGAACTGATTACCCTCTCCCCCGGCAATTCGGTGCCGCCGAAGATTCAGGAGCTTACGGGCATTACGGACGAGGATATTCGGCAGCGGGGCATTCCCAAGGAGCAGGTCTGCCGGGATATTGGCCAAATGTTTGAAGGAAATACGCTGCTTTTGGCCTACAATGCCCATTTTGACCTGAGTTTTCTGTATTATTTGCTTTTAAGAAGCGGCGATCCGCTGGTTTTGAAAGGAAAAGACAAGCTGGATCTTTTGACGGTGTACAAAGACCGGCACAGTTATCCCCACAAGCTTTGCAACGCCATTGAGGTTTATGGGCTTGCCGGGAAAGTGCAAAACTCTCACCGCGCGGTGGACGATGTGCTGGCGACCGTGGCGGTGATGGAGCAAATGGAATTGGAAAAAGACGATTTGTTGTGTTATGTAAACTTGTTTGGCTTTAACCCAAAGTACGGTGTGGACGGAAAGCCCATTGGGTCTGTGACCTACAAACCTCAGGGCTTTGATCCGGTGAAGCCGTTGTACTTATAAGGAGGAACATTATGTTTAATTCCGATGCGTATCAGCTTGGCGCCCAGCGCTCCTGCATCCGGGAGCTTTTTGAGTACGGCCGCAGCCGCGCTGCGGTGGTGGGCGCGGAAAATGTGCTGGATTACAGTCTTGGCAATCCCTCAATTCCTTCTCCCCCGGAGGTGGACGAGGCGATTCGTTCGGTGCTTTACGATACGGACACGCTTTTGGTTCACGGCTATACTTCCGCTGCCGGAGACCTGGGCGCCCGGAAGGCCATTGCCGATGACCTGAACCTGCGTTATGATGCAGGTGTTAAGCCGGAAAATTTGTTTTTAGGCTGCGGCGCTGCCCCGGAATTGGCGGCGGTATTGCGGGCGTTGGCTGTTCCCGGCGGTGAATTTCTGGCCATTGCGCCCTATTTTCCGGAATATAAGGTGTTTGCAGAGGCGGCGGGGGGTGTGTTCCGGGTGGTTCCCCCGGATGTGCCGGAGTTTCAGATTTTGCTGCCCCGGGTGGCAGAAATGCTGACGGAGAAGACCCAGGCAGTGATCATCAACTCCCCCAATAACCCTTCCGGCGTGGTGTACACCGAGGAAACGCTGGTTTCCTTGGCAACGCTGCTCCGGGAAAAGAGCGAGCAGTTCGGTCACCCCATTTATCTGATTTCCGATGAACCCTACCGGGAACTGGTGTACGATGGCGCTATTGTGCCCTTTGTGCCCAAGCTTTACGAAAATACCATCGTTTGCTATTCCTACTCCAAGTCCCTTTCCCTGCCCGGCGAGCGGATCGGCTATGTGTATGTGCCGGAAGCGGCGGCGGACAGCCGGGAAATATACGCGGCGGTGGCGGGCGCGGCAAGAAGCATGGGCCATGTTTGCGCACCGTCTCTTTGGCAGAAGGTGATTGCCCGGTGCGTGCATTTGCGGCCGGATTTGGAGAGCTATGACCGGAATCGCCGGGCACTTTATGAGGGCTTGACAGAAATGGGCTACACGGTGGCAAAGCCCCGGGGCGCATTTTATCTGTTTGTGAAAGCTCCCGGCGGTGATGCGGTGGCCTTTTCGGAAAAGGCCAAGGGAAAGGATCTGTTGGTGGTTCCCGGTGACGGGTTTGGCTGTCCGGGGTATTTCCGCCTTTGTTATTGCGTTAGCTATGATCAGATCCAGCGCAGCTTACCGGTTTTCCAGGAATTGTTGAAATAAACGAATACACCCCGGCAATTTTGACAAAATTGCCGGGGGAAATTTGTTTAAAATGAAGAAAATCCATCCGGGAGGTTGACTTTCCGGGTAACTGCGTATAGACTATACCGATAAAAAAGAGGAGGGATTTTATGGAGCTTCGTGAAGTTACGTACTTGGCGGTGATCCTCCGGATCGTAGTGGCCGTGGTTTTCGGCGGCATCATCGGTTTGGAGCGCGGAATGAAAAATCGCCCTGCCGGACTGCGTACATATATGTTGGTCTGCGTGGGCGCGTGCTTAATTATGTTAACCAACCAATACCTGTTTCAGGTAACGAAGACCGGTGACCCTATGCGTCTGGGTGCGCAGGTGGTCAGCGGCATCGGTTTCCTGGGCGCGGGCACGATTGTGGTTACCAAGCACAATCAGATCAAGGGTTTGACAACGGCGGCGGGTCTTTGGGCGGCGGCCGGCGTGGGCCTTGCTCTGGGCGTCGGTTTCTATGAGGCTGCGGTGGTGGCCGGTTTTGCGGTGTTCTTTGTGCTGACCGTGTTGCAGCGGTTTGACAATCGGATTCATCGGAAAGCCCGTTTCTTGGAACTGTATCTGGAAATCTCGGAGAGTCTGGGCATTGGCGATGTGATGAAGCAGATCCGGGAGCAGAAGGTGGAGATCACCGGTATGCAGTTAGAGCGCCGGGATGTGGATGAAGACGGTGTGCGGGCGCTGATCGTGACCTTGAAGGCGGATAAGCGCATTGACCATATGGTTTTTCTGGAAAAAATCCGGAAGCTGGAAGGCGTCATTCACGCGGAAGAACTGTAAAGAAAAAGAGACTGGCTGAGCCAGTCTCTTTTTTTATGCGGCTTGTCGGGCTTTCCGGGCAGCCAGGAATTGGGGCAGGTACACGATGCAAAGGTAGATGACCAGCACCGGAACAGCCATGTACATATACCAGTATTCCACCGGAATGACCTGGTAGAAGAAGGCGGTGAGGGCGTTTTCCTGAGAATTGACCGAGAACATATAGTTAATGAACACCTTGTCCCCGTCGGAGTCCAAAAAGTTGCCGTTATTGATAAAGGTGTTGACAAAATGCGCCAGCGTGTAGACTCCCATGGAGATACTTACGGTGGAAACAATGCATTTGGGGTCTTTTTTCGCCAGACCCAGCTTGAAAAGAAGAATCGGGATACCGAATTCCATAATGTGGGGGAAGTAGTATACCGCGAAGTCGTCACTTAAAATCTCCACGTTTACCATGGCAAAATTCAGCACCAGCGCGATCAGCGCGCCCAGAGACCAGACCAGCAGCAGATTGCAAACGGTCTTGTTTCGGGTGAGCACCGCAAAGGGCAGCGCCATGGCGTTCAGGGAGCAAAGGTGCAGGGGCAGGTAATAGATGGGGTTTTCGTGGGTCAGCAGATTATAAACAATGGCAAACACGCCGGAAAAGGACAAGATACCCAGGGTGATCAACTGCGTTTTTTTGGAACGGCGCTTCAAAAGGAAGTAAAGTCCTACTATAATTGCCATCGCCAGGATCAGCGAGGCGATATGTACCGGGCCAAAGAATCCCCATTTCATAATAATATCTCCTGTTTTTCTACAAAATCCTCTTAGTTTTACTCTTTTTCGGATACAAAGTCAAGGCGTTTAAGAAATAATTAAGAAAAGAAAAATTTTACTTTTCAACGGGGCAGCTTTCCTGTATAATAGAACCATTACAGGAGAGGAGTGTTATGATGCACAAGAAGATCGAATGTGTTATCCGCAAAATTTTGCACGTTTTGGAGTTTATCATTGCTGTGCTGACCCTCGTTGTTTTGGTGGGCATGCTGGGTGTGGAGATTTATAAGATGTTTACCCAGGCGGGATATTTTGACTCTATGAATTATTTTCTGCACAATATTCTGACCATCGTGGTTGGTTTGGAATTTGTTCGCATGTTGGTGGACATGACTCCGGCAAACACCCTGGAAGTGCTGATCGTGGCAATCTCCCGGCAGGTTATTTTGAATCACGATAATCCGTTGAGTAACTTGTTTTGCGTGATTTGTATTGCGGGGCTTTTTGCCATTCCCCGTTTCCTGATCCCCAAGAAGGATATGAAGGTGGAACTGTCCGAGGTGGGCTGATATGCAAAAGGAACACCCCTTGCCAATGGGCAAGGGGTGTTTTATGTACTTAATGTCTGCGGCGGAAGAGAAGGCTCAGCAGTGCCATAAAGCCAAGGCCAAACAACGCGCCGGCATAGTCCAGCGCCACATCCGCAACGGAGCTGCCCCGCTGGGCAAACAGCTGTAAAAGCTCATCTGCCACGGCGGTGGAGAGGGTCAAAAGCATGGGAAGCGCCACATAACGGCGCAGCCGAAGTTTGCCCAAATTGCCGGAAAAGCCGCCAACGAACAGACCCAGCAAAGCAAATTCCAGAAAATGGGCGGCTTTGCGGATCAGACTGTGGAAGGTTTCCGGGCCGATGACACCGTTGGGGTCTAAATAGTTTTGCAGCAGCGCCGCAAGGCGGCCACTCATTTCTCCGGATTCTGCGGGAGACTGAATGGAATT
>JAZNFY010000043.1:0-15095 GCA_045589195.1 Faecousia sp. | reverse complement strand
AAGTTCTCTTCCTTCTTCTCAATACCTTCACCCTTGATATAGTGAATAGCGTCAACGAAGGTAACCTTGCCGCCCAGCTCCTTGGCAGCGTCAGCAATGTAGCCGGCCACATCGCCCTTAAACAGGTCGGAGCGGACGAATTCCTGCTGCAACAGGCACATTTCCTTATAGAAAGCGGCCATCTTGCCCTGAGCGATCTTTTCCTTTACCTCAGCGGGCTTGGAAGCCATCTTGGGATCATTGTCCATGATGGAGACCTGAACAGCCAGCTCCTTGGCAACATCTTCCTGGGGAACCTGGGATTTATCCCAGTACTTGGCCTTCATAGCAGCGATCTGCATTGCAACGTTCTTGCCGATCTCGGTTGCGTCGATGCCGCCTTCCACAGCCAGATTTACCAGAACGCCGTGGGAACCGCCGGCGTGCACATAGGCAACGGAGGTGTTCTCAGCAAAGCGGGCAAAACGGCGGATCTGCATATTCTCGCCGATGGACATGACCTTCTCCTGCATGATCTCAGTAACGGTCAGGTCGGAGTTCGGATACTTGGCGGCTTTCAGGGCCTCCACGTCAGCGGGGTTAGCGGTGGCAACCACTTCGGCCAGATTCTTGACCAGATCCAGGAATGCATCGGTCTTGGCGGCAAAGTCGGTCTCGGAGTTGACCTCGATGACAACACCCACGCCGTTTACCACGGTAGCATAGGCAACGCCCTCAGCGGCGATGCGGTCAGCCTTCTTGGCGGCCTTGGCCAGACCCTTTTCACGAAGCCAGTCCACAGCCTTGTCCATATCACCGTCGGTAGCGGTCAGAGCAGCTTTGCAGTCCATCATGCCGACGTTGGTCATTTCACGGAGCTTCTTAACATCCAGTGCAGTAAATGCCATTGTAGTATCCTCCTTTGAATTATTCAGCCTCGACAGCTTCCACAGCTTCGACAGCTTCCTCGGTCTCAACGACCTGAGCAACAGCGTCCTCGCCCTGGCGGCCTTCGATGACGGCGCTTGCCATAGCGGCAGCGATCAGGCGGATGGCGCGGATGGCGTCATCGTTGCCGGGGATCACGTAATCGATCTCATCGGGATCGCAGTTGGTGTCCACGATGGCCACGATGGGAATGTTCAGCTTGCGGGCTTCGGCAATAGCGTTGCGCTCCTTGCGGGGGTCAACGATAAACAGAGCAGCGGGGATCTTCTTCATTTCCTTAACGCCGCCCAGGTATTTTTCCAGCTTTTCGATCTCACCCTGGTGCTTGATGACTTCCTTCTTGGGCAGCATTGCGAAAGTGCCGTCCTCTTCCATCTTCTTCAACTGAGCCAGACGCTCGATACGGCTGCGCATGGTGCGGAAGTTGGTGAGCATACCGCCCAGCCAGCGGGCGTTGACATAGTAACCGCCGCAACGGATGGCTTCTTCCTTGATGGCATCCTGAGCCTGCTTCTTGGTACCGACGAACAGGACGCTGCCGTCGTTGGCGGCGATGTCGCGCACGAAGGTGTAAGCTTCTTCCAGCTTCTTCACGGTCTTTTGCAGATCGATGATGTAGATGCCGTTACGCTCGGTGTAGATGTAGGGAGCCATTTTGGGGTTCCAGCGACGGGTTTGGTGACCGAAGTGTACGCCGGCCTCCAAGAGTTGTTTCATAGATACGACTGCCATTTTTCAAATCTCCTTTTGTTTTTTCCTCCACCCCGTTCATCTCGGGAAGCCCGCCCTGAATACAGGGCACGGGGGCTGCCGATCACCGGGTGTGTGGCGTTAAAATTGTCATGGGCATGCCCATGCCGGGATATTATATCCGATTGAATTGCATTTTGCAAGTATTTTTTCCAAATTTTTATAAAAATATTCTTACTTTTCAGCCTAAAAACCACAGCGGTGATTTTCTGGGGTGCCGGCAGGCATCCGGCTTCATATCCACAAGGATAATGTCCGGCCCGATGCGTTTGATGCAATGCCAGGGAATGATAAATTCATCCCGCCCGTTTAGGACGCCAAAGAGCCGGCACGGCCCGGGCACGATAATGGCAACCACCTGTCCCGAGGGGGTCTCCACCTCCACGTCCGTTACAAAACCCAGTCGTCTGCCGTCGCAGACGCAGATAACCTCTTTGCAGTGCAGATCTGTGACACGATAACCCATAATCATACCCCCTGCATTTTTGGTACAGTTTATGTTCGTGGGTATAAAAAAAGAACCGGAGCAGAAAATCTGCTCCGGAAAGTTTATTCCTTTTCCCGACGGAAACCGTCTTTGTCAAATTTCAGGATCACAAGAACGTTGATGGCAATGCAGGAAGCCACAGTCAGACCCAGCTCCCAGAACATGCATCCGGCTGCGGTCCACACCATGTCCATGGGCTCCATACGCCGGAAAGCGTTGCAGATCAGGGCCATGACAATGGTCAGCACCACGCCCAGAGCGGTCCAGATGAGCCCTGCGATCCGCTGGGTATACTGCCATGCGTCCAAACTGGACATGCCCCACCAGCACCGGTAGCCAAGGCCGTAATTGGCTTCCTTGGGGGGCGCCAGCAGATAAAGCAGGCCAAAAAACAGCAGAAGCAGCGGCGTTGCCATTACAATCAGCCGCAGGATCAGCTCAATCCAGCCCATAAATGCCGTAAGCTCCGGTAGGAAAGCGGCAATATCAAAATCCTCAAAAAGGACTTTTAATGCGTCAAGATTCATGGGTTACTCCTTACTTCTTTTCCAGGAACTGATTGATCTCGTGGACGAAGCTGCCCACGTCCTGGAAGCGGCGGTAGACGGAAGCAAAGCGGATATAGGCCACTTCGTCGATGGATTTAATCCGTTCCATGACCATTTCACCGATTTTATCGGTGGAAACTTCCCGTTCCAGGGTATTCTGAATGGCCTGCTCAATCTCGGTGGTGATCCGTTCCAGATCGGACATTTCCACTTTCCGCTTGTCAAAGGCGCGGACCATGGCGTTGAGGATCTTGTTGCGGTCAAAGCTCTGGCGGGTACCGTCCCGTTTGACCACGATAATGGGTAGACTTTCTACGTATTCATAAGTGGTGAAACGGCGCTGGCAGGTAATGCACTCCCGACGACGGCGGATGGAGTTGCCGTCTTCATTGTGGCGGGAATCCACCACTTTGCTTTCCTGATCTCCGCAAAAAGGACATTTCATAATTGAAACAGCTTCCTTTCCTCTTAGTATTTACTAAATTATAGCAAAATAATCCGGTGCTGTCCAGTATTTTTTCCTTGTCAAGGTCCGGCATTTGGAGTATAATCAAAAAACCGGAAGGTAAAAAGGGGAGAATGACCATGAAGAAGAAAATGTACGGTTATTGGGCGGCGCTTTATGTGCTGTGTGCCGGGCTGGGTTTTGTTCCGGAAACGGAGGGTCTGGCCACGGGCTTGATGCTTTTGGCGTCGTGCCTGTTTTTTGTGCCGCCTGTGCGGCTGATTGTCTGGGCCGTTCCCAGAGAGCGCGATGAGGTGCTCCGGCTGATCCGAAATCTGAGCATTGCTTCTCTGGCACTGACTTTGGCGGTGATCTTGCTCAATTTTGCCTTTTTGCAGGCAAATTCAGCCATGGGATATTTGCTGCATGTGCTGCTGATTTTTGCTTCCGTGCCGATGATCGCCAGCCGGGTTTGGGTATTGAGCCTGTTTGCCTGGGCGTGCCTGCTGTTTGTTTGTGTGCATTATCTGAAAAAGAAGTAAAAATGAATTGCCCCGACCGAAAAGGTCGGGGCAAAATTGTTTTACTTGGCGTATTCTACCGCTTTGGTCTCCCGGATCACGTTGACTTTGATCTGGCCGGGATATTCCAGCTCGGATTCGATCTTCTTTGCCACATCCCGGGCAAGGAGGATCATATTGTCTTCGGTGACCACCTCCGGCTTGACCATGATACGGACCTCGCGGCCCGCCTGAATGGCAAATGCCTTTTCCACGCCGGGGTAGGAGCCGGTGAGCTCTTCCAGCTTTTGCAGGCGGCGGATATAGTTTTCCACGTTCTCACGGCGGGCGCCGGGACGGGCAGCGCTGACTGCGTCAGCCGCCTGAACCAGAACCGCAATGATGGATTTAGGCTCTACGTCGCCGTGGTGCGCCTCAATGGCGTTGACAACAGCGGGATTTTCTTTGTATTTTCTGGCAAGGTCAGCACCCAGCTGCACATGGCTGCCTTCCACTTCGTGGTCAATGGACTTACCCAGGTCGTGGAGCAGACCAGCGCGCTTGGCAAGGGCAGCGTCCACACCCAGTTCGGAGGCCATCAGGCCGGCAATGTGGGAAACTTCAATGGAGTGATTCAGCACGTTCTGACCGTAGGAAGTGCGGTACTTTTGACGGCCGAGAACCTTAACCAGCTCGGGGTTGAGATTGTGCACGCCGGTTTCGTAGCAGGCCCGTTCGCCTTCTTCGCGAATGGTGCGGTCCACGTCTTTGCGGGCCTTTTCTACCATGTCCTCAATACGGGTGGGGTGAATACGGCCGTCGGCAATGAGTTTTTCCAGTGCCAGACGGGCAATTTCCCGGCGCACCGGGTCAAAGCTGCTGACGGTAATGGCTTCGGGGGTATCATCGATGATCAGGTCTACGCCGGTAATGGTTTCCAGCGTACGGATATTTCGACCCTCGCGGCCGATGATGCGGCCCTTCATTTCATCGTTGGGCAGGGCAACCACGGAAACGGTGGATTCCGCAGCGTGGTCGGCAGCGCAGCGTTGAATGGCGATGGACAGGATTTCCCGTGCCTTTTCGTCGGCTTCGTCTTTCATTTCCTGCTCGATCTGCTTGATCTTCATAGCCGTGTCGTGACGGATGTCCTCTTCCACAGTTTTCAGCAGGAACTGCTTGGCCTGCTCCTGGGTCAGCCCGGAGAGCTTTTCCAGGGTGGCAAGATGGGCCTTCTTGACCGCCTCGGTCTCTTCCTTGACCTTGGCGACCTCTTCCAGACGGCGGGCCATTTCCTCTTCTTTTTTTTCGAAGTTTTCGGCCTTCTTATCCAGAGTTTCTTCCTTTTGTTGCAGACGGCGCTCTTGCTTGCTCAGCTCCGCCCGGCGTTCTTTGACTTCTTTTTCGTACTCTGTGCGAGATCTATGGATTTCGTCCTTGGCTTCCAGCAGGATTTCTTTCTTTCGGCTTTCACCGCTGCGAATGGCTTCGTTGATCAAACGGGTAGCCTCTGCCTCGGCAGAACCGATTTCCCGTTCGGCAAATTTCTTTCGGTATACATTACCGAAACCGAAACCTACGGCAATACCCACTGCCGTGCCAACAACGATCAAAATGATCGCTAATTGCAATTCCATAATTTCTCAGCGCACCTCCTTCATATAAAATGAATGGCAATGCCAAGAGGTTGTCGCAATGATCCCCATGTGTGTAATTTGCAATATGATCCGCCGGGGCGGAATGAAGTTATATACAAATGAAACGCCATGAGGCGCAATACCAAACTCCGGCATTTGCCGGTTATCCATGAAACGCTGTCCGAATAGACGCTCCGGTGCAGCGCACACTATACCAAAAATATTTTACCTGTGAAACGGCCGATTGTCAAGCATATTTGCATAATCCGGGGTGTTTTTTGCGTTTGGATAATTCATTGGAGCCAGAAGAGTAAAAAAGCTTTGGGAAAGCGTGGTAAACAGGGGATTGTTTACATATCATTCATTGACTATTTGCACTTTTTTTGTTAAAATAATTATGAACTTTTCAGCAAGAAAGGAGAATGAAAAATGGATGCATGGATTTGGCTTGCGCTGATGGCTGTTTTCTTGGTGATCGAGGGAGTTTGCGCTATTCATCTGGTGTCCATCTGGTTTGCCGCCGGCGCTCTTGCTGCCGCGGTGGTCAGCATGTTGCACGGGTGGCTCTGGTTGCAGCTTGTGGTATTTTTCTCGATTTCCATAGGTTTGCTGGTGCTGCTCTGGCCTGTAACAAAAAAGATGTTCAATCCCCATCGCACCAGAACCAATGTGGATTCGGTCATCGGCGCGAAGGGTTATGTGACCGCCGCCATCGATAATCTGCAAGCCCGGGGACAGGTAAAGCTGAACGGCATGGAGTGGACAGCCCGGAGTACGGACGGTTCCTGTATTACCGAGGGCACTCTGGTCCGGGTGGATAAGATTGAGGGCGTTAAGGTGTATGTTACCCCTGTTTCCGAAACAGTAAATGTTAAATAATTAAAAATGGAGGTACGGTAAATGGAATTTTTGTATGTAGGTATCGTAGTCGTAGTTTTGCTTCTTGTGGTGATCAAGAACATTGTGGTGGTGCAGCAGTCCCGGGCTTATGTCATTGAGCGCCTGGGTGCGTTTCAGGCAGTATGGGGCGTAGGTCTGCATTTTAAGATCCCGTTTATCGATCGGGTCGCCCGTCGGGTCTCCTTGAAAGAGCAGGTGCTGGATTATCCCCCTCAGCCGGTTATCACCAAGGATAATGTTACCATGCAGATCGATACGGTGGTGTATTTCCAGATCACCGATCCCAAGCTGTATGCCTACGGTGTGGAACAGCCCATGGCTGCTATGGAAACACTGACCGCCACCACCCTTCGTAACATCATCGGCGACCTGGAATTGGATCAGACTCTGACCAGCCGTGATATTATCAATACCAAGATGCGCGCTATTTTGGACGAAGCCACCGATCCCTGGGGCATTAAGGTCAACCGGGTGGAATTGAAGAATATTCTGCCTCCTGCGGATATCCAGAGCTCCATGGAAAAGCAGATGAAGGCAGAGCGTGACCGCCGTCAGGCGATCTTGCAGGCAGAGGGTCAGAAAAAGTCTGCAATTTTGATTGCCGAGGGCGAACGGGAATCTGCTATTTTGAAAGCAGATGCGGAGAAGAAAGCGGCTATCTTGCAGGCTGAGGCAGAGCAGCAGGCTGCGATTTTGCGGGCCGATGGCGAAGCTCAGGCAATCATGGCGGTTCAGAAAGCCATGGCGGATTCTCTGGAACTTTTAAATCAGAAAGCACCCAACGACCAGGTTATTAAGCTCAAGGCCATTGAGGCCATGCAGAAGATTGCCGACGGCAAGGCCACGAAGATCATCATTCCCAGCGAATTGCAGGGTCTGGTGGGCCTGGCAAACGGCTTGACTGAGGGCGTGAAGGAGTAGTAATATGGCGGAGCAGAAGCGGTTTGTAAAGACCTATTCCGATGGGGTACTGGGCAGCAATGAAATCTGGGTTGACCGAAAGACCGGTGTAAACTATTTGTTTCATGCAGCCGGGTACGCCGGTGGACTGACACCGCTGCTGAATCGGGACGGAACACCGGTGGTGACGCCCATTCCCGATGAGTGTGATGAATAACATAAAGCCGCCCCGGCATTGCGCCGGGGCGGCTTCAATTTAGGAGATACTTACGGATTTCCGCATGGCAGAGATGGCCCCTTTTTCCAGGCGGGAGACCTGCGCCTGGGAAATTCCCAAAGTTCCGGCTACTTCCATTTGGGTTTTACCGTCGTAAAAACGCAGGGAAAGAATCTGCTTCTCCCGGCTGTTGAGATTTTGAAATGCGTTTTGCAGGGTGATATGCTCCATCCAGTGGTTTTCGTTATTTTTGGTATCCCGGACTTGATCCATCACGGTCAGAGGATCGTTGCCGTCGGCATATACCGGATCATACAGACTGATGGGGGCACATACTGCGTCCAGGGCTTCACTGACATCTTCTGTGGGAAGGGATAATTCTCCGGAGATTTCTTCCAGGGTGGGTTCTCTGCCGAGAGAGGCCATCATTTGCTCCTTGCATTGGAGTACCCGGTAGGCGATGTCCCGAATGGAGCGGGAGACCCGAATGACGCTGTTATCTCTTAAATAGCGCCGCACTTCTCCGGCGATCATGGGAACGCCGTAAGTGGAAAAACGGACTTGCTTGGTGGGGTCAAAATTTGCAATGGCTTTCATCAGCCCAATGCAGCCCACCTGAAAAAGATCGTCGGGATTTTCGCCCCGCTTGTCAAAACGCTGGATCACGCTCAGTACCAATCTTAAATTTCCTTCGATCAATGCGTTTCGCGCTTGCTCGTCACCGGCTTTGGCCTTGATCAGCAATTCGTCCATTTGCTCATGGGACAGAGTTTTTAACCGGGCGGTGTTCACACCGCAGATCTCAACTTTTCCCTGCATGGTGAGCCTCCTGTGTTTTTTATTGCTACCAGTATTTCCGTTTGGCGGGAAATGATACTTCTTTTGGTTTTGTATGATTTTCACAAAAATTTTGCCGGGCTCTCGGCGCAGGGCAGATTTTACAGGGTCACAATAAGAGAAAACTCTAACTTTTTTCGTAAAAAACGAAAAAATTTTTGCAGTGCAAATTGTTTCCGTAACGCGGTTTTATAATCTGGAAAAGAAGTAAAAAGTTGGATTTTTCCAAAAAAGCTGAAATGCGTTTTTGTGAACAAAAAGTGAAAACGGCTTGGATTTGCGTGAGTTTTCCACATTATCCACAGGTTTTTCCACAGGCAACATAAAAAAGAGAAAAGGGAGGAAAGATTTTTATTGGTTGACATAATGAAAAGCGACGCGCTTTGACAAATTTCCCACTTTTTCGCCCCTTGTGTTTTTGCCCATGGCATTTTTAAGGAGCAAAAAATTGGTCTTGACAAATGACAGAAAGTGCAAAACTGTATTTTTTCATTGGGAAAAGGAAGAAAAAATCGGAGAAAAACCGTAAAAATTTTGCAAAAGGGTATTGATTTTATGGAAAAAGGGGGTTATAATGCTTATCTGTATGAATAACTTTGGCGAACAGGAGGTGTAACCCAATGCCCAACATTAAGTCCTCTAAGAAGGATGTTATTCGTTCTAAGATTGCTTATGAGAAGAACAAGGCTGACAAGTCCGAGCTGAAAACGAACCTGAAGAAGTTCGAGGCCGCTCTGGAAACCGGCGACAAGGCGGTTGCTGAGGGTGCTTACAAGCAGGCTGTCAAGTCCGTGGACCAGGCTGTGTTGAAGGGTCTTCTGCACAAGAATAATGCTGCACGGAAGAAGAGCAGCATGACTCTGAAACTGAACAAGCTGGCTTGATTTCTCTGAAAATATCTCCCTTCCGAGTTTCTCGGCAGGGAGTTTTTTCATTTTTCTGGAAAAATCAAAATGTGTGTGTTATAATAAAAAAAGGAGGTGAGATCATGGCAAGATTATCTGACCCGGTTACCGTATTAAAAGGTGTAGGCCCTACCATGGCAAAGCGGTTTGCCAATTTAAATATTTTTACTCTGCGTGATCTCATCTGCCATTTCCCCAGGGGGTATGAGGATAGAACCCGGCTGACTACCATCAGCAAGTTGGAGGTGGACGTAAGCGCCTGCTTCCGGGCTACGGTGATGAATACGCCCAGAACCACCCATGTGCGTAAGGGGCTGGATCTGACGAAGGTACAAATCGCCGACCATACCGCTCGGCTGAATGTGACGTTCTTTAATAATAAGTATGCAGCAGAGGCGCTGCGCTATGGGGAGGAGTATATTTTTTACGGCGCTGTATCCGGGGATTTTATTGGATACAGCATGACGAATCCTGTGTTCGAGGCGCTGGATTCTACTCCGGTGACCACCCGGCGGGTGCTTCCTATTTACCCGCTTACCGCCGGCCTTTCCAACGCGGCTATGCTTAAAGCGGTGCGCCAGGCGCTGAGCATCTGCGATCCCCCGGCGGAGATCCTGCCGGAGGAAGTGCGGCGCAAATATGACATTTTGAGCGCAGATCGGGCGTATTTTGCCATTCATGAGCCTGCATCTATGGCGGAAGCAGAAATGGCAAAAAAACGGCTGATCTTTGAAGAGTTCTTTGTGTTTTCTGCGGGCCTTGCCCTTATGCGGGCATCCCGGACAGAGAAGAAAACAGAGCCGTACGGAAATCTTGACTTGCAGCCGTTTTACGATGCGCTCCCCTTTACCCTTACCGGAGGACAACGGGAGGCGGTGGCAGAAATCCTTTCGGATTTTCGTTCCGGCGCACCTATGAACCGGCTGGTGCAGGGCGATGTGGGCAGCGGCAAGACCATGGTGGCGGCAGCGGCGGTGTATGCCGCGGTGAAAAACGGTGATCAGGCGGCACTGATGGCGCCCACGGAAATTCTGGCGGAGCAGCATTATCAGTCCCTGGTTGGACTTTTTGCTCCCATGGGCGTGAAAATGGCGCTGATCACCGGTTCTATGACGCCCAAACAAAAGCGGGAGACCCGGGAAAAGATTGCCCTCGGACAGGTGGACTTTGTCGTGGGTACCCATGCGTTGCTTTCTGATGCCACTCAGTTTGTCCGGTTGGGGCTTGTGGTGACCGACGAGCAGCACCGCTTTGGCGTTGCTCAGCGCTCCCGGCTGTCGGCAAAGGGTCAAGATCCCCATTTTTTGGTCATGTCTGCAACGCCAATTCCCAGAACCTTGGCGCTGATCATGTATGGCGATCTTGATGTATCGGTGATCCGGGATCTGCCACCCGGCAGAGAGCCGGTGGATACCTTCCTGGTGGACGAGAGCTACCGAGCCAGGATCAATGCCTTTATCCGCAAACAGGTTCAGCTGGGGCATCAATGCTTCATCGTTTGCCCGGCAGTGGAGGAAAATGACCAGCTGGACATCAAAGCGGCCACAGTTTGGGCGGAAACATTGCAAAAAACCGTATTTCCGGAGCTGCGGATCGCACTGCTGCACGGCCAGATGAAAGGCAGCGAAAAGGAAGCTGCTATGGCTGCTTTTGCCCGGGGTGAGGCGGATGTGTTGGTGGCGACCACGGTGATTGAGGTGGGCGTGGATGTGCCCAATGCTACCTTGATGGTTATCGAGGACGCAGACCGCTTTGGACTTTCTCAGCTGCATCAGCTTCGGGGCAGAGTGGGCAGAGGTTCGGGGAAGAGCTACTGCATTTTGACCTCCCACAGCTCTCAGCCGGATACGTTGCAGCGATTAAAAGCGCTGTGCAAGACCACCGACGGTTTCCGGATTGCCGAGGAGGATTTGCAACTGCGTGGTCCCGGTGACTTTTTCGGTTCCCGGCAGTCCGGTTTGCCGGTGTTCCGGGTTGCGAATTTATCCATGGATCTGCAAACGCTGAAAGATGCCCAAGCCGCTTCTGCCGCCTGGGTGGATACCGCAGGAACAGCCGATACACCCGAGGCAATGGCGCTGCGGGAGCGAATCGGTGATCTGTTCCAGCGGGCGGAAGGAACCATGAATTAGTATAAATTTTGTTAAAATTGCAATATTTCCCGGAGGTTTAGACGAAAATTGTCCGCCTCCGGGGATTTTTTTGGCACAAATGTAAAAGAATAAAAAATGGCTTGTATCTTGCGCCCAAATGTAGTAAAATACTATATGTAAAAGACTGTAATTTGCCGATTCATTCGGTTGGAGGTTAAAGATATATGAAAAAACCCATTGTTTTGGTAATCATGGACGGCGTGGGTAAGGGCGATGGCGGCAGCGGTGATGCGGTTGCCGTAGCAAAGACTCCTACGCTTGACCGTTTGCTTGCTGAGTGTCCTCATACTTACCTGAAAGCCCACGGAACAGCCGTCGGTCTGCCCAGCGATGAGGATATGGGCAACTCCGAGGTAGGACATAATGCGCTGGGCTGCGGCCAGGTTTATTCCCAAGGCGCAAAGCTGGTTGGCGAGTCCATCGAAAACGGTGTGCTGTTCGCCAGCGAGACTTGGAAGAACTTAGTGAAGAATACCTCCGGCAAGGCTATGCATTTCATTGGCCTGCTGTCCGACGGCAATGTACATTCCAACATTCATCATCTGATTGCTCTGCTTCGCGGGGCAAAGGCAGAGGGCGTAAAGCGCGCATACTGCCACATTTTGCTGGATGGCCGGGATGTGCCCGCCACTTCCGCGCTGGAATATGTTTCTATGCTGGAAGAGGTTCTTTCCGAGCTGAATACGGAGGGTTATGACTATGCCATCGCTTCCGGCGGCGGCCGTATGCAGGTGACCATGGACCGGTACGAAGCCAACTGGGCAATGGTGGAAAAGGGCTGGCAGACTCATGTGCAGGGCTTGGGCAGACAATTTGATTCCGCCACGGCTGCCATTGAGACCTACCGGGCAGAAACCGGTGTCATCGATCAGGATCTGCCTGCATTTGTTGTAGCAAGAGACGGTGAGCCGGTGGCAAGAATCGAAAATGGCGACAGTGTGATTCTCTTTAATTTCCGGGGTGACCGGGCGCAGGAAATTTCTCTTGCTTTTGATCGGAAGGATTTTGATAAATTTGACCGGGGCAATTATACCGGCGTAGCCTTTGCGGGTATGCTGCAATATGATGGCGACCTGAATATCCCGGAAAATTACTTGGTGCAGCCTCCGGTGATCACCAATACGCTGACGGAAGTGCTGTGTCAGGCGGGGATCCGGGAATATGCGGTGTCCGAGACTCAGAAATACGGCCACGTGACCTACTTCTGGAACGGCAATCGCTCCGGCAAGGTCTGTGAGGAGCTGGAAGTTTATGAGGAAATCCCCTCTGACGTGATTCCCTTCGAGCAGGCACCTGCCATGAAGAGCAGGGAGATCACCGAAAAGATGGTCGCCGCCATGGCATCCAAGGAGTTTGGCTTCCTGCGCTGCAATTTCCCCAATGGCGATATGGTTGGTCATACCGGCGTCATGGACGCGGTGGTGTACGCCATGGAATGTGTGGATAACGGCCTTCGCGCCATCTTGGATGCGGCAGATCAGTATGGTTATACTGTACTTATCACCGCTGACCATGGCAATGCCGACCAAATGACCGAGACCAAGAAGGGTAAGACCTCTGTACGTACCGCCCATTCTCTGAATGCCGTTCCTTTCATTATTTATGACCGGGATCGGGTTTGGGAAGTGAAGGACGGTGCATTCGGCCTTGCCAATGTGGCACCCACGGTGGTCAGAATGATGGACCTGACGGCTCCCGATTGCTGGGAAGAGAGCATGGTGTAAAAACCGGCAGTACCATGAATTTTACATTTTCAGGAGGTTTGACTTATGATCCGTCAAAACAATGAAAGCGGCTCTGTGAACGTTGCGGTTGGCGTTTATTCCGATATTGCGGGAATCGCCGCCACCAACTGTTTTGGAGTGAAGGGCATGGCTGCCCGTTCTGTAAAAGATGGCGTGTATCATCTGCTTCGCCGGGAATCCATGTCCAAGGGCGTGCAGGTGACCTTCCACGAGGACGATTCTGTGTCCATTGATCTGCACATTATGGTGGATAACGGCGTGAATCTCAATGCTGTGGGCGCTTCTATCATTTCCGAAGTTCGTTATGTGGTCACAAAGCAAACCGGCACTCAGGTGCGTGCCGTAAACGTATACATCGATTCCATGATGATCGGTTGATTTCGGAGGTACAGAGAATTGAGACAGACCATAAACGGCGCCGATTTTCGACGGCTGGTTATCAATGCGTCCGCCGCTATTGAGATCAATAAGCAGGCGCTTAACGAATTGAATGTGTTCCCTGTGCCCGACGGTGATACGGGTACCAATATGTCCATGACCATTCACGCTGCCGCAGCAGATCTTCGCAAGGTGGAAGATCCTACTCTGGACAAGGCTGCCGCTACTGCCGCTTCTGCCATGCTTCGTGGCGCAAGAGGCAATTCCGGTGTAATTTTGTCTCTGCTGTTTAGAGGCATTTCCAGAAAGTTAAAGGGCTGCGAGAGCTGTGACGGCGTTCTGTGGGCAGATGCCCTGCAAGAGGGCGTGGATGCTGCCTATAAGGCGGTTATGAAGCCGGCGGAAGGCACGATCCTTACGGTTGCCCGTCTGGCGGCGGCTAAGGCTCAGCAGGCAGCCAGAGAGAATAACTATTTTGAGTTTGTTCATGAGGCGGCTATTGAAGAGGCGAAGGTCGCGCTTGCCAATACGGTGAATCAGAACCCGGTGCTGAAAAAGGCGGGCGTGGTGGATGCCGGTGGTAAGGGCTGGCTGGTAGCGCTGGAAGCGATGCTGCTTGCGCTCCGGGGTGAGGATGTGGTAGTTCCCGAGGGCGTGGAGACCGAGGCGAAGGAGCAGGCAGATTTCTCCGATTTTAATACGGAGGATATTACCTTCACCTACTGCACTGAGTTTATTATCTCTCGGGAGAATCAGAACGACCCGGAGAAGCTGCGGCAATTCCTATCCAGCCTGGGTGACAGTCTGGTACTGGTGGATGACGAGGAGATTATAAAGGTCCATGTGCATACCAATGACCCGGGCAAGGCCCTCCACGAGGCTATTGAGTATGGTTCGTTTGTCACCGTGAAAATCGAGAATATGCGCTTGCAGCATACGGAAAAGGTGATGAGCGAGAAGGAGCTTGCGCCCAAGATTGCTGAGCCGGAAAAGCCCATCGGCGTGGTTTCCGTTTGTGTGGGCGATGGTATCGCGGATGTGTTCCGAAATTTGGGCGTGGACGGCTTGGTATCCGGCGGTCAGACCATGAACCCCAGCACCCAGGATATTCTGGAAGTGGTCAATACTGTTCCCGCGGAAACGGTGTACGTGCTGCCGAATAATAAGAATATTATCATGGCGGCGGAGCAGGTTAATGCGCTGACCCCCAAGAATGTGATCGTGATTCCCAGTAAGACCATTCCCCAGGGCGTTACCGCAATGCTCAGCTTCAACCCCGAGGGGACCAATGAAGAGAATGTGGAAGCCATGACTGAGGCGTTGGCTGTGGTGGATACCATGCAGGTAACCTATGCTGCCAGAAATTCGGATTTTGATGGATATATCATTCACGAAGGTGACTATCTGGCCATGTTCGGCAGCGCTCTGTTCGGTACAGGCAGAGATATCAAGGTGCTGCTGAAAAGTCTGGCAGAGAAGGTTCGGGATTCGGGCAAGGAGTATATAACTATTTACTACGGCTCGGATATTACAGAGAAACAGGCGCAGAAAACCGCAGACTTGTTTATGGCGGTTTGCCCCGATGCAGATGTGAATTTGATCAACGGTGGTCAGCCGGTGTATTATTATTTGATTTCTGCCGAATAAGGAAATACTACAAAGGTCCACTGCCTATGCAGCGGACCTTTGCCGTCTCAAGGCACATTTTGAGAATGTTGGGAAGGAGGCACATAATGAAGAACAAACCGAAACAATGGGAAAAATTC
>JAZNFY010000042.1:0-40034 GCA_045589195.1 Faecousia sp. | reverse complement strand
CAATAAGAGGCATCAAATTCGGGGTAATTCTTGCATATTACCTCAACGGTAATGTCTTTTCCCAACGCATAAACAGCATTATTTTCTGCTGAAAAAACAAACTGTTTATCTCCGTAATTAAAACTGAACTCTTTTTTCATTGCTTTTCACCTTTTATGTTATTTTTTAAATTTTCAATGCACCACAACACGATAATTATACCCTGCCTGTATGCTATTTAATATCTAAAATATCAATGGGATTTTTGTAAAGCATTGTATTCCAATCCTCTTCATTTCCACCCATTGCTATATATCCTTTATATTGCAAATCAAAAATATAGCCTAATCCCTCTGTATGATGTGAAGAGCTTAAGTGTAAACCATTCGTTTTACTGTTGCAAAAATCACTATGTATACAATAATCGTTAGATAACAGAATTTTATCTGAATATCCTTTTTGGCACAGGTTGACTAATGTTTCTGCAATAGTGTTTAAATTGTGTGGATAGCAATGACATTGATCCATACAAATATAACACCCTGTCTTTAAAATGCTTTCCAAATAATCTGCATCCGGACGAATTGCAGTATGCCCAATAATTATTTTATCTATGTTAGCGCCGTTTTTGAGTAATATTTCTAATTGTTTAAATGCAATATCTTCTTTGTGCTCACAGTGAACATAAAGCGGTAAACCTGTTTCCTTTTGAATAATTCCCATCGCAGATAATTTTTTGAGATTATCTTCTGTTATTCCCATATTGCCTGTAGCACATTTTAAAATTCCGGGCTTAATATCTGTGCCGTTAATTCCGTTTTTACATTCTTTTATAAGCCATTCTGCAAGTTCTTGTGGGCTATTATTAAAAACCTCTATGCTTTGTAAATAATAAAATCCCGTAGAAGCTACAATTTTCACACCTGAAAGCTCCGAAACCTCTTTTAAAAGTGTTGCGTCTCTGCCAAGGTCTATAGGTGTTCCGTCAACCATTAAGCCAAGATTGTATTTTTGATTCGTTTGTTCAAGTGTTTCACAAGCTAATTTTTTAAGTTTAGTTTTATCAAGCCATTTTTTACCAAATGCATTACTGAAAGAAATCGAGGAACAGCTAATATGTTCATGTATTAAAACTTTACCTAAATCGGTTTTATTTATAGCTCCCGTTACTGTATGAATCATAATACGGTTGTCTCCTTATGGTACTATGCATATTCCAATTAGGGATAATATTCCGCCTATAAGTCCCACCGTTTGCCTTTTTGAAAGGCGCTCCTTGAACAATACAGCCGACATTACCGAACTCAAAACGATAGCACTTCCGTTTACAAGCGGAAAAAACAATTGGCTTGGCAAAAGTCCTGATAATTTCAAATTTAAGAAATTCATAGTAAAGGTACATACACCGCAAATCATAGCCAATGGTATTAAATTTTTTTTATCTTTAAAATTCTTTTTATCTTTTACTCTCAAACCACTAATGATTAGTGAAATAAAAAAGGAAACAAATAGAAAACCACTAATTTCAGATTTGTGTGAAGATGTTTGATGGATTTTTTGTATAATACCTATACTTCCCATAAGTATGAAAGCCAAAAGACAATATATACCCCAAGATTTATTTATTTTACCTTCCTTACTTTTACCAATAGAAAGATAGATAAAATAAATAAGAATAAGTACTAATAATATCTTAAATAAACTGAATTTTTCACCAAAGAAAACACCTGATAAAGTGGGTATAATCATTGAAGATGTTGTTATAAGCAATGTTATATGCATAGGTCCTTTTGATAATGCCAACATTTTATACAAGTTACTTAATGCCGTTACAACACCAAAAAGCACACCTAATAAAACAGTATATAAGGAAATGCTTTCGTTGAGTGTCAAAATTCCAAAAATCAAAATGCAAACAGCATAAACAAATATATTAAATTTATAAATATCATCGTTTGTTTTTAAGTGTTTTTTACACACAGAGTTAAAAATTCCATTTTGTAAAACTACAGAACATATTGATAAAATTAAAAATGCCGTTGTCATATAATTTCCAATTCCTTACCATTACTTATTAAAACTGTTTAAATTTGTAATAAAATTTATAAAACGGTGTTTTTTCTTGTATCAAATATACCATATCATAACATCGGTTTCTCTTGACTTTTAGTCAAAAAATATGGTAAAATCGTCAAAAAGGAGTGGTGTGTGTTGTATAGCGGTAAAATCACAAAATTGAATATACCGGCTCTCAATGATTTTGATATCCAAATCAAACTTACAGAAACAAATCGAAGCATCCACACCCATGAGATCGGGCTTCATACGCACAGTGAATTTGAGTTGTACATCAATCTTTCGGGCGACGTATCTTTTTTGGTAGAAAACAATTTATATGATTTGAAACACGGAGATGTTATTATTGCCCGACCTGGAGAATATCATCACTGTGTTTACAGAAGTGATGCTCCGCATAAGCTGTTTTGGATTCTTTTTGATTGCCAAAAAAACAAGGATATTTTAGATTTTTTAAAAGACGGATTTCGCGAAAACTATATTTCTCCTCAAGGTGATTTGCGTGAAGAATTAATAGATTTATGTTACGCATTACAACATCGTTCTCTAACAAACGAAGAAAAAATATATGCTTTTTTTAGACTTTTTGCAATACTCAAACAAAGCAAAAACGCAATATCTGCGAAATCAGTATTGCCGCAAGATCTATACAAAATAATGGATTATATCGATTGCTACATTCATGAAGAAATTACCATTACAGATATTGCAAAAGCATTATATATCAGCCAAAGCACCCTTGAGCGAAGATTCAAGGAAGCGCTTGATATGACACCCTTGGAGTATATAAGGAAGAAAAAACTTGTATTAGCGGCTCAAATGCTGCAAGAGGGAAAATCAGTACTAACGGCGGGAACAAGTGTCGGTTATAATGACAATTCTTATTTTATAGAACTTTTCAAACATTATTACAAAATCACGCCTTATCAGTACAAGAAAAAATGGCATAAAACATAGCAAAAAGCGGAGCAAATTTGCTCCGCTTTACTATGTATATATTCTATTTATGCAAATTGAGCTCAACAAGAAACAGTGAAATTATACGGTTTTTTCGACTTTTGTCCTATAATAACACATTCCTCAACACGGCGTACAATGCCTGTGGCTTTCATAGTATATCTTTCTCCTTTTTACAAATTACGCTGTTAGTATCTGTAAAAGACAGGAGATTATACTGACGGATTTACTTTTTGGGTACGTTGTGGTATAATGCTCTATCGAGGTGATCTTTTGAATATTTGGA
Organism: Faecousia sp.; assembly: GCA_045589195.1. Taxonomy (GTDB): domain Bacteria; phylum Bacillota; class Clostridia; order Oscillospirales; family Oscillospiraceae; genus Faecousia. The sequence goes on along the minus strand of JAZNFY010000042.1, from coordinate 36,736 downwards.
TCGTTTTTCTCGTAACTTTTTTCGCAGGTATGGGCGCAGGACTCGGGACCGGTTTTGCAGGCATGAGCGCCGCCGCCGTTATAAGCCCAATGCTGATTACTTTCCTTGAGATAGAACCCTACACTGCAGTGGGGATTGCCCTTGCCTCTGATGTGCTGGCAAGCGCGGTTTCAGCCTTTACCTATGGGAAAAATAAAAATCTGGACATCAAAAACGGCTTGCTTATGATGGCTATGGTCTTGCTGTTCACAGTTGTGGGAAGCTATGTTTCCAGTGTTGTCCCGGCCCAAACTATGGGCGGCTTCAGCACCTTTATGACACTGATTTTGGGCATCAAGTTTATTGCAAAGCCGGTTATGACTACCAAGAAGGAAATGGAGGCCGTCAGCAAAAAGAGGAAAATTGCAGGTTCGATTCTTTGCGGTATTTTTATCGGCTTCATCTGCGGCTTTGTAGGCGCCGGCGGAGGTATGATGATGCTCCTCATTCTCACATCTGTGCTGGGATATGAGCTAAAGACCGCCGTAGGCACCAGCGTATTTATTATGACCTTTACTGCACTGACCGGCTCAATTTCCCACTTTTCCTTTGGGGACAGGCCCAATCTTCTGATTATGGTGCTGTGCATTCTGTTTACCTTTATGTGGGCACGGATCGCGGCAGTATTTGCAAACAAAGCAAAGCCCGAAACATTAAACAGAGCCGTTGGCGCTGTATTGGTGCTGTTGGGCGTTATTATATTAGGATTTGAGTATTTGGTAAAATAAAAACTAACGGCGGAGTGAGTTTCACTCCGCTGTTATTCTTTGCGCAAGGCTATGTATCGCCATGCAAAAGCTGTCGATTGGTGTCAATGTTGTAAGCAAGGGGTCACCCTCCCTTATGCGGAGGGTTCTTCTGATTTCTTTGGGAATCACAATACGCCCGAGGTCATCCACCCAAGGGACGACACCAGTTGCTTTCATATATACATTTCTCCTTAAATTTCAAATCATGATGTTAGTATTTGTGATTAAAGGGAAATTATACTGCGATGAACCTTTATTTCATTTCAAATTTCTTTTTATACTGTAGGGGTGTAAAGCCAAATTGTTTGCGAAAAAGCTGAATGTAGTTGGAATAGTCTGAAAATCCGCTTTTAAGTGCCGCCACTGTGACCGATTCGCCGTTTCTGAGAATTTCCATAGAGGCAACCAGGCGCTTTTTTCTCAGCATCGCAAAAGGCGTGACGCCAAGTTCCTCTTTAAAATGCCGTTCGAGTGTATTTACGCTGACATTGCAGAAAATGGAAAGAATTTTAATGTCAAAATCCTCGACTAAATGATCATCCATAAACTTAAGAGCCATTATCACGTCTTGCGGCATTTTTTCTATATCATTGATGCTGCTTTTGTACTCGCCATTCCTTAGAATACGCAGCAGTTGCAAAAATCCGATTCTGCGCGAAATCAAATCGGACTCTTTTTTTAACAGATCGTTCAGCACAAAACAACATTCTTTCAGTTGTTCTTCATCAAGAATTATCAGATTATTTTCCCCTTTTTCTCTTCCGAAAAACATCTTAAACAAATCTTCATTTTCTTCGGCAGAAAAAGTGATCCAAAAGTGTTCGTGGCGCGCGTTAGAACGATAAATACAATGATGATATTCAAAAGGGCGAGTAATAATAACACTCCCACGTGATACTGGGTATAGGCGGTTTTCAACCTCAAAGAACACATCACCGCTTAGATTAATATAGATTTCGCACTCTTTATGAATATGTGTTTCGTTTTGATTTAGCGAAGAAGTTGCATCAATATCTATATAATTTATTGAAAAATCTACTTGAGACATCTTAGGTAATGAAAAATTTATACTTTTAATAGCAATCACCCCTTTGGTGATTATATCATATTTTTAGGTGATAAAACAATATAAATGTTGAATTATATTTGATATTATGTTGTTGGGTGAATGAAAATGGATTATGTGCTTGTAATTATCGCTACTATTTTATTGGGCTTCGACTTTGCTCTTCAAAAGAAATATCAGGCCGGGGAAGGGGTGGATATAAGTGCAGGACTTAAATTCAATGCCTTAAACGGACTTTTTACAGCGCTTATATTCTTTGCACTTTCGGGCTTTAAGGCGGAATTTTCTCTGTTTTCGATTGTTCTTGCTTTTTTAATGGCGCTTTTCGGTATCCTCTACGTTATCTTGGGTTTCAAGATCTTAAAAGGCAACGGCATGGCGGTATATTCTTTATTTCTGATGAGTGGCGGTATGCTTTTACCCTATCTATTCGGAGTTCTCTTTTTAAACGAGCCGCTGACCGCGCTGAGAATCATCGGGGTATTGATTATTCTTTTTGCCTTCATTCTATCGAACAAAACAAAATTTAAACTGAAGGTATCCTTCTTTTTGCTTTGCTTGAGCGTATTCATTTTGAATGGCTTTGTTAGCATTATATCAAAATGCCATCAGATCAATACCACCTTTAACCCCGTAAGCAGTACAGCCTTTGTTATGTATTCGGGAATAGGAAAATTCATTTTCAGCTCTGTAGCACTTCTGCTTTACAAAAGCAAAGGTAAGCTTTCTTTTTCCTCGAAAAATACGGTCTTTATTGTTGTCGGCTCGGCGCTGATCGGCGGTGTTTCGTATACGCTTCAGCTCTTCGGTGCAAAGGAACTGCCCGCCACCGTGTTGTATCCCGTTGTCACAGGCGGTAGCATTATCTTTTCCGCTTTATCAGGAAAGGTGTTCTTTAAGGAAAAGCTTTCTCTTCATCAGATTATCGGCATTGCATTATGCTTTGCAGGAACACTTTTATTTTTATAATAGTTATAGGAGGAACAAAACATGAATTTTTTAAAAAACAGCCAACGCTTTGACTTTTTATATGGCAAAACACCCTTCTCAAAGCTTGAATGTGAAATTATGCAAACCGAACGAGAAAAAGAGCTTACAACGGTATATTCTTTTGCCGACGGACTCAAAATAACAAATATTGCAACAACGCACGGCGACGCATACGAATGGGTAAACTGGTTTGAAAACACATCGGATAAGCCCACCGAAATAATATCGGAGCTTTTCGATGCCTGCGTTTCTCTTCCGCTTTCTCATGAAGAACCGCGTAACGTGTCGGCTTATCAACCGGAATTTGGGGATGTAACCGCGGTATATGCTCCTATCGGTTCGACATGGAGTTTTGATGAATTTGCTTCATTTCCCGACCGTAAGAATAATAATCGTTTCGACGGGCAGCTTGAGGTGGGGACAAGCAAGTTTTTTGCTGCTTCAGGAGGTCGTTCAAGCGAGCGAAATGCTCCGTTTTTCAACATACACAAAGATGGCAAAGGATATATTTTCGCTATTGGCTGGACAGGGCAATGGAACTGCTATTTGGAACGTACACCGGATAATATTATTATCAAAACAAAAATTGAAGATACGTACTTTAGGCTATTACCTGGAGAAAAAATACGCACCTCTTCCTTTCTGCTTATGCCGTATGAAGGAACCGTTGTACAGTCCCAAAACAAGTGGAGACGGCTTATTAAAGAGCATTATTCGCTTATTGGCAAAAACGGTCGCAATAAGCAAGGACCTCTCTGTGCAGGTGTCTGGGGCGGTATGGAGACATCGTCGGTGCTTGCACGTATTGAAACCATTAAGGAAAACCATCTCCCCTTTGAATACATCTGGATGGATGCCGGTTGGTACGGAGGGGATACTAAGCCAACCCCTGACGAATACGAGGGAGATTGGTGGCTGCATACGGGAGACTGGCAGGTAAGCCCTCTGATACACCCCGGCAGACTAAGAGGTGTTTCCAATGCTGCACACGCAAACGGAATGAAGTTTCTGCTTTGGGTTGAACCCGAGCGTGTGAACAGAGGTACGCCGATAACCACTTCACATCCCGAATACGTTATTTTTCCGGAAGATGAAAATAATAATGCTTGTTTGCTTGATTTGGGCAATGACGAAGCTTGGAGTTACTGCTTTGACATCCTTGCAAAGCTTATAGAGGATATCGGTATCGACTGCTACCGTCAGGATTTCAATATGTCACCATTACCTTATTGGCGTAAAAATGACGCCGAGGACAGAAAAGGCATAACCGAAATAAAGCATATTATGGGAATGTATCGCCTTTGGGATGCATTGCTTGAAAAATTTCCAAATCTTATTATTGACAACTGTGCATCGGGCGGTCGTCGAATCGACGTTGAAACTTTACGCCGTAGTATTCCTCTTTGGAGGAGCGACTATCAATGTCCTGCAAACATTTTGCCTGAAGGTTTGCAATGTCACAACTTATCGTTTAATACGTGGATGCCGTTTTCGGGAACAGGCTGTGGCAGAATTTATGATACCTATCGTTTCAGAAGTTCTTATAGTCTGGCCCTTACCACAAATTATACTTTTAGTCAGCGAGAATCTTTCGGCGATGATCCCGAAAAAGTGATATGGTTGAAAAATATGCTTGAAGAATATTTAACAGTTCGTCCATTTATGAGCGAGGATTTCTATCCGCTCACAGAAGTAAGCGACCGTAAGGATGTCTGGTGTGCAGCACAGTTTGACAGGCCCGAACAAAACGACGGTATTGTTCAGGTCTTCCGCCGTGAGAAATCGCCTTACCATATTGCAAAATTCAATCTACATAATATAGATAAAACTTGTAATTATATTTTTACCGATGCTGACAGCAACTGTGAAATCATTGTTAGCGGCAACGAATTATGTGAAGATGGGCTCATGATAGAAATGAAAGAAAAACGCTCCTCAAAGATCTATTTCTACAAAAAGGTTTAATGTTAAAAGCGAGGGGAATTTCCCCTCGCTTTTGCTATGTATCGGTCAAAGTTGCCGACTTTTACGAAAATTTTTGGGCATAAAAACAGTGAAAAACCTAGCATTTATGTGGCCTTGAAGCACCGTTGTTCTATTATATCGCATTCCGCGACACGGCGTACAACAAGCACAGCTTTCTTCTTTGCAGCTGTTGCAGCGCGGTAACGGTTCTCCTAGTCAGGTCAGCAGCTGGGTGTATACCACCGGCACGACCGGTGCATTTTGGATAAAAAGGGAAAGGCGGCTATGGGTCACTGGCTGCAAACAACCGCGTACATTACCAGCATCTCATCTGCGTCGTTGAGCACTGCGTGGGAGTCACCCTTTTTGCAATAGTGGCACATTCCGGCGGTCAGCCGTTCCTCTTTGCCGTTGTGGATCACTTTACAGCTGCCGGACAAAACAAACAGGATTTCAGAGGAGGTATCGTGACAGTGATAGCCGGTGGATACGCCGGGGGCGTAGGTGCTTTTAATGATCCGGTTTAAATCATCCGCGTAAATTTTTGCCTGAATATCCCCGTTTCCCCCTTGGAATTGGCGCAAAACTTTTGTTTCCAGGTTTTCAAAGTCTATCATTTTAGTCCTCCCAAGGGTGCAGCGCAATTTTGATAATGGATTTATCGCCGCTTTCCAGCAAGGCAACCGCGTCCCGGATTTTGGAAAGGGGCATGGTTTTTGAAACCATATCCCGAACCTTGATTTTGCCTTCTGACACCAATTGGATCAACCGATCCCAAGCTTTTTCGTTGCCGGTATAACCGCAAACCGTGATTTGCCGCAAAATACAGTCAAGCACAGGAAGCGCTGCAACAGCGTCTTTGGCGGGAATGCCGTAAAGCATCACCTTGCCGCCGCTTTTTACGTTTTCAAAGCATTGGCGGATCGTTGCCGGCGTGCCTGCGGCATCAATGGCCAGATCCACACCCAGCCCGTTGGTTGCGTCCAGTACGGCGCTGTGCAGACATTGACTGCGCAAGTCAATTACCGTTGCGCCGTATTTTTTTACCAGGCTTGCCTTGGCGTCGTTGCGTACGGCACAAAGCACCTGCTTTGCGCCCAGTGCCAGGGCGGACTGAACAAAAGAAAGTCCGGCAATGCCAGCGCCCAGCACAAGGACGGTTTGTCCGGGCACAAGGTCTGCGCTGACAACTGCGCCAAAGGGACAGGCGACTGCCTCCAATATTGCGCCTTCGTCATAGGAAATGTTGTCCGTTAAGAAACGGACGCAGCCCTCGGGCACGACCACATACTGCGCTTCGCCGCCGGCATAGGGAGGGTAGCCAATTTCTCCGGCGGAACACAGGTGCTTTCGCCCGGTTTTGCAAAATTCACATTCTCCGCACCCTACATAGGTTTCCACCACGACCCGTCTTCCCAAGCTGGCGGGGTCGCAGCCGGCGCCTACCTCAACAATATCGCCGCAGATTTCGTGACCTAAAATATGGGGCGGTTTTCCGGCCTCGAATTTGCCGGAGATAATATGCACATCTGTAGCGCACAGACCCACGGCCTGCACCTTGATTTTGACCCAACCTGCTTTGCATTCCGGCTCCGGCACATCGCAGTAATCCAAATCATATAAGCCTTTCCAAACAACAGCTTTCATTGAAAACTCCTTTTCAGCATCGCCGTTATGTTTTCAAGCACGGGTTTTTGCTCCGGAGTATCTCCTTCGTAGGTGTTAAGACCCTGTGCTTTTGCCAGCAGCTTATAGCCCACAGGGAAGGTCAGAGAATCTGCCTGGCGAATAATGGGCAAAATGCTTTGATTGATCTGCATTGCTTTGTCCAAGTCCTTTGCGTCAAAGGCGTTGTAAATGCCGCGGATTTGCTTGGGCATGGTGGCAGCCAGAGCAGTCATGCTGCCAAAGCAGCCGGCGCACAGCGCGGGGAACAGGCAGTCATCGGTACCGGTGAACATGGCAAAATCCGGCCGTTTTTCCGATACGATCTGGCAAAGATGGGCAATGCGCTTCATTACGGCTGAGGAATCCTTCATACCTACGAAGTTGGGAATTTCCAGCAGTTTTTCAAAGGTAGGAATTTCAATGCCCGTTGTGAAAAAGGGCACATGATAGCCGATAACAGGAAAATCTCCTGCGCCCTGGCATACGGTTTCAAAGAAATCGTACACCGCCGCCTGGGAAAGGGGATAATAATAGGGCGGGCAGACAAGACAGGCATCATAGCCCATTTTCTGAACTGCCTGGATCGTGCGCAAAACTCTTGCCGCCGAGGTATCGCAAGCGCTGGCAATCAGCTTCTTTCTGCCCCGGTTTGTTTCTGCAACTGCCTGAAAAATCTCCAAACGTTCGGGAAGATCCAGTTTTACATAGTCGCCGGTGGAAGCAACAGGCAAAATTGCATCTGCCTCAGAATTACAAATTTCTTCTGTCTGCTTCTTGACTTCTTCGATCAGAACCTTTTCCTGGGAATCAAAGGGTGTGACGGTTACCGCCACCATCCGGAAATCTTTTGTCAGCTTCATACTACTCGGAACCTCTCTACCGCATCCTGGTTTAAGGTAATGCCGTTGCCGGGCGTCTGGGGAATATGGACATATCCCTCAGAATCAATGCTGAACAAAGGAGAGGTGAGGGTTTGGCGAAGAACGGTATCCTGCTCACAGAACTCCTGATACCAAACATTGGGCAGCGTCGCAATATACTGCAAGGTGGCAGACATTAGAATGTTGGTCTTGAATGCGTGAGGGATAATGATTGTGTTGTATTCCTCGGCCAGATCGATCAGCTTCCGGGCAACGGTAAGACCGCCGCAACGGCTCAAATCGGGCTGCACGATATCCACACAGCCGCGGCTCAGCAGCTCACGGAATTCATGAATGGTGCCGATTTCCTCGCCGCCGGAGATATGCACGTTGGTGGCTTGGTTAATGCGGGTGTAGCCGTCAAGATTATCGGGGTGGAACGGCTCCTCGATCCAGAATACATTTTCATCTTCGAAGGCCTTTGCGGTATTGATGGCGCCCTTCACATCGGTCCAGCGCATGGCAATATCGATCATCAGGTGGGCGTCGTCACCAATGGCTTTGCGGGCAGCCTTCACAAGGCGAATGTCTTTTTCAAAACTCTGTCCCAAACCGCCCCAGCCGAACTTAAAGCCCTGGTAGCCCTTGCCCTGGTGCTGTTCCACCAGCCGGAAAACCTCGTCTTCGGTTTCCGGCATCAAAACGCTGCAATATGCCTGGATCTTATCCCGATAGGCGCCACCCATGGCTTTGGCGGTGGGCACGTTATAGTACTTGCCGATGATGTCCCAAAGGGCAATATCAATGCCGCTCATAGCGTGGATCACGGCGCTGCGGCGGCCGTAATAAATGCTCTTGTCGTACATTTTGCGCCATAGCCGTTCCACATCCAGCGGGTCTTCTCCAATGAGGATTTCGCGCAGACCCATGCAGGCCATGTGGGAGGCGGGCGTATCGATAATGGTCTTGACAACGTAAGGCGCGGAGTCCACCTCGCCTACGCCGCAAATACCTGCGTCTGTTTCAACGACAATAACAACCGTGTCCTGACTGCCGTCGCCGATCATTTCGATTTTATTCTGTCTTAAAATCATTGTGCGGATGTCTGTAATTTTCATTTTCGTTCTCCTTATAAATTTTTGTAGGATATTTTTAGGGTAAATTCCACGTTGTCATGGGCTTTTATGAAGGAAGCAGCATTTGCTTTTTCCGCATTTATAGGGTTGTCGAAAAGGGCCGTACAGGGCTCCAAACCCAAGGTGTACATTCCGTTCAACGCCCCGGGATTCATCCAAATACCCAAATATTTCACCACGCCGTTATCCAGTTCCAGGGTAACCTGCCGTTTGCTTTTTGGGTAAACGATGCCGCAGAGCAGGGGGGATTTTTCTTTGGTGTAATAGAATTTGTAACAATCGTTGCCTCTGGGGGGCAGGATATGGGCGGTTTCGTCATCAAAGCTTCCGTCCACAAACTGCTTGTCGGGGGGCAAATTACTCACCGCATAAGCCCCCTCTTCGCCCTTCATAAGCATATGCGCTGCCCACAGATAGGGGAAATCGTCGTCCCGGTGGTTTTCGATCCTATATTTGATGCACAGCGTTTCGGCTTCGCAGTAGGCGGTTTTTTGGAAGAAAATGTTCAGCGTGGGAAGGGTGCAGGAAAAGCGGACCCGGTCTTCTTCGATCTTAACCTGGTGCTCCCGCCGGCACACTTCTCCGTGGTCAAGGTACTGCACGCCGTTTATTACGCAGGGGTCGATGGTGGGAAACATATCGTCAAAGGCGCTGCACTCGCATTTTTCATAATCGGCATCCAAACTCAGCCGCAGATAACGGTCCCCTTCGGTCTGAGCCAAAAGCTCGTCTCCGGTGTCTGTTTGGAAGGAAGCCATTTTTGCGCCGTCCTGGGGCAAAAACAGGGCGGAAAATTTGTCACATCGGATTTCCACCGCAGGCCGGTCCTTGTAAAAGGTTTTGTTTATCATAGCTCCACCGTTTCGCCCGGGCGCAGAAGATTATATTGCAAATTCGGATACTTTTCGTCCATCTCCTGTTTAAACAGATGGGGACGGCCGAAATGCTCGGCAAAGTTCCAGAAATGGCAGGGAATGGTACACTTGGCCTGAATAAGGCCTGCTGCCTTTGCGCCTTCTGCTTCGTTCAGGTTTCCGAAGGCGCCGTTGATGGGCATGATGAAAACATCCACCTTTGACAGCGCGGGGTTTTTAAAATAATCCTCTCTGTAACAGGTATCGCCGGCGATATAGATTCGCTTGCCGTCTGCTTCAATCAAAAGTCCAATGGCCTCAGGCGCTTCGTCCCCGTGGTCACAGGGCATTGCGGTGATTGCAATCTGGTCGTTTCTAAAATTGTCTGTTACTTTCAAATATGTAATGCGTCGTTCGTCCAAGCCCAGTTTTTGCGCCTCTTCCTTGCAATCATAGGCGCACAAAAGCTCTGTTTTGCCGTTTGCAAGCAGAAGGGGAATGCTGTCCGGGTCAAAGTGGTCGTAATGGGCGTGGGTCGCAATCAGCAAATCTAAGTTTAAATCCATAGGGTTGAAAATATAGGGCATCAGCCGCTTTAATCCAAAATATCGGTTGCAGCAATCGGATAAATACAGGTCGATTCCCACTCGGTAGCCGGCCGTCGTTTGCAAAAGAAAGCCGGCCTGACCGGCAAAGGTAAGTTTCGGTGTGTTTTCACGCATAATATGACCCCTTTCTATGATCTGTTTTTACTTGTACTGCTTGTATTTTATAAGAAATTGTGGTATAGTTATAGTGATATTTGTGCTTTTTTAGGAAAAAACGTACCGGAGGAGCAAAAATGAATTTCGAATACGATGCAGAAAAAATCAAAAGCGTGCTAAACGATTTTTATCACATCACAAAGATGAAAACAGTGGTTTTAAGCAGTGATTTTTCACCGATCGCCACGGTGCCTGCCGAGGATTGCTCCTTTTGTACCGCCATGAGCAGAAATCCCACGTCTTCCGAAATGTGCCGGGAATGTACCCACAATAGCCTGCGCCTGTGCCAAAAAAGCCATGAGCTGATCATTTATAATTGCCATGCCGGCTTGATCGAGGCGGTTGCGCCGATCTTTATGGACGATATTATTGTGGGCTATATTATGCTGGGGCAGGTTCTGAATCTGAACAGCGATGTGGAAAAAATCGTCGAATATTCGGCCGGCTTTGTGGGAAAGGACGCAAGAAACTGTTTAGGGGAATTGGATGCCAAAAGCGATGAGGATATTTCCGCCGCGGCCAGAATGATGCAGCGGTGCGTATATTATTTTCTGGTCAACAAGCTGATTAAAGAGGAGGACGGCAATGTTCTGCTGGAAGTAAGGCGGTATATTGAAGAAAATCCGGCGGCAGATTTGTCCACCAATGCCCTGTGCAAAATGTTCAGCATCAGCCGAAATCATTTATACAAATTATCCAATACGTATTTTGGCATGCCCATTGCAAGCTATGTGCGAATAAAACGATTAAAATATGCCCAGCAGCTTATACAGGAGGGCTGCTCGGTAACCCTTGCGGCAGAGCGGGCAGGCTTTAATGATTACGGTTATTTTGGGAAACTGTTTAAGCGCTACATTGGCAAAACGCCGCTAAAAGCAAAACAGAGGTAAGCAGCAGAGGCTGGTTACATTATAAAAGGAATGAAGGGCTATGCCCGGATAGGAAGACCCTCCGGTTTTGCCGGAGGGTTCTTTTTGTTATTTGTTCATGATGTTCTCTAATTCACAGACGCTTTCGTACAGATACCGGATATAGGGCAAAATGGGATAGCCGTCGTAGACGATGGTTTCAAGGGTTAAATATCCGTCGTAGCCGGTTGCTTTTAAGGCGGGCAGAACGCTCTTCCAATCTACGGGACGGGCGCCCAAAGCTTCCGGGGTGATAAAGGGCGGCAGGTGTTGGTCGTTGGTGGCATTGTTGTTATGCACGTGGGTACCTTTGATGCGGCTGCCCAGGGTTTGAATCCGCTGTACATGGTCGGTTTCGATCATGTTTGCGTGACCGAAATCCCAAACTGCTACGGCGTGCTTGCTTCCCAGGGCATCGATTACGTCCCGGTGGTCTTCTGCGATCCAGGAGTAAAACCAGGTGCCGTCTTTGGGCCATTTCGGCAGGTTCTCAATACCAAGGTAGGTGCCGTCTTTCTCACACTGCTCTACCAGGGGAGCAAAAGCGGTGATGTTCTCTTGCAAAGAACGGGCTCTGTTAATGGAGTCCTCAAAGCCGTCGGGGTCGTTGATGACACTTCTGGGGTGCACCGCACACACTTCCGCGCCAAGCATTTTGGTAGCCTTCACTGCCCGGAGGAGGGCGGTATCCATTTCCTCTGTTCTGTGTTCTGCGGAAAGCATCAGGGAGTAATAGGGCGAGTGGGTCTGCACACATTTGAGGTTGTATTTTTCAAGAAGCGCCTCGATGCCGGCAACATATTTTTCCCAGCCTGCATCTAAAAGGGGTGTTTCATCGCCTAAACCCACGGCTACATACTGGAAGCCGCAGGCAGACATTGCCTGGAAAAGCTCTTCCATGCGGGGGGTGTTACCGATTTGCAAAGCAACTTTTTTGTTCATTTGTCATTCTCCTTTTTTGGTGTTTACCAGAGTGATGGCTTGACAGCAGTTGTCCTTTAAATCTTTAAAGAGGAGTCCGTTTTCGGAAAGCTCTTGCCCGCTGATGATTTCTCCGTTTACATTGTATTCGCCCATGGGATCCACCACAGGGTAGACCGTTAATTTGGAAGCATAGCTCCGCTTTGTAAACAGCTGCACGATACAACGATTGAGATCGGGGTCTGCATACTCGATGGAAATAATATCGTCGCTGTCTACCAAAATACGGGCGGTGGCTGTCATAAAGAAATTCCGATTCTTCTTAAATTCGGCAATATGGTCCTTCCACATTTCTTTGTAGGAATCAGGCCAGCTGTCCAAATCACAGGAAAAGCCGATCGGTCCGCCGTTGATAAAGCCTTTGGTAAAGGAGTCGTCCACATTTAAGACAAAATCCCAGGTGGCGTTGTTGCAGCTAAGCATGATTCCCACCGGCCCTTCTGCAAAGCAGTTGGGGAAGCCTTCAGAATATTTTTGCACATTCCAGCGCTCGATGAAGGCGGTGGGCATTCTTTTTAACGTGTCTTTGATGATGCGGATTCCGTCGTAAGGGCCCTGGTTGTCCGTAAACCAGAAGCTGTCAAAAATAGTCGCTTGTCCCAGCTCCATCCGGTAACCGCCGCCGGCGCAGCAGGTAAGATATAAACCGGGGTGGCGGCTTTGCAGTAGCTCCACGAATCGTTTTTGCCCCTGCAAATAGCGATAAAATACGCCGCCGGAGGGGTCGTGGGGAATATAGTCGTTAAAATCAAATTTTACCCAACCGATGTGGTATTTCTCGATTTGTTCGGAGATCACATCAGCCATGTAGTTTACGGCGTCCGGGTTGGAAAAATCGAAGAATTTTTCGCTTATAAAATATTCCGGGTGCTCCATTGCCGTTTTGCTGTTGGGAACAGCCCGTTCCGGCTCAAACCACAGGCCGAAAATCATGCCCTTTTCCCGTACCCGCTGAGAAATTTCGCCCAGCCGGCCCTTGGGGCCGCCGATGAGATTCTCTTCCCAGTTGCCCACAACGGAAAAACAGTCTAAGTTTTCGCCCTGACCGAACCAGCCGGCATCGATCATAAAGGCTTCCACGCCCAGCTCGGCAGCGCAGTCCACCTGTTTTAAAAGCCCGTCCGGATCCACATAGTCGAAGCAGTAAAGCCAGGAATTATACACCACCGGCAGGTTCTTGTGCTTGCGGGGGTATAGATTGTTAAAAACTTCGTGCAGCTTGTAGGCATCTAGATCCGTCTTGTTTTTGGCATGGAAGAAAATGATCGTGGGGAGGAAAATTTCTTCGCCGGGGGCGACGGACAGTCGCATATTATCTCGGTTAAAGCCGGTTTCTACAACAACACATTGCTTTTTGCTCTCGTGGAATTTCAGCGCGTTCATTTGCCATTGGGCGTTGGGCAGCAAATGGAATACGGTGTTTTGTCCGTTGTGTAAATTATGCAGTGCCAACATGGGCGTTGCGCCGTCGCAGGTGCGAATGCCCTGGGAGGCCGCGGTCACCTGTGTGGTAAGCGGCTGCCAGAGCCCGTCGCTTTCGTGCTGCCAGGAGTTGTACTGGGTATACACTTCATAAGCGCAGCCGTCCAGACCGAATCTGCTGCTGAGCCGATTGATTTCCATAGGCGCATCGGAAAGGTTTGTGAAGGAGTCCCTGCGAATCATCACGCCGTTTTTATGCTGCGTAAAGGTTGCAGTCAGCAGCACATCTGCCTGGCGATAGCGGAAGGTTTCGGTATTGCCTTCCTGAGTGTGCTCGTATTCCGTTGCGTGGTTGATAAGGCCAAAGCTTCCTGAGGCAAAAAACAAGCCGGAAGCGCCTGGCTGTCCGTTAAAGCGCAACACTTGATCTAGACGCATATGACATTCTCCTTTGTTGTCGCGATTGTTCATATAGCAGACAATGTTTTTATCGGTTTGCGTGTGGGGATCAAAGAAAGCATGTTTCAAATCCCCAATTTCTTCTTTAAGGGGGATCAGGTTGCCTTTCGGCAACGGTAAAATTCTGATGTTGGTGGGCGTTCCCTTTACAACCCTTACTAGTATTTTACAATGAATTCATGTTTTAATTATAGTATAATTTGTACGTTTTTAGTAAAATTTGTACCGAGGACAGGAGAAAAGCGGATTGATATATTTACAGCTTTTGCCTGACGAGCCGTATTTACTGTGTGTAAGGCAGAGGTAATAAGGGGGAGCTTTTTGTGGCGGAGATGGCGTATGGCAATAGGGATAGCGCGGGACATATTTGTTTGATGTGTTGATATTTTCTTTGCACCGTGACAATTTTAGATAGAGAAAAAAGAGAAAGAGGTTTGCGTATGGATACACCTGTAATTGTGCTCGTTTATTATGTGGTGCAGTATCTTCCGGTATGTTTGGCTTCCATCTGTGTTGCGCGGTCTTAGAGATGAAAACAGAGGAGTAGACAAAACAGTTTTCTTATGGTATATTGACACTAATAATGTGTGGAGTTTCTTTTATACAGTTTGATTCTCAGAATTTACTGAAATGGAAAAAATTTACAGGAGGAGAAAGGGATGGACTACAAAGGGAAAAAACTTCTCGTATTAGGCGGCGCTTTTCAGCACGGCAAAGTGGTTGAAGAGGCCAAAAAACTGGGCATCTACACGATTGTGACCGACAATTTGGAGCCCGCAGATGCACCGGCGAAGCAAATTGCCGATGAGTATTGGATGCTTAACATTTATGATATTGATGGCATTGTTGAAAAATGCAAGGAAGAAAAGGTGGACGGTGTGGTTGCCGGTTGGTTGGATCCTTGTCAGCGTCCTTATGCTGAGATTTGCACCAAGTTGGGCCTGCCTGCTTATTGCGATGCAGTGCAGGTTATGAATATGACGGACAAGATTGCCTTTAAGGCCATGTGCAAGCAGTACGGCGTGGATGTTATTCCTGATTACACCTTAGAGGATGTGGCAAACAAGACTGTGAACTTTCCCGTGTTTGTTAAGCCTGTGGATAGCCGGGGATCCCGCGGTCAGACCATCTGCAACAACTACGAGCAGTTGCAAGAGGCCATTAAGTTTGCACAGGAAGAGTCCAGCAACGGTGGCGTACTGATCGAGAAGTATATGGAAAAGGTGAATGAATTCCACGTGACGTACTTCTTTTCAGAAGGCGAACCGTATCTGGTTCGCGGCAGCGATAATTATTGCGGACCTAAGGAAACGGGCATGGACAAGGTTGTTTCCTGCGCTGTTTACCCTTCCCGCTTTTTAGAGCAGTACATGGCAGGCGCTCACAAAAAAGTTGTGAACATGTTTAAAAACAGTGGTCAGAAAAACGGCCCCGTCTTTATGCAAGGGTTCCGGGATGGAGATAAATTTCGGTTTTTTGACCCGGGCATGCGGTTCCCGGGTGTAGATTGCGAATTAGTCATTAAAGAGGCATCTGGTATCAACTACATGAAGGCGATGATTGACATTGCTCTTACCGGCAAGTGTAAACTGGATGCTTCTGACTGTTATAAATTGGGCGGCAAGGTGGCATCTGTTCTTTATTTGAACGTCCGGCCAGGTAAGATTGTCAATATTAAAAACGAGGATGTAATCAAGAATAATCCCAACGTGATTGCATATTTGCCCCGCTGCAAGGTTGGCGATGAAATATCTTGGAGTTACAATGTGAATCAGAGATTTGCAGAATTGGATATTCTGGCGCCTACCTTTAATGAATTGGTAGAAACTATGAATCAGATACAGAAAAGCATTTTCGTCGAGGACGAAAATGGTGAAAATATGATCTTTAATCTGTTTGATTTAAGCAGAATTGAACGTTGAAAGGAGTTTACTTATGATACCTACAACTGTAATTGCAGGCAATAATCTGGATACTTTGTTTGTTTCCCTTGCAATTCTGGGCATTCTTTTGGTCGTTGGCACGATCTTACGTCTATATGTTCCTTTCTTTAAAAAGTATTATTTTCCTGCATCGTTGATTGCAGGCTTTTTGGGGTTGCTTTTGGGTCCCAGCGTTCTAAAAGTGATCCCAGAAAATGTGATCACCTGCTGGTCGGCTCTGTCCGGAAAGCTGATAGTTTTGGTTTTTGCCCCAATGATGATGGGTAAGCGTAAGACCTCTGCGAAGAAATACGCAAGAAAAACATTCAATTCCATATGTTATGGTTATGTGGGTTGTTTTGCACAGTATGCGATTCCCTTGTTGTTGACAGCGTTGTTGTTGACGCCTGCGTTCGGCACAAATCCGTTGTTCGGCACAACTTTTGAAGCGGGTTGGTGTGGCGGCCACGGTACGGCCTCTGGTCTGACCGATGTGTTTGCCGGGCTGAATTGGGCGGAAGGTCAGTCTATTGCTGTTACCAATGCTACGATTGGTTTGCTTTGCGGCATTTTCGGCGGTGTTGTCCTGATCAATATTGCTGCCAGAAAAGGCTGGACCAGCCATCTGAATGCGAAAGAAGGCAGCCTGGGTATCGAGAACATGGAAAATGAGCTCTATTATACCCAAGAAGCTAAGAAGGAAGATACGAAGCTTTCGATTTCCGGCAAAGTTGTGGATAACTTTACTTTCCATGCAGCAATCTTGTCCATCGCTATTTTTATTGGTTGGGTTGTTACCTGGGCGTTGAAGAAGTATCTGGACTTCTCGGTATCTTGGTTTGTTACGGCTATGTTTGCTGGTGGCTTGGTGCAGCTGGTTTTGAACAAGACGAAGTGGGGCGATGCCGTAGAGCCTAAGGTGTATTCCAGAATTCAGGGTGTTTCTTTGGATTTCCTGGTTGCCGGTGCAGTTGCTGCGCTGAATTTGAAAGCCGTTGCTAACAATATTGTTCCTATTGCTATTGTTAGCATTGCTGTGTTGGCCTTTATGGTGATTTACTCTTTGGTTTACGCCCGTGGCATTTTCGGCAAGGATTGGTTTGAGAATGCGATGTTGACTTACGGTATGTATACTGGCGTGGCAGCGACTGGTATGCTTCTTTTGAAGGTTTGTGACCCGGAGTCCAAGTCTGATGCTTTGAGCTTGTACGCGGCGAGAGCTCCGTTCTCTTCTTGGGCTATTGGAGGCGGCGTGATTACTTCAATGGCACCTGTGTTTGTGGCACAGTACGGTATTTGGGCAGTGGGGTTGGTCGCGTTGGTACTTGCTGTTGTGGTTGGCGTTTTGCCGATTATTTGTAGAACTTGGTATAAAAAAGGTCGAGAAGAATAAATGTGTTGCATAACGCGTTTGTGTAGGCGCGGGTTTGTTTATGATAGTTGATTGAATATAAAATCGGCCGTGGTTTTATCCGCGGCCGATTTTTTGCGTCTAAGGGACGCAGGAAAGAGAGGAAGGGATTATTCGTTGGTATAGATCACGGTCACATCCGGGTGCAGCTGCAAAATGGATGCGGGCACTTGGGGGTCGATGGGACCGAACATTGCTTTTTCCAGAATGGCCTTTTGTGCCCACCGTTTGCCACCAGGAGGATCTTGTTGGCCCGCATAATGGAGTGCATGCTCATGGTAATGGCTTGGCGGGGGACATCTTCTCTGGATTGGAAGAAACGGGCATTGACGGTAATGGTGGATTCGTCAAGGTTTACGGTGGTGACATTGGAAAAATCAACACAACCGGCTTCGTTCATGGCGGCCAGAGAAGTGTAGATCCCCAGGGGGGAAGAGTCGGTGGCAAGACCGATGACACTGTTAGGCTTCAGGATCACCTGGGATGCAATGATGTTTGCGTCCTTCTCGCTCAGTTCTTCGTATGTGTTTACAGTGATGAATTTTATAAAATTTCTCCTTTAAATTCTATCGACAATATGATCCATGCTCTTTACAATGGAACACTCTTTTATTACGCCCCGGACGGAAGTCAGCGGGTAGACAGAGGTGTTTTTGCCGATGATTGTGCCGGGGTTCAGCACGCAGCCGCAGCCGATATCCGCGCCGTCGGCCAAAATGCCGCCAATCTTTCGAAGGCCGGTTGCGTATTCTTCGTCTGCACGGATCACAACTGCTTTGCCGTCGCTTTTTAAGTTGGAGCAGATGGAGCCGGCGCCCATGTGGGCCTTGTTGCCCAGAATGGAATCGCCCACATAGTTGTAGTGGGGAACCTGCACGCCGTTGAGCAAAATGCTGTTTTTTACCTCTGTGGAGTTTCCGATTACGCAGTTTTCTCCGGTTATTACATTGCCCCGAATGAACGCGCCCGGACGGAGCTCTGTGCCGGAGCCGATGATCGCAGGGGCTTCAATGGTGGCGGTGGGGTGGATCTTCACGTTTTCGCCCACCAGAACCCCGGGAGAAAGCAAGGTGTATCCCTCGATTCCTTGGTCGATCAGCTTTGAGGCGTATTCTTTGATTGCAGGAAGCATCTGCCAGGGATACAGGCAGGAAGCAAACAGGGGTTTTAAATATTCTGTCCTGCAATCGAACAGCTCGCTGGTTTTAACCTTTTTACTCAACCCCGTGACCTCCCTGTATGATGGCGTCTATTACCCGGTCTGCATATTCAATGCAGAGCTCCTTGGTTTCACATTCGGTCATGACCCGGATCACAGGCTCTGTTCCGCTTTGACGCAAAAGGATTCTGCCGTTACCGGCAATTTTCTTTTCCACTTCCGTCACGGCGGCAAGGACGCTATCGTCACTGAGCACGGCGGCCTTGTTCTTGACGCGCAGGTTTTTCATGTGTTGGGGATAAAGCTTTACCGGCGCGGCCAGCTCGGCAAGAGAGAGCTTGGAGTCGCAGACTTCTTCGCAGACCATAATTGCCGTGAGCAGGCCATCGCCTGTTGTGGCGTATTTTTTCAGAATGATGTGCCCGGACTGCTCGCCGCCAAGGCTGTAATTGTTGTTTTGCATACATTCATACACAAAGCGGTCGCCGACAGTGGTTTGCTCGCAATGGATTCCCGCTGCGTTCAGACTGTTCACAAAACCGCTGTTGGACATGACTGTGGCGACTACGGTGTTCTTGTTGAGCATATCTCTGGATTTCAGCCGCTTGGCCAGGATATACATGATGGCGTCGCCGTCCACAACGTTGCCGTTGCCGTCTACGGCAATACACCGGTCACAGTCTCCGTCAAAAGCGAAGCCCAGGTCAAGGTGCTGTTCTTTCACAAGAGCGCACAGCTTATCAATATGGGTTGAACCGTAGCCGTTGTTGATGTTCAGGCCGTCCGGCTCGTTGCCAATGACGGTCATTTGCGCGCCCAGGGCGCCAAACACGTTTTTGGCGATCATCCAGGAGGCGCCGTTGGCGCAGTCAAGACCGATCCTCAGCTTTTTGTACGAATTGGAGGCAAGAGAGATCAGGTATCCCACATAGCGGTTTCTGCCGGAAACGTAGTCAACGATGCATCCGATCTTTTCCCTCTTGGCAAAGGGAAGGTCGTCCTGCTTGATGCCCAGGGCGGCCATATCGCCGTCAAGGTATGCGGAGATCAGAGCTGTGGTTGCGTCGTCCAGCTTTTCGCCGTAGCGGTTAATGACCTTGATGCCGTTGTCATAGAAGGGGTTGTGAGATGCGGTGATCATAATGCCGCAATCAAAATCGTCCTGCCGGGTCACGTAGGAAACACTGGGCGTGGTGGTAACGTGCAGCATATATGCATCTGCGCCGGAGGCGGTGATGCCCGCAGCAATGGAATATTCCAGCATATAACTGGAACGGCGGGTATCTTTGCCGATTACAACCTTTGGACGATAGTTGGCTTTGTCGGTGGCGATATGAGAATAATACCAGCCCAGGAACCGGCCAACCTTATAGGCTTGCACGGAGGTCAGGTTCATATTCGCTTCACCGCGGAATCCGTCGGTGCCGAAATATTTGTTTGCCACGGACTCTTTCGGGTTTTTGCATTTCAGGTCGATCTCGTCCCGCAGAAGTTCATCTGCGGAGATGTGGAACAGTTCGCAAAGAACCAGGACCTTGTCGATTTGCGGCATTGCCTGATTGACTTCCCACTTGGACACAGATTGGCGGGACACATCGATTTTTTCTGCCAACTCTTCCTGGGAGATGTTGGCATTGGTTCTCAGCTGCGCAATTTTTTCGCCTATTGTCATAATCATTCTCCTGTTATGTGATGGACGGATATGTCTAATATATATTTTGATTCAGGAAGTTCTTGTCAAAAGAAAGACCCCAATAATATTATAACAGAAAAATTACCGTAGGCAATCAACTGCGATTGTCTGTTTTTCGCAACCACAAGTTGCAAAGTGACTGGATGAAACAAAAATCAACCGGTTTCTGCCTGTTTTGTCAAAGGAAAGGCGTAAACTTTTGTTGGCAAAAGCTTGGTCTATTCTGTGAGATGCAATAGTTGGCGCGTTGTGGTTCTACAAGAAGAAATCATGCAGAAAAAACCTGCCTTTTCAAAGAAAAAGGCAGGGTTATCTTTTTTGAAATTCTTCTCCGGTGATCAGATAATTGATGGAGACGTTATAGTATCGGGACATGGCGACCAACAAAGCAAGCGATGGCTCGCGCTTGCCGTTTTCGTAGTAGGAAAGGGCTTCTCTGGATATATTCAAGTCCATGGCGACCTTTTGCTGATTCAAATTTCGCTGCTTTCGAATATTTTTTAACCCAATCATGCAACCACCCCTTGCATTTATTGTAACGCTGTGTTACAATAAATATGTAACGAATTGTTACATCGCAGGAAGACAAAATGAATGGAGAAAATGTGAATTATGAAAAAAGTTGTGATTGTTTTGATGACGTTGTGCCTGCTGTTTATGGCGGGCTGCTCTGTTTTGGAGAACGACAAAACGCCCTTTACACCAACACAGAAGGTGTTTTCCGTTGAAAACTACCGTTTACAGGTTACCGCGGACAGCACATTCCGGGAGGCAACCGGCGGCAGCTTTGATTTGCAGATCACCAACGACAGCGCGTATATCAGCATTATGGCCTATAAATATATGGATTTGCCTGACGATATGACGCCACAAGAAGTTTTGGAAATCCAGAACGAGGATTTGTTCAGCAAAAGAGAGGCCGTTACTGTGATCGAAGAGCCGGAAACCCAGACGTTTTCCCGGTATGTGATGACACGGGCGCTCCATTCTGCCCAGAGGGATGGGGTCAAGAATTATTATGCCACCTATCTGGTAGACTTCCCGGAAGAGGAAGTGCTGGCGTGGGTGTTGGTGACGGCAATGCCTTCTTATTTGGAACAGAACAGGGAATATCTGCATAATATTGTGTGTTCCTTGACAGCTGGTTGATGTGTTCGTATAATATTTGCGTCCCAAATAAACATAGATGGAGGTATTACTTATGGAAGTTCAAACAGAAAAATCCTACTTTGACGGCGGCTTGCTGCAACTGATCGGCTGGCAGATTCTCGGCGGTCTGGTCACGGCCCTTACCCTTGGTATTTGCTATCCCTGGGCGTTTTGTATGGTCTACCGCTGGGAAGCAAAGCATACCGTGGTAAACGGCCACAGATTGAAATTTAATGGTACTGCATTGCAGCTGTTCGGCAACTGGATCAAATGGATGCTGCTGACCGTTATTACCCTTGGCATTTACGGCTTCTGGCTGAACATCAAGCTGATGAAGTGGAAAGTAAAGCATACGGAATTTGCAGACTAAATAAAAGCAACAACCGCTACAAATTGTAGCGGTTGTTTTTGTATCACAAACCACGGGTTAGACCCGTGGTTAAAAGTTTTGTTATTCCCGACCCCCTCGTCAGAGGGGGCCATGGGTGCGCATAATTGTATTTGCGGCTATTATACGAATCGCTGTTTTTATTCAAGAGAAAGGTTGTTCCGATATCCCTCTTCGTCCCATTTCCACGCAGGAAATGTTGGCATCATAACGTTGTATAGCTTATATTCCAGCGCAATTACCAATTCGTCTACAGTTGGATTGCCGCCGGGGAACAGATCTGCCAACATAAAAGAATGGGGTTGGGTAGTGTCGGAAATAATATTTTGAAGGGCTTGTTCTATTTGCTGCCGCATTACTGCCGGCGCTATGCCGTTGGCGTTGGCAATGCGTTCAATAATCTGGTTTGCGGTTAATCCTGTCATGACAAAATACCTCATTCTGCGATATCGTATTCATAATACGATTATTATAACGCTTATAATGTGTGTATGTCAAATGAAATATCGACTAAACTAATGGTAATACAATTAGTTGAGGTGATACGGCATGGATAGCAGGAAAGATTTGAATGTTCTGGTTGGCGCGAATATCAAGCGGGAACGGGAAAAGGCAGGCTTCACCCAAGACCAATTTTCTGAATTGCTGGGTATCGGTTCTAAAAGCCTTTCTTCTATTGAACGAGGCGTTGTGGGTGTATCCTTGACTACACTTATGAGGATCTGTGATATACTCCATGCTTCGGCAAATGTGCTGCTCTATGAGCAGACGCAGAAGAATGATGTGGACAGTATCGCTTTGCAGTTGAAAAAGTTAAGCGCAGAACAGTTTGAAATTGCATCGGACGTCATGACGAACCTTGTTAAGGCATTTTCTCTGGACAAATAAATTGAGCAGCGGCTGCCAGGCAAGCCGCTGCTTGTTTTTTTGCTGCGATTTTTCCGCGAACGGCGTCATGCTTTGCAGAGGTTGTCTTTTGTGCCGTTGCAGCGTAAAATTGGGGTGGAAAAGGCGGATATTTTTTGGGATTTTGCCGGAAATGATTGACTTATCGGGGGACGTAATTGTATAATTATAATGAGTATTTCTGTAATTAACCGATTCGGGGGATGAAACAATGCCGGAATATTACGCAACCGAAGAAGTTACCAAAGATAAGTTCTTATTTATCAGCTATTGCCATGAGGATAAGCCGGTGGTGGATGCCTGCGCAAAGGTGCTCATCGATGAAGGCGTGCGGCTGTGGTACGACAAGGCATTGACCGCAACCAATGAATGGCCCACAATCGTGGAGGATATGCTCCGCCATGAAAATTGCTGCGGCGCGTTCCTGTTTTGCAGCGGGGCGTCCCTTGCCAGCAAGAACGTGGCAAAGGAACGGAAGATCGCGCTGGAAGAGCGGAAAAAGCGGGGCAAACGGGATTACCCGGTGTTTTTCGTGGTGGTAACAAAGGACAAACCCGTCAGCTATGTGCAGCTGATCAAACAGGCCCTGGACAGCGTATCCCCGGAGCGCATCGACGATGTATTCCCGCTGGAAAATCTTTCCGTTTTCATGGAGCTCATCGGAAACGATTCCATTTACCGTATGACCCATATGGAAGGCTATGAGCAGGTGCTTCTTGGAGACGTGCGGCAGCTGGTACCCCAGGCGGTGAACAAGAACGTGATTTACCGGGAGGCCATGGAGGCGCACGCAGGAGCGAACCGGGTGATCACGGCGGAAATTGGTCGCTGGACGGTAAACGGAGAGGAAAAGCCCATAACCTGGCACTTTATTCAGGAGCAGGAGGGCATCGCCACCCTGGTTTCCGCGGAGATTCTTTCCGAGGGCATCGGCGGCGAGGATCTGGACAATTGGCTCAACGGTGAATTTGTTCAGAAGGCATTTACGGAGCAGGAGCGCTCCTTGCTGCAAGGAAAGCTTCGGCTGCTTACGGAGGAGCAGGCCCGGGATGTGGATCAGAAGATCCTGGCGGTGGGTCAGCAATGGTGGCTGGGTAGCGCCCGGGGCAATTTGCAGATGATCGTCCGGGAGGACGGTACGGTTTACCGCAACGGTTATAACAACAAGCGCTTCGAAAAGGGCATTCGCCCGGCGCTTTCCATGAGCATGGTAGATATCAGCAACCTTGTGTTGAATCAATAAGAAAAAAGGAGAGAACCACTATGGCAAACAATATGCATACACAGTCTTCCCTTAACGACCTGATCAGCGTCCGTGCGAACAGGGCGACGGTTTTCCACAAATACATCAGCCAGAAAGAAGTGGGCTTGAAGATCTTTAAGGAGATGAACGAGCGGATCATCGACCTGGGCGAGGGCAAAATGGGCATTCCTATGGACGACGTGACCCAGAAGGTGGGTCTTCTTTCCCAGTGCCAGGGTCTGCAAACGCTGGTGTCCCTTGCAAAGGATTTTAAGCTGGGCTTTGACGAAATGTTCGATGGCGTAGAGAATCAGAAGGGCACCATCCGTGAAATCATGGACGCCATGCTGGAAGACATTGTCAGCACCATCAAGCATAAGAATGCTGAGGGTAAGGATCGGTACATTTTTGATGCATCTCCTTATGACTCCGCGCACTTTACGGAAAAGTGTTCCAGCATTGAGACCATCACCTGGGTTCTGCCTTCTCTGTTCCAGATCCTGAAATATCACGCGGAGATTGGCGAAGTTTGTAAGTGGGAGAAGGACCTGGTGGGCATTATCCGCTACGGTGTGGATTATATCAACGTTTCTTTCATTGATGAAGAAGATACCGACGGAACTGGCCTGAAAAAAGGCTGGAACTTTACCAGATACTGCGAAGAGCCTTCTCTTTACTTCTCCTATACGGTGGCGGAGTGCTATCTGGACTTCTTCTCCACGTTTGAAGATGTACTGCAATATGCCTATGCCAAGCGCAACAACCGTCTTTACGGCATCGCTGTGGATGATGATGTAAAAACTGCTTATGAGGCCAAGGCGGAAGAATTCATCGCCAAGAAGGACAAGGAAGTGGCTTCTGAAAAGATCGCCCGCCACGATACCTATAATGAAATGGTTCGCCTGTACCGGCTGATCAATGATTTGGAAGAGCTGGAAGAATTGCGCATTGACGATACCCGGTTCGGCTTGTTGGAGAAAAACTGCCAGAACGTTGCACAGGCGGTTTGGGGCTACGTCAGAAAGAGCTTGGGCGACAAGTTCTTCTACAATGACCTGGCCACCACCCTGGTGGAAGACGATCTGCGCATGAGTACCACCAGTGACGCCCTGTTCAACACGGTGTACATCGTGAATATCATGATCGACGGTGGCTTGGACGAAATTTTCCAGATGAAGCAGCGCAGCGCGGCGGAGAGCAAAAATGACGCAGAGGCGGCGATGCATCAAAGAGAGTATGACAATCTTCTGGAAAGCTGCCAGCTGGCAGTGCAGCGGGCATTCCGTACCTACGAAAGTCTGAAAAATGACAGCAAGGAATATATTGTTGACCAGTTCCTGATCGGCTTTAACGAGCGCTTTGAGTATCATAAGGCGTTGGTGGGCGAACTCAGAAAGCTGCGTATGAAGGTGTTCTCCCTGCTGCCCATGCTGATCCACACCAACAATATCGTTAGTGAGTACTTGGTGCAGTATCCTCAGGCCAACATGAGAAAGTACCTGGAAAACATTCTGGATAACCGCTATGTCAAGGATGGCGAGGTCCGGTGGATCTGGGAAAATGATGGCTATTTCAGCGGCAGTAACTACTATTACATTTACGCGTTGAATGAATTCTATGCTTACTATAAGAAGTACGAAGAGCGCTACATCGCGTACAACAAGAAAAACGAAGAGACTGAGGCGGCCATCATTGCCGGCTACCGGGAGAAGCTGAATGCTCCCGAGGGTGAGATCACCCTGCTGAAACAGGAAAAACAGCGGGCAGATGAAGAAATCGCCCAGCGGGATGCGGAGATCAGTCGACTCAAACAGGCGCTTCTGGAAGTGCCTACTCCCGTGGAAGACGCGGTTCGTGAAATCATCAACGAAGAGATGGATCAGCAGTTCGCCGAGAGAATGGCGCGGGTATTTACCCATGCGGCCAAGGCGCTGACTTTGACGGAAGTGGACGCCACGGAAGATCCCGACGGCACTTATGCCAAGGTATGCGCCGCGGTTTTGGAGATGCTTACAGCCGATATTTTTGCCGGTTACTACTCCGGTCAGCGGAAGGTCAAGAGCACCGAGGATTACGAACAGCGCACCAAGGCCTTCAAGGGCGACGTGCGGGAGACGGTGTACGGTTACCTGTCCAGCATCAACAATTCTATCGACGGCAAGACCAGCAAGCTGCGTAAATTCTTCGACAAGGATTAATGGAGGAGCACTATGGCTACAACGAAGGTTATTTCTTACTTTTCTTATAAAGGCGGCGCCGGCCGAAGCACCCTGGCATTTAACACCATTCCCATTCTGGCGGCGGAGCATCTGCACCCCACCAAGGAAAGCCCCATTATCATTATCGATATGGATATTGACAGCTGCGGCATGTCCTACCTGCTGGAAGTGGAGAATGAAATTCGGGACGACTGCTGCGTGCAGCATCTGCTCAGCGAAGGCTGCAATGCCAACGTAAAGCCCGCTACCATTCGGGAGCATCCGGATTTCAAGCATCTTTGCGCTGTGGGTAAGAAGTTTGGCTATCATGACAATGAAGCGATTCTGTTCCTGCCTGCCAAGGACGTGAAGAACGTGGATACCAACGGCAATTCCAATTACAGCGATGCCAACAATCCCTTTAAGATGGCGCTGGACAGCTTCATTGAGGTATGTAAGTATTACAATGTTCCCGCAGTGATTCTGGACGCGGCGGTGGGCAATAATGCAACTGCCAATGCCACCAATCAGGTGTCCAATATCATTGTGTGCTGCATGCGTCCTACCACGCAGTTTGTTAACGGCACCATTCGTTTCCTGGAAACCCTGGATTCCGATGTGACTACCGTTTCCGGACGGAAAAAGATCGTGGTGGTGCCCAATGTGGTGCCCCAGGAGAAGGTCATCATCGACGGCCATAAATACCCGGATCTGGCCATCGACCGGATTTTCAACAAGTTCCGCCCGCTGCTGGCTGACCGGGATGAGTTTGACGACATTACTTATGAAACAGGCATGCTGGACGAAGACGAGTTCGGCATCCCTGCGGTGAAGAGCTTTATGTGGCGTGAAGGTCAGCTCTTTACCCAGGAGGAGCTCAATGACGACGAGGCGCTGGTTTTGCAGCGGTATAAGAAGCTGGCAAAGCTCATCAGCAATCATTGCAAGTAAGGCGGGGATTAGCCTATGGCAGAAAATATTCAGAATGAACGGCAGCTGAGAAAAGAGCGCATGGGCCTGATCCGCTCCGTTCTGGAACGGGATATTACCGACGAAAATATTCGCCAGTATATCTTCGGCAGCGAGGAATTGGAAGAAGCCATCGTCAACACCAATAATTACGTGCAGTACATTAAGAACGTGCTGTCGCTGACCTTCTATTTTTCCTATGCCTGCTACCGATATGACATGGATCAGGGCAGCAATATTTCCGAAAAGCTGTCCAAGCACAATTCCCGGCGTATTATCAAGAGTCTGCGGGACGCTTTTGGCCGGTATCCCATTACCCATGAGCTGATCCAGTTCGTGCTGACAGATATTCAGTTTGACCTGGCCCAGCGGGACAGCGAGCTGAAAAAGGTGTTTGGCGACCTGAGCCGCTATGACATGAGCGAGTTTAGCTTCAATCCCTATTTTAAGCTGATTGCGGATTATAACAAGAACCCTTCCCGGTTCCAGTTCAGCCGGTTGGAGCTGCTGCGGCTCTTTGGCGAATTGCTGGAAACCTTGACATTCCTGGGCGATTACGAGCTGAAAGAGTATGATCTGGATCAGTTTGTATTTGAGCGAAAGCCCTATGCCCGGTCCAGAAGTCCTTATAGCGAGCTGCCCATGAGTCATGTTTTCTTCCGGGACGACAGCCGTTATTTTGGCGGCATTTACCATTTGTTCAGCTTGGAGACCCGGGGCCAAAATGTGGACGCTAAGGAAGTTTTGCAGAATAAGGAAGCTGCTGTTGGCGTAACACTGCGTTACTTCACCCCCGCAGGTGACCGTTCCATCACGTTTACTCTGCCCCAGGAAGAGGAAGGGGAGGAGGAAGGCTCACACCTAGAAGGCCAACGGCCCAATGAGGTGTACCTGGAAGTCACCGGACAGAAGCTGGTGGCCAATCCCAGAAGCGTCAGCAGCTTAAAAAGCAGCAACAGCATCGACCAGGTGCACACCGTAAATTACAAGTACATAAAGAATCTGGCCTTGGCCATTTCGGATGCCATCAGCGCCAATGAGGGCAGCAAAAAGGCACTTTACGACCGGTTTTATCGGGTGTATCCGTACATTTTCGAAAAGCCGGCTCACGCAAAGCAGGAGCAGGGGGAAATGTCCGTTCGCCCCTATGAGGATAAGAGCCTGGACTGGGATACCATTGTGATCATGCTGCTTATCGAGGCCAGCCCATCGCTGGTGTTGGAGCACCTGATTTGGAAAGTTCCCCAGACCTTTTTCAGCATTACCAAGAATCTTTACCGCCGCACCTATGATGTGGAGAGTTTGTCCCTTTTTAACGCCGATGAGGACGATTTGAAGGACGAAGTGGTGAAGATCGTAAACGATAAGCTCATCGTTGGCGAAGCCGGCGGCTTCGGCAAGATCCCCACGCCTAAGGTTTCCGAGCGGTTGGAGGCCCGAGCGAAGGCAATGCTGATCGTTTCCCGGCTGACCATGTTGCAGGAAAATGAACAGGACGAGAGCCTGATCTACACCGGCAACCTGCGCAGCAACATCTCCCTTTTGCAGAAGATGGACGCGGAAGAGGACAATGAAAAGCGCATTAAATATGCCTGTATCATTCTGGGCGAGACCATCAAGCATATTATGTGCTTCTATTCCGGCTTATTCGAGTACGGCAAAGCGAAGGCGGTGTACGACAGCCTGGCCTTTGATAAATGCCTGAGCAAAATGGAGATCGGTAAGCATCAAAACAATCTGGAAAAGCGGTTTTTCGCCGCTGCCCGGCAGGAAGCAGAGCGGCTGGCGGTCTTTACCACGGTTACGCCCGGGGAGACCCTGGCGTTGCTGGATCAGTTCGTTTCCTTCTGCGAAAAGATCAGCCCCTCCAACAATGTGCTCACGGACAATGCCCGGTATTTGTATGCCGCAGTGGGTAAGTACGAGATCATCAATATGAGTGTGCTGAAAAAGGAATTTGCCGCGCTTCGTTCCGGCAGCAAGGATGCGTATCATCACGATGCGAATCTTTGGGTGAGCACGACGCTGCGGATCTTGGAGTATTTTAAGACAGGCAGCTTTGCAGATACGGCCGTGAACAGCGACCTGTTTAACACCATTTATCCCTTTACCGCGGTGTTTAACCGGGGCAAGGAAAACTCCGACGGTTATAAGACTGTGAATTTCTCCCTGAACATTGACATTGATGAGGATAATAACCCGGATTTTCAGACAGATATTAACGTGCTTTCTGAGTTCTCCTTCGCAAGAAGCGAGGTTTATTATTGCTTGCCCAATGTGATCCGTTCCAATTATAAGTGGTGGATCGATCCGGTGCTCATCAATTTCAAGGAGTTTAACGACATTTTTTCTGACATCAGAAAGGAAGATGCTTAATGCAAGCAACCAGACATTTTATGCTGGACGCCTATGACTGCGATTTGGAGCAGGCCAACAGCGTGATGGTTGTGAATAATCTTCTGGTTTCTCTGGCGCACGATCTGGGTATGCGCCCGGTAATGCCTCCCTTTGTGCTGCCTTACTATTACTGTGAGGACATGGAGGACGGAGGAATCAGTGCGTTCATCATCTGTGAAAAGGGGTCGCATATTACCATTCATACCTTCCCCTATCGCCACTGTTATTTTGTGGATATTCTCACAGACGGCTTCTTTTCTGAGGCGGAGGCCGTGGCGGCCATCAGCAAACAGATCTATGCCCGGACCATCAATATCAACGTGGTGGATCGGCGCAATGATAACAGTCCCAGCCGCGCCATCAACAGCAATGTGGATTTTGGCCCTCATTACATGATCACCGTGGAAGATTTCGACGTAACTGCGGAACAGGTCTACAAGTGGCTGGATAACATCGCGCCCAAAATTGACATGCTGCCCATCTCCCGGCCTTATGTGATCTTTGACCGGGTGCAGGATCCGGAATTTATTTCCGGTATTTTGGTGGTGGCCCAAAGCCACATTGCGTTCCATTATTCCATTGCCGAGCGTACGGCAAATATCGACATTTTCTCGTGCAGCTTTCTGGATGAGGGCACGGTGGAGTGCATTTTGGAGCAGTCTTTCGGGGAGAACGCGAAAATCGATCTGTTCGCCCGGGGCAGCAAGCATAAAAACACCATTCGCTACGCGGAGCAGCGGAATCGGGAACTGCGAATCAATCGGGCGTGGCAGGAAAATATTCGGTAAAGATAAAATTTGGCAGAAGGCTTAGCCTTCTGCCAAATAATGTATGAATGGAGAGATTGTGATGCAGGTAGAGTGTTTGGGAAAAATCGGTGGCGGTCAAGATGGCGCAATTTGGGGTGATTACCTGTTTCGCTTCGATGCCAGCGGTCGGTGCTGTGTATATGCTTTTTGTGAGGGTGATGAAACACCGAAGGAACTGGGCCGCTTTGTATTGGATAAGGTGGAGCAGCTAAAACCTCACAGCAATTCTGTAATGTTCGGCAATGAATACTATGCCGATGAGGACGAATTTCCCTTGCTTTACAGCAATATTTATAACAATTATGCTTCCGCAGAAGATAAGCTTGAGGGTGTTACCTGCGTATACCGGGTGTGGCGGGAAGATGGTGTATTTTTCTCCCGGCTGGTGCAGGTAATCCGCGTTGGCTTTACAGAGGATTCTCTCTGGCGGTCGGAAAATGGGGCAGATGTTCGTCCCTACGGCAATTTTGCCATCGACCGGGAGCGATCGCTGTATTATGCCTTCACCATGCGCGATGAGGAGCATATGACTCGGTATTTTGCGTTCCGGCTGCCAAAGGCATGTCAGGGGGAGGAAAATGCGCAATTCGGAGCAAAGCTGGTGGTGCTGAATAAGGACGATATCTGCGATCAGTTTGATTGTGAGTATCACCGGTTTGTGCAAGGAGCCTGCTGCCACAGTGGGGTGGTTTATTCCCTGGAAGGTT
Organism: Faecousia sp.; assembly: GCA_045589195.1. Lineage (GTDB taxonomy): Bacteria > Bacillota > Clostridia > Oscillospirales > Oscillospiraceae > Faecousia. The sequence goes on along the minus strand of JAZNFY010000042.1, from coordinate 5,924 downwards.
TTTCTGAGGGTGCGATGAATCCTGCGGGTTTGCGGATCATTGATACCAGGGAAAAGGAACAGAAGGCGTATATTGCTTTGTTTGATTACGATCTGAAAATTGAGCCGGAGTTTGTAGATTTTCTCGGAGAGATTTGCTACTACAGCGACAGTCACGGAGCGCTTTACCGGTTATCGTTTTAAACGTTACAGGGGAGCGTGGATTTCAGCGCGGTTAAGTAGCCGTCAAAGCCGGCTTCGATCAAGTGCAGCTTGCCGCTGCGGTATTCGCATCGGGTCAAAGAGGCGTTGGGCGTCCAGGGGACGGTGGCAGCAAGGGCAATGTCGCCCTTCTCGCACAGGGTCTGCACCGCCCGAATGGGTGTGGCGTGGGTGGTGACGAGAATGGTCTTGCCCTCGTTTCGCCGGCAGATGCGCAAAAGCTCTTTGTGGATTCTCTCGGAAAGCTCCGCTACGGATTCCCCTCCGTCGCATACGGCGTGACCTAAATCCTGCCGCCATTTTCCGTAGCTTTCGGCATAATCCCGGCATAATGTGTCGAAGGCTTTGCCCTCCCATTGGCCGGCGTTGATCTCCCGCAGCTGCTTTCGCAGAGTGATGGGCAGACCCAGCTTCCGGGCGGTGGGCGCTGCGGTGTGCCGGGCGCGAAGCAGGTCGCTGGAATAGATTTTATCGATTTTGCAGTGGACGACAAGCCAATCTGCCAGGGCTTCGGCTTGCAGCTTACCCAGCTCTGTTAAGTCAGGGTTTGCGTGCCCGGCAAAGGTTCGGTCAAGGTTTGCCTGGCTTTGGCCGTGGCGAACCAAAAGTAAAGTGGTCATGTCAAAAGACCTCGTTTCGAATATGTTTGCAATTATTATAAAGGCAAAACAGCATATTGTCCAGCAATAAACCGGAGTAAAATGTTACTCCGGTATTTTTGTGCAAATATCTGTTTGGTTGCACGAAACCGGGCAACTCTGATTTCCTCCATGGTTTAGGTTGAAGAGAGAAAAATAACTTTTAGGAGGAGATTTATGCAAAATATATCTTTGGATATCGCCCAAAGCGGCGTGGCGCAGACGCTGCTGTTTAAGCAGGGCGATGTGAACCGCAGTTTTCAGGTAACAGTAATGGAAAATGGAGAACCTTATCCCGTGGAAAGCGCCGAGATGGTGTCCGTTTGGTATTCCGGCAGCAGCGGAGAAGGAATCTATACCGATGCCGGAGAGGAAAGTGCTTGTACTGTGGATGGCAATGTGATTACGGTGAAGGTGCTTGCGCCGTTGGTAATCAAAAAGGGCGCCGGCACCCTGTGCCTGATGCTCTCCCATCCCGATGGCACGCAGCTGGGGCTGTGGAACATTATTTACCATGTGGAGGGTGTGCCCGGATACGAAAGTCCCGAGGCGATGAACTATTATAATGCCCTGGGTCGGCTGATTGAGAAAAACCGGCAACAGGCAGAGGAGCTCCGGCAATTGGCGGAAGAGATCCGTGAAACAGGAGCAAACATTCAAACGGATCCCTCTCTTACGGTTCAGGGCGCACCGGCAGGTGCCTATGAGGTGGGCTTGCGGCTGGATGAACTTTTGGCCGGACAAGTGTTGGATACTAGCTTGTCTTATGAGGGTTATCCGGCAGATGCCTGTGCCGTGGGCGAGGCGCTGAAAGAAAGGTTGTTGTGCGAGGAAGATAAGTATGAGCATGGCTCATTTCGGGTGAGCGAGTACATGCGGTGGCTGAATCCGGGTATGAATCTTTCGCGGGAGTATCAAACCATCTATCGGCACATGGGCAGCGTGGTGTATGTGATGCTGGTTAACTGCGGGACGCTGCCCAATGCAGGCGTGAAAAACATGACTACAAGTATTCCTGCGGGCTCGGAGGTTGTTTCCTATGAATTTGTTGTCAGCGGACCCGGCGGCGGTACGGTCTTTGTCAATCCCTGTAAAATTGACGGTAAGGAGCTTACCCTTATGACCTATGATGACAGTACGTGCGTGACCGCTTCTGTGACGACCCAGGGGGATTTGACCCAGTATTCGGCAAAATGTCTGATTAAATATACTAAGGATTAAGGAGGAGCACATAAAGGTTATTCGCTATCAAATCTGCACCAAGGTCGACAACCGGGAAGAGTTTTCTGCGGTGACACTGGACTGGAATGAGGTCAACGAGGCCGTAGCCAAGGCGGAGGCATATGAAGGCGTGTATACAGTGGAAGAAGATGGGCGTTCCGCTCCTGCGCCTACGGATATGGAACGCATGGAAGCGCAGATTGCCTATACGGCCATGATGACGGACACGCTGTTGGAGGGTTAAAAAATGTTTGAAAAAATCAAAAAATGGTATGCGGCTGGACTTTGGACAAAGGAAATGGTTCAAAAGGCGTTGGAAAAAGGATACGTTACCCAGGAGCAGTGGGGTATTATTTCAGGTAAATAACAGACACCCGGCAATGCAGCGCATTGCCGGGTGTTTTTTGTCTTAGTTGGTTTTATAATCTGCGAAGGTCTGCCAGTTTTGATCTTTTTGGGATAGATTCAAAGGCGTGCCATCGGAGAGTGTGTAGCCTTCTGCCGAGGCGTTGCCGGGATAGCTGCCGATTACTTCGGGCCATACGATGCCCAGCGCAGGGTCGTTCCAAGCCAAACCGCCTTCGTCATTGGCGTGGTAAAAATCGTCGCACTTATAGCAGAATTCGGCGGTGTCGGTGAGGACAAGGAAACCGTGGGCAAAGCCCTTGGGAATCAAAAATTGCTTTTTGTTTTCTTCGGTAAGCAGCGCGCCGTACCACTTTCCGTAGGTGGCGGAGTTTTCGCGCAAATCCACGGCTACGTCAAAGACGCTGCCCTTGATGACCCGCACAAGCTTGGTCTGGGGATAATTCTTCTGGAAATGAAGACCCCGAAGCACACCCTTGACGGACATGCTTTGATTATCCTGCACGAAGGTGATGTTCAGGCCTGCTTCTTCCATGTCCCGTTGGCTGTATGTTTCCATGAAATAGCCCCGGTGATCGCCGTGCACGGCGGGGGTAATGATGCAAAGGCCTTCAATGCCGCCTACGTTTTTTTCTACTGTGATCTGGCCCATGGTTATACCTCTATTTCTTTCAGATACCGGGCAAGGGCATCCTGCCAGGTGGGCAGGGGGTCAAAACCCTGCCGGAGCAGTTTGGATTTGTCAAGCCGGCTGTTGAAGGGGCGGGCGGCCTTGGAAAGGCCGTACTCTGCGGTGGTTACGGGGGTAACAGTGGTAGAGTAGCCCGCTTGCCGGAAGATCTCACAGGCGAAATCGTACCAGCTGATATAGCCGCCCTCGTTGGTGGCGTGATAGTAGCCGTATTTTTCCGTCTCCACCATGTCACAAAGCAGGCGGGAAAGGTCCAAGGTGTAGGTGGGCGTTCCGATCTGGTCGCATACCACCCGGAGATTTTCGTATTTTTTTCCAATGTTCAGCATGGTTTTGATGAAATTGCTGCCGTTGAGGCCAAAGACCCATGCGATGCGAACAATGAAGTATTTTTGGAGGGTTTCGGATACTGCCAGTTCGCCTTCCAATTTGGTTTTTCCGTACACATTTAAAGGTGCATAGTCCTTGCAATCCGGATCCCAGGGGCTGTCCCCCTGTCCGTCGAAGACATAGTCTGTGGAGATATAGACCATTTTGCAGTTTAGGGTTTTGCAGACGTCGGCAATATTTTTCGTGCCGCCGGCGTTGATAGCGCGGACCTTTTCCTGCTTGTCCTCGTCTTCGGCTAAATCCACGGCAGTCCATGCGGCGCAGTGGATCACCGCGTCGGGAGAAACTCCCGTCAAAACCTGAGTAACGGCGGCGCTGTCGGTAATGTCCAGCGGCATATAGGGCAGCCGGGTAACGGCAGAGCCGTCTTGAATGCCGCTATATTGGGGTGCGATGTCGCTGCCAATGCAGGTGTGACCCCGGCGGTGCAGCTCATTCATGACGTCGTGGCCCAGTTGGCCGCCTACGCCGGTGACAAAAACTTTCATAAAAACTCCTTAGCGGTTGCCGTACATTTTTTCGTAGTAGTTCTGGTATTCACCGGAAATGATGGTCTGCCACCAATCCTTGTTGTCTAAATACCACTGAATGGTTTTCTGAATGCCGTCTGCGAACTTGGTTTCCGGCAGCCAGCCCAGTTCGGAGTGGATTTTGGTGGGGTCGATGGCGTAGCGCATATCGTGACCTTTCCGGTCGGTGACATATGTGATGAGGCTTTCGGGCTTGTCCAAAGCCTTGCAGATGATCTTGACAATGTCAATGTTTTTCATTTCGTTGTGGCCGCCGATGTTGTAAACCTCGCCTACGCGGCCCTTGTGGATGATCAAATCAATGGCCTTGCAGTGGTCTTCCACGTACAGCCAGTCCCGGACGTTCAAACCCTCGCCGTATACGGGCAGAGGCTTATCTGCCAGGGCGTTGGCGATCATCAGAGGGATCAGCTTTTCAGGGAAGTGATAGGGGCCGTAGTTGTTGGAACAGCGGGAAATGGTTACCGGCAGACCATAGGTCCGGTGGTAAGCCATAACCAGCAGGTCAGCGCCTGCCTTGGAGGAGGAGTAGGGGGAAGAGGTGTGAATGGGGGTCTGCTCCGTGAAGAACAGGTCGGGCCGATCCAAAGGCAGATCTCCGTACACCTCATCGGTGGAGACCTGGTGATAACGGGTGATACCGTACTTTCGGCAGGCGTCCATCAGAACCTGGGTGCCCAGGATATTGGTTTGCAGGAAGACCTCGGGGTTTTCGATGGAGCGGTCCACGTGGCTCTCTGCGGCGAAGTTTACCACCATGTCCGGGTGCTCTTCTTCAAAAAGCTTGTAAACGCCTTCCCGGTCGCAGATGTCCAGCTTCACGAACCGGAAGTTGGGATTGTCCATTACGGGGGCGAGGGTGGAAAGGTTGCCGGCATAGGTCAGCTTATCCAGACAGATGATTCGGTAGTCGGGATATTTGCCCAGCATGTGAAAAATGAAATTGGAGCCGATAAAGCCGGCGCCGCCGGTTACGATAATGGTCATGGTTTAACTCCTCCTTAGTGTTTGTGGATCAGGCGCAGTTTATCCTCGGCAACCCGGCAAAGATGCTCGCCGTAGGGGGATTTGCCGTAAGCTTTTGCCGCTTCCAGCAGTTCTTCTTTGTTGATCCAGCCTTTGACGTAGGCAATCTCCTCGGGGGCGGAGATCTGAATGTTCTGGCGGCTTTGACTCATTTCCACGAATTCCGCCGCTTCCAGCAGGCTCTTAAATGTGCCGGTATCCAGCCATGCAAAACCACGGCCCAAAAGCTCAACGCTGAGTTTGCCCTCTTGCAGGTACATGTCGTTGAGGGTGGTGATTTCCAGCTCGCCCCGGTCGGAGGGCTTGACCTGCTCGGCTTTTTCCGCCACGCCCTTGGGGTAGAAGTAAAGACCGGTCACAGCATAGTGGGATTTGGGCTTTTTGGGCTTTTCCTCGATGGAAATGGCCTTGCCTTCTGCGTTAAATTCCACAACGCCAAAACGCTCCGGGTCGTGGACGTGGTAGCCGAAAACGGTAGCAAGGCCGTTTTCGGCGTTTTCGCAGGCCCGGGCAAGAATGGTGGAAAATCCGTTGCCGTAGAAAATGTTATCGCCCAGAACCATGGCGCAGTCATCGTCACCGATGAATTCCTCACCCAGCAGGAACGCCTGGGCCAAGCCATCGGGAGAGGGCTGCACCTTATAGGTCAGGTTCACGCCAAACTGGCTGCCATCCCCCAGCAGGCTCTCAAAGCGGGGAGTATCCACCGGTGTGGAGATGATGAGGATATCCTTGATCCCTGCCAGCATCAGGGTGCTGAGGGGATAATAGATCATGGGCTTATCGTACACGGGAAGCAGCTGCTTGCTGGTGACCATCGTCAGCGGATAAAGCCTCGTTCCGGCGCCGCCGGCAAGAATAA
>JAZNFY010000041.1:0-9761 GCA_045589195.1 Faecousia sp. | reverse complement strand
AAAATGATGCCGCCACTGCAGGTGTAGCTTCCAAGTGGGCTGCGGCTACCTCAAATACCAATGCTTATGCAGTGCATTTTGATAATCCCGAAGCCGGCAGCGTCAGCTCCTTCCGTATGGATCTGCAAATGCAGGTGGGCGATGCGGATGTGACCGGTTATCTGAATGACTACACCATTCAGTTCCGTAGCTGGATGGGTACATCCGGCGCTCCCAACGGCGGTGAAACCGTTGCGGACGGTTGGACGGGTGTGGCTGCAACGCTTCCCCTGCATACCGGCGTACTGCTGCGGGTGCAACCGGTGCTGGACGAAGACGGTAATGTGGTCGATTACACCTATTATCGCGTGCGGGTTTATGGAGGCCGTCTGTACTTCGAGAAGAGATGGTATAACCCCAGCACCCAGCAGTATGAGGATGTGGTAATTTCTAATCCCAGTTTTGGCAATAATGAAGATGTTTGGTATATTTTCCACATCAGCATTATTGGCAATACGATCTCCATCCATCGGCCTACTGCTCGGGGAACCCGTCTGGATAATTATCAGACCGGTACAACTGTTTTGGCTACCTTTACAGACGATGGCACCTACGGCGCGCCCTACACTTCCGGCGGCGTTTCCCTGTGGGCTCAGGCTGAGAATTCTACCGCGGAAACCGTGGATATGAACGTATACTTTGACGAAGTCAAGCTGTATACCTCCGATATGAACCCGGTCTTCTATGATGATTTCGAAAGCAATACCTACTTGGGTGAGACTCCCGCTCCCGGCGCAAAGTCCTTCCTGCTGTTCGACAATTACGCATATTCCGATGACAGAGTCTACACCTCTGCGCAGATGCTGAAAACAGATGCTGCTTTGACGGATAACTGGCAGATCGTCCAGGAAGGTGAGAATGATATCCTTCAAAAGAAGGAATCTTCTGCCGACGGCAATTACGCATTAATTTCGGTTGTGAATGACGGCAAGGACGAGGCCATTGCAAATTGGAAGGATTATGGCGTTAAGGCTCAGTTTAAGCTTGCCCAGGATACCTATGCCGGAATCGTGCTGCGCTACAACGGGTTCTCCGGTTATGAGCTGCGGTTTGATGGCAGTTATGCCTACCTGTATCGTCTGGACGGCGACAAAGCCATTCAGCTTAGTAAGACGGAGCAGATCTTGACCGCAAATGCTTGGCATACGGTGGATATTCAGATCGTGGATTCTGTGATTCGATACAGCTTAAACGGCACGGACGTTACCACACTGAATATTACCGACAGCGCTTTGCTGAAAACCGGCACCGCAGGTTTGAGCGCAGCCGCTCTGGTAGCCTTCGACAATATTCGCATTTACTCTCTGGGTGAGGCGCCTGTATTCAGCGTCCGTGACGGTTATACCAGTTGCGAGAGTTTTGACCTGGTTGTGAAGGATCTGGACGTCGATCTGTTAACAGTCCTGGTCAACGGTGAAGCAGTTACAGATCTTACGGCAAAGATTTCGATCAGCCAGTTGGGTAAGAATGTGATCACCGCAATCGACGAAAAGGGCAATACTTCCACCATTACGGTTACCGTGCGCAATGGCTGCGTCACCCGCCAGGTGATTGATACCTTTGGCCAGAAGCAGGATTATATGCACTATATGGCGTGTGTTTACTGCAACAAGATGACCGGCACAAGCCATAGGCTGGCGGAAAGCACGGGCGCATGTACTGAGGGATGCACCGGTACATATATGAGCGCAAGCTATAACGGAACGGCGTATTACACCATTCAGCAGGCGATGAACGCTGCCTTTACGTCTTACATATCCACGGGCGAGACCCAGACGGTTACACTTTGCCATGATCTGATTGGTCGGGGTATTATGATCATGCCCGGTATTCAGTTGGATCTGAACGGTCACCATCTGGACACCATCAGCCTTGTCAGCCTGGGCCAGATCGTGGACAGTGTTGGCACCGGTGGTCTGCGTATTATCAACGATGCCGGCGACGAGCCAATGCTCGGCAGTAACGAGTGGCTGCCTTTGATGGATGACGATACCGGTTACTACCGCTTCTTCGAGAGCACCTTCGAGAATTTGGGCGTTAAGGATGCCGGCAAAGTCCAAAAGTTTGGCGTTCGTTTGACGTTTACTGATGCACAGGCTTATGATCTTCTGGCTGCTGACGATGTTCAGATTGGCTTCCGGATCAGCTGGACCGGCCTGGACCAGGCGTTGTTCTACATCTTCCAGGATACTACTGTTCAAAATTATGTAGAGCAGGTCAAGGCTCAGATTGCCGCCGGCAGCGAGATCACAAAAGCCATGATCATCAATGTGGCAGGTTTGAAAGCCATCAACGGAGGTTATCCCGGCGAAATGATCGTAACGCCCATCTTAATGACGGACGCTACCGATATCGCGATCCTGGAAAGCACCACCGTGGTCGCAAATCCGCTGTAAGGAGGGGTACAACATGAAAAAGATTTATGAAGCACCTCAGGCAGCGTGGGTAACCTTCTCTCTGGAAGAGGAAGCCCTCTGCGCTGCCAATGGTCCCAGCTTCGGCGAAGATGTTGAGGATTGGTAACAAGTAAATTTTAGCAAAACCCGGCAGCGGGGCGAAAGCCTCCGCTGCCGGGTTTTCTTTTTATAATCACCAAATAACAAAAAGATAGGGGTAGACACCCGGAAAAAATAAAGGTATAATATTTGCAGTTCGTAGCGCACGAGATTTTGTTTTGATGTTGAGGATTGGTGTAAGATTGCGGATATAATCGTAGACATTCCGGCAGCGGGTGACTTGCCTCAGCGCTGTCAGGAGTATCTTTATGCCTGCGATGGCGCGCCGGATATGGTTTTGGATACCGGTCTTCCTCCGGCGGAAAAGTGGCCGGATTTGACTGAGGATCAGCGGATCTATCTGGCTTCGGGTTTTCGCTTCTCCCGGGATTTGCTGAAATTTGGCGGTTTTTACCTGCATTCCTCCGCCGTTTTGGCAGACGGTCGGGCATATTTGTTCTCCGGTCCTTGCGGCATGGGCAAATCCACCCATGCCCGCCTGTGGCTAGATCTGCTGAATTCCGCCCAAATCATCAATGACGATAAACCTGCGCTTCGGCGTATAGATGGAGTTTGGTATGCTTTCGGTACACCCTGGTGCGGTAAAGACGGCATCAACCGAAACGAAAAAGTGCCTCTTGGCGGTATTTGTTTCCTTAGAAGGGGCGCACAGAACCGCATTTGCAGGCTGTCTGGGCTGGAAGCTGCGAAAAATATTTTTGGACAAACCACTTATCAGTTCAAGTCCCGGGAAAATACCCTCTTGCTCATGGAGCTTGTGGATCATTTGGTGCGGGAAGTGCCGGTGTTCCGGTTGGAGTGTCTTCCAGACTTGGATGCAGCAAAATTGAGTTATGATACTATGTCCGCAGCAGCGAAGGAGGATGAATTATGAAAATTAAAGAGGGCTTTGTTCTGCGCAGTGTCGCAGGCAACTGGGTTGTGCTCCCTATGGGCGACCCTTCCGTAAAACTCAATGGCATGCTGACCTTAAATGATTCCGGTAAGCTGTTGTGGGATATTTTGCAGCAGGGGGCAGATCGGGAAACTCTGGTTAACGGAATCTGCGCAGAGTATGAGATTTCTCCTGATACCGCCGCAGCGGATGTGGAGAAGTTTTTGGAAGCATTATCTAAGGTAGGCTGTCTTGCAGAATCAGTATAAGCTTACATGCTCCGGGAGTGCCCCGGAGCATGTTTTGTTTTTGTTTCCTTCGAAATCAGGTGAAAAACCATAAAATTAGCTAAAAAATTTGCAAAAAAAGGGGGTGTACATTTGCACCCAAATAAAGTATAATGTATTTGTGTTATTGTCGTGTATAGCATGACGTGAATGTTTTGGGCTGATATTGAGGATGCCAGATTAATCTGTAAATGAAATGATTAAACCTTGATTATGAATCCTTCAAATGATCCAATGCATGTTTTGCAGTGTTGATTTATAGTTTATGACGTAAAGGGGAGTTTGTTATGAAAATAAGAATTCTGTCTATTCTTTTAGCCTTGCTGTTCCTTTTGGCTGTGACCGGTTGCAGGCAGAGCAATCCTCCTCAGAACAATGAGAATCCTAACTTGGGCGGCAGTAGTTCGCCGTCTAATCCATCTTCCGGTAATGGCGTAGAGGATTGGGTTGACGATCCGTCCAATCCGTCCGATTCGTCCGACCCGTCCGACCCGTCCGATCCGTCTGACCCGTCTGACCCGTCTGATCCGTCTGACCCGTCTGATCCGTCTGATCCGTCTGATCCGTCTGTCCCGTCCGATCCGTCTGATCCGTCCGATCCGTCTGATCCGTCCGACCCGACCGATCCGTCTGAACCCTCAGACGAGCCGAGTGATAATGTACCTCCGGAATTCCCGGCATGGTGCGATGAACTCAAAGAACCCACCGCAAGAAACTATTGGATCTACAATCAGCTGGAAGGCAAGCACAAGGCATTGTTCTTTCAATATCTTGGTGGTGCTCAGGCGTACATGAGTTGGCACAATGAGGCGGAAAGCGCTTTCCGGAAGGCTATGGACAATAACCAGATCCCCGGCGACGGCAGCTTTGATATTGGTGATTTTGTCAGTTGATCTATGGAACAGAAGAATCAACCGATTTTAATGGAATCCCTTGTGCCCGTTTTGTTGGAAACCCTGCATGAGGGCAAAACCGCCGAGCTGATCACCACTGGCACCAGTATGCAGCCGATGCTTTTGCATCGGATCAGCCGGGTGCGGCTGACCGCTCCCGGAGAGCTGAAACGGGGCGATGTGATTTTATACCGCAGAACCGATGGACATTACGTGCTCCATCGGGTGGTTCAGGTGACAGATGCGCACATCGTTTGCTGCGGTGATGATCAATGGCATTTGGAAAAAGGATTGCAACCCGGGCAGATACTTGCCCGGGTAAGTGCCTTTGCCCGGCGGGATAAATGGACAGGCTGTGAGAGCATAGGTTACGGTATTTACTGGCGTTTTTGGCTTTTGATCCGCCCTTTGCGGCATTTGGTGATTGGCGGATTCAGAAGATTGTTCAAAATGTAAAAGGATAAGATTATGAAGAAAAGGTCTGTGCTTGTCTGGATTATCAGGCAGATGAAAAACAGAATACCGGCGCTGCTTTTGATGACGCTGCTGGATGCATTTGCGGCTCTGGCAGGGGTGTATTTTGCCCTGAGCACCAAGGATGTGGTGAATTCTGCCATATCCGGGGATTCGGAGCAGTTATATCGGTCTGTTGTGGTTTTAGGCCTTTGTATTCTTGGTATTTTGTTGTTTCGGGGAATGTTCCGTCTGATGCACAACGCCTTGCTGGCGCAGTTGGATGCAGATTGGAAACGCAAGATCCTTTCCGGACTGCTGAACAGCGATTATGAAAGCGTTTACCGCATGCACAGTGGTGAAATGATGAATCGTCTGACCAATGATGTGCGGTATGTAAACGAAGGTGTCATGGATATTCTTCCCGCTTTGGTGGCGATGGTGTCCCGGGTTGCTGCGATCTTGGTGGCGCTGCTTGCTATGGATGCGCTTTTTGCGCTGGTTTTGTTGGCGATCGGCGGTGTGCTTTATTTGGTTTCTGCCGGGGCAAGAAGTTATCTTCGCCGGCTGAATCACCAGATCAGCGGGGCAGACGGGCGGGTCATGTCCTTTTTCCAGGAATCTCTGGAAAAGATCATGCCGGTGCAGGCCATGGGTATGGAGCGGGAGGTTTGCAGTCGGGCAGATGGTCATCTTAAAGACCGGTATCTCCTGCAAAGACGCAAGGGCCGGCTGCTTGCTATGACCAATACGGCGCTGAATATGTTTGGTTATGTGATGGGCTTTGTGGCTTTGGTTTGGTGCGCGTTACAGATCCAGACAGGGGTAATGAGTTTTGGCGAACTGACCGCGGTGACGCAGTTGGTCAGTCAGTTGCAAGGACCAATGGTCAGCCTGTCCGGCGTTGTGCCGAAGTACAGCGCTATGATCACCGGTGCGGAGCGGCTCATGGAATTGGAGCAGCTTTGCAATCGTCAGGAAGTGTCCCCGGAGCCTGTTCCTGATTACGGTCAGATTACGCACATCTGCGCTAAGGAACTGACTTTTTCTTATGATCGGAATCCGGTTTTGAAGGATGTGGAATTTGCCCTTCCCATTGGCTCATTTTGCGTGGTGACCGGACCTTCCGGAGTGGGGAAGAGCACCATATTGAAATTGATGCTGGATGTATTTCATCCGAAACAGGGTCAGCTATACTTAAAAACCGGCGAAGCAGAGCGAGTATTGGACCGCTCGACTCGCAGCCTGTTTGCCTATGTGCCCCAGGGAAATCTTCTGTTTAGCGGCACGGTGCGGGAAAATTTGCTTTTGGTACGCCCGGATGCCACACGGGAACAGGTGGAAAATGCGGTGTCTGCAAGCGGCATGGATCTGTTTCTTTCCCAGCTTCCGGAGGGATTGGACACTGTGCTGGGTGAAAATGGCAGTGGCTTGTCCGAAGGACAGGCCCAGAGGCTTGCCATTGCCAGAGGAATCCTGCTGGGCGCGCCCATTCTGCTTTTGGATGAGGTCACCTCTGCACTGGATGCGAAAACTGAATGTATCGTGCTTAGCCGCCTGCGGGAGCTGCCCAATAAAACCTGTATTGCCGTGACCCACCGTTCGTCAGCATTGGCGTTGGCGGATTGGCAGATCGCGGTTTCCAGGAGTGGCGTTACCTGTAAACCCACTAAGTAAAGAATGTATTTTTACCCGGCTGTTGCGTATATTGGCAACAGCCGGGTTACTTTCTGTTGCGGGGGAAAGGGTAGTAATTTGGCGGCTAAAATGACGTGTTTTTATAGTGTTCAAATTTCATCATAAGATATAGGACAAAGTCCGTAAAAATCAGGACACAAAATTTTCCTTGTTTTTTTGTTAAATGTTAAAAAAATTAAGTAATTATAAAAAGGGTGTAAACAAAGGGTTGCGGTTTTGTCAAAAAGATTTTTTGCTTTTTAAGTCGATGACAATGCACTAGGCAAAACACACAAAAACCCATCAGCCGTTTTGTGCACCATTCACAAAAAAAGGACGCTTGTCCGGCTTTGGAAGACAAAACGGTTGTTTGGGTCATGTTTTTAGGAAAAAACTCTTGGATTTTTCTTTTTTTTATGTTAGAATGAGGTATCCGAAATTATAGATTCAGAAAGGAAGGATTCTATGCAAAGCAATCGTACGAAGGGAAGCTGGCTGCGCCGTATTTTAGCGGCAGTGCTGGCGATCTCCATGGTTGTAATCCCGGTGAACTTCCCCGGCACTGCCTCTGCCGTGGTAAGTAAATCCGAGGTATTTACATCCCCCAACTTGTTCGCTGACGACTTTACCACCAATCAAAGCCTTTTGGGCGTAAAGTACAAGTGGAATGTATGCACCGACGTATATGAGTACAGCCTGACGAAAGAGGGCGATTACTCTACTTATGTTGGCGGCTATACTAAAAACTGGCTGAAACTGAAAACCACGGATTCCAATGGTAAAGATGTTTCCGCCAACTGGACCGACTATACGATTCAGCTGGATGTGCGCCGTGACGGCGCAACTACCACCTCGGATAATATCTATATCCTTGGCCGCTATACTGCAAAGGGCGGCTACGCTATGGAATTCGACGGCGGCAACTTCACACTGTGGACCATCGATGCCGATGGCTACATGGATCGATTGAAGGACAGAGGCTCCGATATCGGTACCCGTGAATTTAACGGCTGGGTCACTTTGAAGATGACCTTCCGGGGCAATAAGATCTCCATCGTCCTCACCGGCAACCGGGAAGACGGCACTCCCGTGGAGACTGCCTATGATTTTACGGATAATACTTACACCAAGGGCGGCGTTGCGGTTCTGACAGAGCGTAATACCTCGTTGAACAGCAACTGGACGGCTCATTATAAGAATCCCAAGATCACCATGGCTAACGGTACCGTTGCCTTTAATCACGGTATCGAAATTGGCCGCACCAAGACCGTTAACGGCATTAACTTTACCTGGGAAGAAGAATTCTCCTCCACGAGTAACTATTCTGTTCCCGGCGGTCAGTTGCTGATCGATATGGGTCCCAAGGACGGCGAAAAAGACGAAAATGGTCGAGACGGTGCATACCGTACCTTCATTACCTTGTCTGCGGAGTCCTATAATAAAGAGACCAGAAAGATCATAGATCAGTCTCAGACCTGGCAGAATTATACGGTTGAGGCTACCGTATCCGGTATCAGACCCTATGGTAACGGTCCTGTGGGTATTATGGGCCGTGTCTATTGGGAAGAAGAAAAGTCGATTCCTTCTTCTTATGCCTTTGTGCAAAAGGGCGACCGGTGGATGCTGCTGAAAAGCTATTACGATGAGACCGGCAAGGGTCATTTTGAAACCAATATCCTGATGGCGCAAAATGCGGGACCCAACGGCCCCAATGACAAGCACACTGTTGGTAATGGCATACGGAACCGGTTGAAGATGGAGTTTGTGGATAATGTGATCCGCTGCTACATCAACGGCAAGCTCTTTATGGAGTATGAGGATAAAGGCGAGTATGGCGCTCCCATCACCAATGGCAGCGTGGGCATCTTGGTGCAGGCCCGTGGCTGGCAGGCTATGGTGGATGACTTCCTGGTTACTCCCAGTGGCGACACCACCTCCTTCTTCGATGATTTCTCTGATGACCGCTATTTCCGCGGTGTGAGCTATCAGCTGGAAAGCACGGAAGAGCCCGATAAGGAAGATATTACCTATAACTGGACCACCACCCATCCTTTAAAGTTTGAAGATGGCGCATTTAAGGTGGACACCACCAAAATGATGCACACCTGGTCCTTTTTAAACGGTGTAACGGAAAGCGGACTGGATTATGACCAGACCTGGACGAATTACACGGTGGAAGCCGATTTCCGGCGTGACGGCGGCGAGGATCTGCGTAAATATGACCGGATGCGTCTTTGCGGCCGTGTTACGGATGAGGGTTTCTTTGCTGTGCAGTGGAACGGCGAGCTTGACCTTTATTGGATCGATGCCGATGGCACAGAGTATCGGTTGACCAATAAGGGCGTCGGTCTTCCTCTGAATTACAGTGGTTGGGTACACTTGTTCCTGACCTTTGATGAGGATAAGATCACCTATGGTCTGACTGCAACTGAGGAAGACGGAACGGTGCAGAATTGGAGCTTCCAGGCTACTGAAAAGCAGCTGGAAGGCATTCCAAGGCCAACACAGGGCGGTATCGGCTTTGGCATTGACCGCTACAATGTTACCGATGACTGGACTGCATACATTAAGAATGTCAAGGTTACCTTAACGGACATAACAGGCAGCACTTTGGTCTATGAGGATCCCTTCACCGAAGCGCAGCCGGATCCTGCTCTGACTGCAACCTACAATTGGACAGATAAGAGCCAGGGAACTTCCAAGTTTGAAATCAAGGACGGCACCTGCCAGTATGTGACCGCGCTCTCTTCTCATGATACCATTGCGTACTTAGAAGGTGTGCTGGACGATGGCACTAATGTTTTCGAGCGCTGGACGGATTATACCGTTGAGGCAGACGTTCGCCGTGAAAACGCCAATGAGCCGGAGTCCATCTATCTGATGGGCCGCGTCAATGGCGATGACAGCTACTATGCTTTGGGCTACAACGGCTCTGACCTTTATCTGTACCGGGTAAACGGCAATCATGATAATGCTGCTTACAAGTGCAGACTGGCCAATAAGGGTACCAGCGTGCCCGGTG
>JAZNFY010000040.1:0-2429 GCA_045589195.1 Faecousia sp. | reverse complement strand
GAGTATGTGGGTCAGCTGGAAGACATTCTTGCTGAACTGTCTGCCGACGGCGCTGACTACGCCATCGCTTCCGGCGGCGGCAGAATGGTGGTTACCATGGACCGCTACGAGGCCAACTGGGGTATGGTGGAACTGGGCTGGGGAACCCATGTGCAGGGTCAGGGCCGTCAGTTTGCATCTGCCAAGGAGGCTATTGAAACCTATCGGGCTGAGACCGGTTGTATCGACCAGGATCTGCCTGCCTTCGTGGTGGCAAGAAACGGCGCACCCGTGGCAAAAATCGAAAATGGTGACAGCGTGGTGCTGTTTAACTTCCGTGGCGACCGGGCTCAGGAAATTTCCATCGCTTTCGACCGGAAGGATTTTGACAAGTTTGACCGTGGTGACTACACCGGTGTCAAATTCTCTGGTATGCTTCAGTACGATGGCGACCTGAACATTCCTGAAAAGTATCTGGTACAGCCTCCCGTGATTGAAAACACCCTGACCGAGGTACTGTGCAAGGCAGGTATCCGGGAATTTGCCGTTTCCGAGACCCAGAAATACGGCCACGTCACCTACTTCTGGAACGGTAACCGCTCCGGTAAGGTAGACGAAAACCTGGAAGACTATCTGGAAATTCCCTCTGATGTGATTCCCTTCGAGCAGGCACCTGCTATGAAGTCCAAGGAGATCACTGAGGCTATGCTGGAGGCAATGGAGTCTAAAAAGTACCAGTTCCTCCGCTGTAACTTCCCCAATGGCGATATGGTGGGTCACACCGGTGTCATGGACGCAGTTGTCTACGCAATGGAGTGCGTGGATAACAGCCTGAAGGCGATCCTTGAGAAAGCCGATGCGCTGGGCTACACCGTGCTCATCACCGCTGACCACGGTAACGCTGACCAGATGACCGAGGAGAAGAAGGGTAAGGTTTCTGTCCGCACTGCGCACTCTCTGAATCCCGTGCCTTTCATTATTTATGATAAGGAAAAGACATACACCGTAAAAGAGGGTAACTTTGGTCTTGCCAACGTGGCACCCACTGTCGTCAAGATGATGGGTATTACCGCTCCCGATTGTTGGGAAGATAGCGTGATCTAATTAGTTTTCCTTTCGGGAGAACGGATTCCTCCCCTTCGTCTGCGCGCAGGGTCGGAATGACAAAAACTTGTCATTCTGAGCGGAATGGAGCGAATGCGGAATGGAGTCGAAGAATCCGCTTAACCCCGAACAGCTAAAACAAAATTTTGCCGGCTCCCTCATCAGAGGGAGCCGTGGATAATGGAAAATGGAGGTATATAGCGTATGATTGCACATAATAACGAAAACGGTAATGTGATGGTTACCGCCAATGTGTACACCGAGATCGCCGGCAATGCCGCCAGCAACTGCTTTGGTGTCAAGGGTATGGCTGCCCGTTCTGTGGGTGACGGTTTGTACCACCTGCTGCGCAAAGAATCTATGGGTAAGGGCGTAAAGGTGTATCTCCACGATGACCGCACCATTTCCATCGACCTGCACATTATTGTGGACGCCGGTGTGAATCTGGGTGCTGTGGGTAAGGCAATCATTTCCGAGGTTCGGTATGTGGTGAAGAAATGCACCGAGACCGAAGTCAAGGCTGTCAATGTGTTCATTGACTCTATGATGTAATTCTAGGAGGGTATCCCTTTGAAAAAGATAATCAATGGCGCAGATTTTCGCCGTATGACGATGAGCGCCGCTGCCAGCGTGGAGCTTCACAAGCAGCAGCTGAACGATCTGAACGTATTCCCCGTGCCGGACGGCGATACCGGCACCAACATGAGCCTGACCATGTCCAGCGCCACCCGGGAAGTGAACCAGAAGGAATTCACCCGGGCGGATGAAGCGGCGGAAGCCATGGCCAAGGGTGCCCTGCGCGGGGCCCGCGGCAATTCCGGCGTAATCACAAGCCAGCTCTATCGCGGTTTTGCAAGGGCTTTGGAAGGCGTGGAAAAAATCACTCCCCTGCAATTTGCAAATGCGCTCAAACGGGGTGCAGAAACAGCCTATAAAGCCGTGATGAAGCCCAAGGAAGGCACCATTTTGACGGTGGCCCGTGTCATCGCAGAGGATGCGGTGCGTCAGGCGGAAAAAGAGCCGGATAATTACGATGCCTTGTTCAATGTGATTTTGCAAAGCGGAGAGGCCATTTTGAACCGCACCCCTGAAATGCTGCCCGTGCTCAAGCAGGCCGGCGTTGTGGATGCCGGTGGCCGTGGCCTGATGCTGCTGTATATGGGCTATGCCGCCGTGCTTCGGGGAGATAATTTGGACGAGCTGCATCTCCATGATACCGGCGAAGAAGGTGCCGCCATTGAATTTGTGGACGACCATGATTCCTTGGATGAAATCACTTTCGCCTATTGCACGGAATTTTTGATTCAAAACCTCAAGGAAGATAAAAAGGACGAGGATATCGACCA
>JAZNFY010000039.1:0-15031 GCA_045589195.1 Faecousia sp. | reverse complement strand
CTGTGCATGGCTCGCATTGCTCATCGGGAAGGCTATCCTGAGATCGGCCTGTACTGGGAGAAGGCAGCTTACGAAGAGGCTGAGCATGCCGCCAAGTTTGCAGAATTGCTGGGCGAGGATTTGGAGCCCAACATGAAGGCTACCACCAAGGATAATCTGGCATGGCGTGTGGACTGCGAGTTCGGCGCGACCCAGGGCAAGTTCGATCTGGCAGTTTGCGCCAAGAAAAACGGCCTGGATGCCATTCACGATACCGTCCATGAGATGGCTCGTGACGAGGCTCGCCACGGCGTGGCCCTGAAAGGCTTGCTGGAAAGATACTTTAAGTAAAAACATAAGCGCAGCATTCTGACATCGCCCGGTCCCTGCCGGATGCTGACGTTCCGTAAAAAGCGCAGGGAAGCCCCACCGGGTTTCCCTGCTTTTGTATAACAGCCAACGATCCGACAGAAAGGAGAAAAGTTATGTCAACCAAACTTTTTGCCGCTTTGCTGACTGTTGCTCTGTCTGTGGGATTTATTCCCAGTCAGAAGGCTCCTGTGGAACCGGTTCTGGTTGAACCGCCGCAGACAGTCGTGCAGGCGCAAATCCCTGAGACGCAATTGCCCGTCGAAACCCCTGCTGAGGTAGTTTTGCTTACTGCCCGGGAGGCGGAAGAGCTTGTCTTGCAAAAGGCAGAATTGACCCGGGAGCAGGTAAAACTTTCCCGGACAGAATTGGATTGGGAACGGGGCGTTCCCCACTGGGAAGTGGAATTCCGTTATGAGGATTGGGAGTACGATTATACCGTGCATGCCGAAACCGGTGCTGTTTTGCAATGGGATAAAGAGTACGAGCCTCAGAAAACCGCACCGACTGGGACCCAGCCCCCGGTGACGCAGACACCCGCTGCGCCGCCCACCGAAACAGAACCGAAACCGGCAGATGTAACCGCTGAGGAAGCAAAAGCCCTGGCTCTTGCCCATGCGGGCTTGATCGCTGAGCAGGTGGGCCGGATAAAGGTGGAAAAGGATCTGGAAAAGGGTATTTGGGTTTACGAAGTGGAATTCCAAAACGGAAGATGGGAATACGACTACGAGATTCACGCCCAGTCCGGCAAGATCCTGGAGTGGGACAAAGAATACGACGATTGATCCCAATCAGTAAAAAATCCCACGGCTGCTTTCAGCCGTGGGAATATTGCAGAAAAGAGGTGTTTTTTGTGGAACTGAAAAGCGGTCTGATTCAGGTGGTGCGGGCAGAAAAAGAATGCGATGTGTACTGCCCCATTTGCCACAAGGTGCTTCATGTGGAGGCCGGCCAGGTGATCCCCCGCTGCTGCGGAAAGACTATGGAAACAATGGACACGCAAAAATAGATACCCGGGGCTGCTTTTGCAGCCCCGTTGATTATATACCTGTTTGAAAGGACAAAGGCGTGGCAGCTTGAATATAATTAAGGAGGGAGCGCGGCAGACAACGGTGTCGGCATTTTGCTTTGCATTTATGTGTATCATAACCGGCCCGGGGTCCAAATTGACGACCGAACCGGCAAAAGTGAGGCGTCAGGCTGACCCAAAACTTGGTCGATTTTGCTGAATTTTGCGCTATTTTTCATCATAATGACCAAAAATTAAGGCTTTTCCACCCCGGAAAATACCGCAAAAAAAGAAATTTATTATTTTTTTCATTTTCCTGTTGAAAGACATCTGTCTTTGTGCTATAATACATGAACCTAGTGCTATACTCGGATGCGAATGGAGAAAATAATTTGGGCTTTCGGGAATTTGCAAAAGATTATAAGGTTGAGTATATTGACCAACCGGGGCGCAAGCGGCCCAAAGCGGTTCGGGTCTATGTGGGCCCCTGGTATCGGTTTAAGCAGCCGCCGGAAAAGATCCGGTATCTGCGGTGGTACTATTTGATCAGCCTGGCTGTGGTTGCCCTTTCGCTGCTGGCGCCTATGTGTATCGATTGCGATTACACCCGCACCTGGTACATTCAGGTTCCCGCCGCCATCGCCTGGATTCCCTTCGTGTTTGCAGCCTGCGCCGTTTGGCGGCTGTGGACAGCCAAGGAGCGGGTCGACCGGGAGCACAAGTCCCTGCTTGGTGACCGCATGAGCGGCGCGAGTCTGGTTCTTTTGTTTTTCTGCACATTCAGCTTTTTTGGCTGCCTGTACGCAACAGTGACCGGTGCTCCGAAAACGGCGGATATTTTGGTCAGCGCCTGCTGCGCCATAGCAGAGGCCGGCGCCATCGCCATGCTGTCCCGGAGCAAGTCCCTGGAAATGGTTGAGGCGGAGGGCCCGCAAAAGTAATTATATAATTATAATGTATATTTTTCGGCAAGACCGATGAATATAAAAATTTTAGGAGGTAAAAACTATGAAATCCACTTCTGTAAAGCTTCTGGCTCTGGCTTTGGTTTTCGTGATGGTCGCAGGCGTGTTCGCCGGTTGCGCTCCCACTGATACCGAGCAGGCTGAGGCGAAGACTCTGGTTTATGCCAACGATTATCTGTCCCAGAAGTTCAGCCCCTTCTTTGCTGATACTTCTTACGACCAGGATGCCGCTGGTATGACTCAGGTATCCCTGCTGTCCTCTGACCGCGAAGGCAACGTTGTCCTGAACGGTAAGGACGGTGTAGTCATTCCCTACAACGGCACTGACTACAAGTACTACTCCCTGGCAAACTGCGTTATCACCGAGAACGAGGACGGCACTGTTACTTACGCCATCGACATGCGTAACGACGTGAAGTTCTCCGACGGCGTTAAGCTGACTGCTGACGACGTGATCTTCTCCATGTACGTACTTTGCGACCCCACCTACGACGGCTCTTCCACCCTGTACTCCCAGGCCATCAAGGGCATGGCAGCTTACCGTGCAGGCATGGACACCCGCTTCAACCTGGTGTTCGCTACCAACAAGGCTGGCTACACTGCCACCGATTACTTCACTGAGGAAGATTACAATGCTTTCTGGGCTGCTTTCGACACCGCCGGTGCTGCTTTCGCTCAGGAAATCATTGACTACTGTGTAGCTACCTATGCTGATGCTTACGGCGAGACTTATGTCGGCGCCACCGGCGACGAGATCCGCGCTGATGCTGGCTTGCAGGTTAAGCTGGGCATGGCTATGTGGGGCTACGGCAGTGCTTGGACTGAGGGCGCTACCGCTGCTGATTACTGGAATGCCATTTTCGAAGCTTACGGCTACAACCTGTCCGCTGATGACGGCATCAACTATGAGTCCGCCGGCAGCACCATCCAGGCTCTGATCTATGAGGCTCTGGGCGATAAGGCTGACCGTTTCCGCGCTGGTGTTTCCACCGGTGAAGGCGCTGCCAAGATCGAGGGCATCAAGAAGACCGGTGAGTTCTCCCTGGAAATCACTGTCGACAAGATTGACCCCACCTTCATTTATCAGTTGACCATCGCTGTTGCTCCTATGCACTACTACGGCAACACTGCCAAGTATGACTATGAGAACAACTCCTTCGGCTTCGACAAGGGCGATCTGTCCTCCGTCCGTGCCAAGACCACCACTCCTCTGGGCGCTGGCCCCTACAAGTTCGTTTCTTACGAGAACAACGTTGTCTCCTACGAGGCTAACGCTACCTACTTCCTGGGCGAACCCAAGATCAAGTACTTCAAGATGCAGGGTGTCGGCTCCTCCGACAAGGTTACCGGTATGACCGGCGACTCCACCATCTTCGACGTTACTGTTCCCAACTTCAATGATGACGACATCAAGGCCATCAAGAAGGAAAACTCCAACGGCGAGCTGGTTGGCAACAAGCTGACCACCATGACCACTGACTTCCTGGGCTACGGCTACATCGGCATCAATGCTGACAATGTGAAGATCGGCCAAGACAAGGCAAGCGACGAGTCCAAGGCTCTGCGCCGCGCTCTGGCCACTCTGATGGCTGTTTACCGTGAGGAAGTTGTTTACGCTTACTATGGCGACCGCGCTTCCATCATTCAGTACCCCATCTCCAACACCTCTTGGGCTGCTCCCAAGCCTGCTGACGAGGGCTACAACCTGGCTTACTCCAAGAATGCTGCCGGTGAAGTTGTGATCACCGCTGACATGACTCAGGAAGAGAAGGAAGCTGCCGCTAAGGCTGCTGCCAAGTCCCTGTTCGAGGCTGCCGGCTATGAGTTCGGCGCTGACGGCAAGGTTACCACCGCTCCTGGCGATGTGAAGTCTTGGGAAGTTATCATCCCCGCTGACGGCGTGGGCGATCACCCCTCCTACGGCATCCTGACCGAGACCAAGAACGCTTTGCAGGAAATGGGCCTGGATCTGATCATCAACGACCCCTCCGACTCCAACGAACTGTGGGATGCTCTGGACGCCGGCACCGCTGAGATGTGGGCTGCTGCATGGGGCGCTACTCCCGACCCCGATATGTATCAGGTTTACCACTCTTCCAACGTCCACGGTCTGGAAGGCTCCTCCAACTCCAACCACTACGGCATCCAGTCCGATGAGCTCGATGAGCTGATCATGGAAGGCCGTTCCTCCACCGATCAGGCATTCCGTAAGGCTACCTACAAGGCAGCTCTGGAACTGCTGATGGATTGGGGCGTTGAGCTGCCCACCTACCAGAGACAGGAAGCTACCCTGTTCTCCACCGAGCGTGTGAACATCAGCACCATCCCCGGCGACTTGACCCCCTACTACGGCTGGATGGCTGAGATCCACACTCTGGAAATGAACTAATCCCAACCTTTTTTGGAAGTAATTTGTAAATAATTAATGCGACACGCAGCCATGGGCGGAGCAATCCGCTCATGGTTTGCGTTGTCTAATGGATGATATTTAACCTGTGCAGGATCCGGCGTGTAAATTCCGAAAAGCTGTTATTCTGAACAAACAAATCTGCACTTGGTGGCAAATCATACAGCAAATGCAGATTTGCCTGCTCAGGCATGATTGCAGCTTTTGCTGCATAGAAATATGCGATTTTTTAACGCAAGAAAATCTAGAAAAGTGGTGAAATAATGGGAAAGTTTATCCTAAAACGAGTTCTTTTGTCCATTGTTATCTTGTTCTGCGTTATGCTGATCATCTATACATTGATGCACAGCTTGCCCAGTAACTATGTTGAAAAGATGGCGCATCAGCTTGCCCAGCGTCCCGGCGGCAACAAATCCGCAGCGGAATGGTTGGCAGACTTAAACGCCAAATACGGTATGGATAAAGGCATTATCGGCGGTTACTTTACGTGGTTGAAGTCCGCAATCGTTGGCGATTTCGGCGTCAGCTGGGTCCATAATATTCCCGCAACCGAGAAGTTTGCCGATGTAATCGGCGTCAGCTTCGTGCTGGGCGCGGTTTCCATGTTCTTCGAGATCATCATTGCCATTCCTCTGGGCGTTTTGGCTGCCAAGCGGCAGTACGGCGCTGTGGACTACACGGTTACCGTGGCGGCATTGGTGGGTATTTCCATGCCCACATTCTTCGTGGCCACTCTTTTGAAGCTGGTGTTCGGTGTGTATCTGGGCTGGTTTGAGATTGCCGGTTTGATTTCCGCCCGGTTCTATGATTCTTTGACGCCTTTCGGCAAAATTATGAACCAGGCGTGGCATTTGGTGCTCCCGTCCATTACCATCATCATCATTTCCATCGGCGGTCTGATGCGTTACACCCGTACCAATATGCTGGAAGTGCTGAATGCGGACTATATCCGTACCGCCCGGGCAAAGGGCCTGCCGGAAAAGAAGGTTATCAATTACCATGCCTTCCGCAATACCCTGATCCCTGTGGTTACCATTCTGGGCGGCAGTCTGCCCAGCCTGTTCTCCGGCGCTCTGATCACGGAGCAGCTGTTCTCCATTCCCGGCATCGGCTACACCGCCTATCAGTCCATGATCGTGGGCGATATTCCTTTTACGATGTTCTATCTTTCGTTTATGGCGATCCTGACGCTTTTGGGCAATCTGATCGCGGATGTCCTGTACGCAGTGGTTGATCCCCGCGTACGGTTGAGCTAAGGAGCGTGCACTATGGAAAAACGAAATTTTAACGAAGCACTGAAACAGCGCGAGCTGCGTGAGCGGGCAGAAAATGCACGCCGCAGCGGTGAAAACGAAATGACCCTGGACGATGCCGCCCGGGTTAAGATCCTGAGCCCCGGCATGCTGGTTTTCAAGCGGTTTATCCGCAACAAGCTGGCCATTGTCGGCTCTGCGATCCTCATTTTCATGTTCCTGTTTGCATTCCTGGGCCCCTTCTTCTATCGGTATGATCAGACCCAGGTGTTCACGGCGTATAAGCGACTGAATATTAACTACGCCAACGCCAAGGAGCGTAATGAGTATACGGTGTATACCATCAACAATCCCGGCATCAGCATTACCACCAAGAACCTGTTCAACTCCTTGGTTTTGAAGATGGAGGAAGAGCAGAAGACCCAGTATCTGCATAAGGATACCGGCTCTGACCTGACTGTTTTGCTGGAAAAGCTGGGCGATAAAATCTACACCATGTCTGCCAACGCTGCGACACAGATCGGTACGTTTACATTGCAGAACATCGGTAAGTATAATACCAAGCTGAACATGGTGTCCTATGACGCAGAGAGCCTGGGCACCGGCTTTGAGCAGGCTGTTGCAAATGCAGTGGCCAATAAGCTGACGAAGTTTGAGTACAATGGCAACGACTATCTGTTGCAGGCCGGCTCCAACAATCGCGAGAAGGTCATCGTGAGCGCGGGTTCCGGTACTATGGACTATGCAGACCAGGATCTGGGTACCGAGTTTAAAAATCTCGTTGCCCAGTGCGTGGTGGAAGGCAGAACCAACTTTACCTTTGGTGGTGCCACGTATTCTGTAAATCCGGGCGCCAAGGGCACCTATAAGGTCACCGGTGTGGGCGAAAAGCAGTTGGCTTTTGTGGCATCTCCTTATGTGTTCGACACGGTTGTGCCCGGCACGGCCCTGTCCGAGGAATTTAAGACCAGCGCATTGCTGGCTGTTTACGGCGAAGGCACGTTTACTGCCGGCGGCCAGAATTATACTGTGGTCAGAGACGGTGAGGAGATCTATATTAACACCGCCGACGGCCAGCGGTTCTCTGTGCTTTCTACCTTTGTTGTCCGTCGTTACAACGGCGAGGACACCCTGGATATTGCATTTAAGAACAATGTTCGCGACATCGTGGAGCGCATGGAGGCAGAGGGCCTTGATTCCGAAACCTTCACGTATAGTATTCCCCAGCTGAACGATAACGGCGTGATCATCACCGATGAAGACGGCAACGTGGTGCTGGTGGAATCTGAGCTCACCGTCAAGAACAAGGTTACCGACTATGTGGTGGTCTGCGAGCAGTTCACCAGCATGATCGACCGTTTTGCGCCTCCCTCTGAGGATCATATCTTCGGAACTGACGGCGACGGCATGGATATCCTTGCCCGTATGCTGGCCGGCGGCAGAATCTCTCTGATGGTCGGCTTTGTGGTCGTGATTCTGGAAATTATTCTCGGCGTCATTATGGGCGGTTTGGCCGGTTATTTTGGCGGTTGGGTGGATAACCTAATCATGCGTCTTGTGGATATTTTCTACTGTATCCCCTCGATGCCGATTCTGATCATCATCGGCTCTATGCTTGACGAGCTGCGTCTGGATCCTTACCTGCGTCTGGTTTGGCTGATGGCTGTTCTGGGCTTCCTGGGCTGGGCAAGCATTGCCCGTCTGGTTCGTGGTCAGATTCTGAGCCTGCGGGATCAGGACTATATGGTGGCCACCGAGGCGGTTGGTCTGCCGGTCAGACGCCGCATTTTCCGCCACCTGATTCCCAATGTCCTGCCTCAGCTGATCGTTACCGCTACCATGGGTCTGGGCTCCGTTATTTTGACCGAGTCCACCCTGTCCTTCCTGGGTCTGGGTGTCAAGCACCCCTTGGCAACCTGGGGAACCATGATCAACTCTGTGTGCACCAGTGCCCAGGCAATGACCACCTACACCTATATCTGGATTCCTGTGGGCATCCTCATTTGCCTGACTGTTATCGCTTTTAACTTTGTGGGTGACGGTCTGCGTGATGCATTCGACCCCAAAATGAAGCGTTAAAGGAGGCGGAAATATGAGCATCTTTAAGAAAAAAGACAGCAAGGAAGTCGGCTATATCTCCGCCCGTACCTCCCGGCAGATCTCCAAGTTCAACCGTAAGCTTACCAAGAAGCTGGAAAAGGAGCGGGAGGACGCAGGTAAAGATCCTGCCCTTTATACCACCACGATGAAAGACCCCAATAATATCGTGGAATTCGATAATGTTTGCACCTATTTCTTTACGGATATCGGTACAGTCCGGGCGGTTGACGGCGTTTCCTTCGACGTGCCCAAGTGCTCTACTGTGGGTATCGTGGGCGAAAGTGGCTGCGGCAAGTCCGTTACCAGCTTGTCGCTGATGCAGCTGTTGCAGCGTCCCAGCGGACAGACCGTAGGCGGCGAGATCCGTTTTAACACCGGCGACGGCACTGCGCTGAATATCGTCAAGGCGCCCACCGCCAAAATGCAGCAGATCCGCGGCAACCGGATCTCCATGATTTTCCAGGAGCCCATGACCAGTCTGAATCCGGTCTTCCGGATCGGTCAGCAGGTCAATGAGGTGCTGGAACTGCACCACCCGGAAATGACCCCCGAGGAAGTGAAGGAGAGAACCCTGGAAATGCTGGAACTGGTTGGCATCGCCAACAAGGAAGGCGTATACAACATGTATCCCCATGAGCTTTCCGGCGGTATGCGTCAGCGTGTTATGATCGCCATTGCTTTGGCCTGTACCCCCGAGCTGATCATTGCCGACGAGCCCACTACGGCTCTGGACGTGACCATCCAGGCCCAGATTCTGGACCTGCTTCGGGAATTGAAGGACAAGATCAACTCCTCCATTATGCTCATCACCCACGACCTGGGTGTGGTTGCAAACATGGCGGATTACGTGGTGGTTATGTATGCCGGCCGCGTGATCGAAAAGGGCACTGCGGAAGACATTTTCCACAACCCCTGCCATCCTTATACCATCGGCTTGATGAAATCCAAGCCTGTGGTGGGCAAGGCGGTGGAAGAGCTTTACAACATTCCCGGCAGCGTGCCCAACCCCGTGGATATGCCCAACTACTGCTACTTTAAGGATCGCTGCGAGATGCAGTGCGACCAGTGCAAGGGTCAGTATCCCCCCGAGATCCGCATCAGCGACACCCATGTGGTCTCCTGCTATCGCTTTATGGAGCAGGGCGAGGTCTTGGGTTATCCCAAATCTACCGATGTGAAGGAGCTTTGATATGGCAGAAGAAATGAAAAACAGCACTACCGGCCTCAATAGCTTCGAAAACGCGGAAAACGACAGCCAGTATCTGCTGGTAGTAAAAGATTTAAAAAAGTATTTCCCCATCAAGTCCAGCTTCTTTAAGAAGACCATCGGCAACGTCAAGGCTGTGGACGGCATCTCTTTTAAGATCAAAAGAGGCACCACCATGGGTCTGGTTGGCGAAAGCGGCTGCGGAAAATCCACTATCGGCAAGACCATTCTGCGCTTGCAGGATAAGACCGATGGCCAGGTGTTCTTCAATGGCGTGGATATTTTCAGCCTGAGCAAGGAAGAACTCCGGAAGAACCGCCCCAATATGCAGATCATCTTCCAGGATCCCTATTCCAGCCTGTCCCCCCGTCTGCCGGTTTCCGAGATTATCGGTGAAGGCGTCCGGGAGCACAATATCGTGCCCAAGGAAGAGCAGGATGAGTATATTTCCCGCGTTATGCGCGCCTGCGGCCTGCAAGAGTACCATAAGGATCGTTATCCCCATGAATTCTCCGGCGGCCAGCGGCAGCGTATCTGCATTGCCCGGGCGTTGGCGCTGAACCCCGACTTCATCCTTTGCGACGAGCCCGTTTCCGCGCTGGACGTTTCCATTCAGGCGCAGATCATTAACCTGCTGCGGGATTTGCAGAAGGAGTTCGGAATCACCTATCTGTTTATTTCCCATGACCTGTCCGTGGTGGAGCATATCTCCGATACCGTCGGCGTTATGTACCTGGGCAACATGGTGGAGTACGCGCCCACCGACCGGGTGTTTGAGAATCCCATGCATCCTTATACCCAGGCGCTGATTTCTGCGATCCCCGTCCCCGATCCGGATTATAAGATGGATCGTGTGGTTCTGGAAGGCAGCATCCCCTCTCCCGCAAATCCCCCTTCCGGCTGTAAGTTCCATACCCGTTGCAGCAAGTGCATGGAGGTCTGTAAGCACTTCGTTCCTGATTTCCAGGAATTGGAGCCCGACCATTTCTGCGCCTGCCATCTGTATAATTCTCCTGAGCGCCAGGCGGAACTGGAAGCCGCGCTTCCCAAAGAATAAATGGAAAAGAAGAGAAAAACTTTCGACGGGGACGATGGCCGGGTAGTAGCAAAAATGAATGTGGACGGCATGCCCTGGTATATGCGTGACCGTCAGCAGGAGGGGCCGGAAAATAACGACCTGAGCGACCTGACCAAGGACGAGACCCGGGAGATCATCAAAGGCACAGTGAAAGCAGGATTGCTGGTTGGCAGTGTGTTTTTCGTAGTGTTTTTGCTGTTTATTTTGTTTTGCGTTTTTGTTTGGTTCCGGTAAGAATTAAAAAAAGGCCGCCCGTTAGGGCGGCCTTCTTTCGTTATATAGCATTTTACGTCAGATATTGGCCAGTTTCAGCAGTTCGGGCACCTTTGCTTCCCAGCCCAAAGCCATGATGTGCAGACCCTGGCAGTAGGGGCGGCATTCCCGGATCACCTTGGCGGCCAGTTCCACGCCGGTAATGCCGGCCTTGGCCTTTTCCTTGTCCGCCGCCAGCTCGTCGATCATCCACTGGGGAACGTGGACGCCGGCCACGTTGTTGTTCATGAATTTTGCCATGCCCGCAGATTTGGGGATGATCACACCCAGCTGTACAGGCTTGCCAAATTGCTTGGCTTTTTCCATGAATTGAATGAATTTTTCGGAATCGAATACCGCCTGGGTCTGGAAATATTCCGCGCCGGCCATGACCTTGCGCTCCATTTTAGCCAGCTGGGCATCCACACTGTCGGAGCAGGGGGAGGCAACCGCGCCCTTGGCAAACTTGGGAGGTTCGCCCACCAAGGCCTGACCGCCCAGATCCACGCCCTTTTCCAGCTGACAGGCAGCATGCAGCAGGGAAACAGAGTCCAGGTCAAATACGGGCTTTGCGCCGGGGTGATCGCCCAGCTTAGTGTGATCGCCGGTAAGGCACAGGATGTTTTCAATGCCCAGCATAGCAGTACCCAGCAGCTCCGATTGCAGCGCGATGCGGTTGCGATCCCGGCAGGTCAGTTGCAAAATGGGGGTCAGTCCGGCGTTTTTCAGCGCCACGCAAGCGGGCAGGCTGCCCATGCGCATGACGGAAGACTGGTTGTCGGTAACGTTCACAGCGGTAATGCCGCTGAGGTAGGTTTTGGCCTCGTCTACCACGTGGTCAATATGAATGCCCTTGGGCGGGCCAACTTCTGCGGTGATAACAAACTCACCGTTATCAAACAATTCGGTAATTCTCATTGCAGTTTTCTCCTCATCAATTACTTGGCAACGGCTTCGTCGGCTGCGTAATTACGCAGCTGGACGGCGCACTTCATGGCGTCCAGCTGGCCCAGCTGTTCCAGTTTGCGGTAGATCCGCTCCCAACCGCAATCCATGTTGGGGTCTACTTCGCATTTGCCGTCCTTTGCGCCGCCGCACTGACCGTTGATCAGACTCTTGGAGCAGGCGGTAATGGGGCAGATGCCGCCGGTCAGATTCAGATAGCACTGGCCGCATTGCCGGCAATCGTGTTCCAGAGGCGTAACGCCCTGAAAACCGGGCAGGCGGTAGGTGTCGCAGCCGGCAATCACCCGCTTGTGTTCAAACATGGCGGCAACAGTCTGCACACCCACACCGCAGGAAAGAACCAGCAGGGTGTCCGCTTCTTCGATCTGTCCAAGGTAAGCTTTCAGCCGCAGAGGCAGGTTTTCTTCATTGCAGATGTAATCGGTGGTCAGTGTGCCGGTAACCATGCCGGCATCACACAATTCCTTTATCAGAGAACGGGCTTCCTCCTCGGGGAAGCGGAGCTCCTTGCAGCCGTGGCAGAGAAGGATAAACACCTTGCCCCGCAGCTGGGACTGAATGAGATCCTTGTTTTTCAATTCGGTGATCAGCATATTATTTCAGCCCCCTTACACCGTTCTTGCCCATTTTGATCATGGTGACCAGGGGCAGCTTGGAAGAGCAGATGTATTCGCAGCAGCGGCATTCCATGCAGTCCATGATGTTTTGCTCCTTGCAGCTGAGCCAATCCTGCCGACCCACGAACTTAAAGTAGTGCAGCGGTTTGAGCTCCATGGGGCACACATCCACACAGCGGCCGCACTTGATGCACTCGCTGGGCTCGGTTTCGTCGTTGTCGATGGCGATGATGCCGTTGGAGCCCTTCATAATGGGGGTGTCCAGAGTGGTCTGGGGGAAGCCCATCATGGGGCCGCCGGCTTTGACCAGAATGTTGTCGCCCCGAATGCCGCCGCAAGCGGCAACCAGATGGGAGACCGGAGTGCCCACCCGAACGATGAAGTTTTTGGGTTCGGGAATGTACTTGCCGGTAACGGTGGTCACCCGCTGGATCAAAGGCATGCCGGTTTTAATGGCATCGGCAATGGCCTTAATGGTGGAAACGTTGCTGACGCAAGCGCCCACATCCGCAGGCAGCTTGCCGCTGGGAACGCTGCGG
Source organism: Faecousia sp. (assembly GCA_045589195.1). Lineage (GTDB taxonomy): Bacteria > Bacillota > Clostridia > Oscillospirales > Oscillospiraceae > Faecousia. Next base: position 2,290 of record JAZNFY010000039.1, on the reverse strand, counting down.
CCTAGCGCCCGCTTGATGAGCATTTTCTCGCCGCCCTGGGGATACTGGGTGGAAACTTCCAGCACTTCAATATTCTCAATTCCCGCAGTTTTTTCTTCCAGGAGCGCAATGGCATCGGGCTTGTTTTCTTCAATAACAATGATACCCTTGGGGGCGTTTACGGTCTTCATGGCAGCTTGCAGACCGAAAATAATGTCGTCCGCATATTCCAGCAATATCCGGTGGTCTGCGGTGAGCATGGGTTCGCACTCGCAGGCGTTGACCAATACCGCATCAATGGACTTGCCGGGGTTGAGCTTCACATAGGTGGGGAAGCCGGCGCCGCCCATGCCCACGATACCCGCATTTTTCACGATCTCGATGATCTCGGCAGGGGTCAGATCTTCCAGCGGCTTGTTGGGCTTGATGGATTCATCCAAAGTATCCTTGCCGTCGTTGGCGATCACGATGCTCATGCAGCTGCCCCGGGTGGCATGGGGACGATCTTCAATGGCCACTACTTTGCCGCTGACGCTGGAATGTACGGGCGCGGAAATGAAGCCGTCCGCTTCGCCGATCTTCTGGCCCATTTTCACACAATCGCCCACGTTGACGATGGCCTTTGCGGGAGCGCCAAGATGCATGGACAGGGGAATCACCACGGTCTCAGGCGCAGGGAATCGGATCAGCGCCTTGGCTTCGGTGGCTTCCTTGTCCTCTACGGGGTGAATGCCGCCGTACCAGCCGTCCGTCCGTTTTTCCCGAATGGCCTTGACGTATTCCTGAATGACCTTGTAATTTACTTTGGAATAGTCCCGCAGCTGCACCGGCTGAGCAGCCAGCTCATCAAGACGTCCCTGCTTTTCCAGTCGTTCCTGGATTTTCTGCCAGGCGCAGTCTTTGTCGGGGCTTACTTCGCATTTGCCGTTCTTTGCACCGCCGCACTGGCCGTTGAGCAAGCTCTTGGAACAGTCCACCACCGGGCAGATGCCGCCGGTCGAGCCTAAATAGCACTGGGCGCAGGCGTCACAGGCTTTTTTGGTCAGCGCCATGCCGTGATGCCCGGTGTAGCTCAGAGAATCGCAGGCGGCATAAACAGGCTTGTTAAGCATTGCAGCCATAGTCTGTACGCCCAAGCCGCAGGACAGTACGATCACGTTCTGCGTGTGCTTGGGCAGGAATAATACCTTGCCGGTGTGGTTTTGATTACATAAAAAATCCACTTTGATAACACCGGTGATGGTCTTATCCAAACCTTCGGCCAGGGAGATGACCTTGTCGCATTCCGGTTCTTCCGGTGTTTCATAGGCTTTAAAGCACTTGTTGCAGGCGATCACAAAGAGGTTGTCCTTGTTTTCCAGCAGATCTGCCAGCTCTTCCCAAGGCTTTAATGCGTACTTGGTGTAGTTTTCCAACGTTGTATCTTCCTCGCAAATTCTTTTTCGTGTTATAACCATACGATTATATTATAAAACTATACAAATTTCTACCATTTTCTTGCGGTTGGTGAAAAATAATTTCATTTAGTTGGCAGATAGTAATCGCGCCGGATTTTTTGCAAAATCCGGCGCGGTTGATTTGGTTGTACCAAAGACAACCCCCGGCTCTGCCGGGGGACAAAAAATAGCTTATAGCGAGGAGTAAAGTAGACAAGAAAAAAGCTCCCCATTATAGTAGAAGTGGTTTGCCGACCACACAACTACCATAATGAGGAGGTCTTAATCGTGAAAGAAAAAGACATTAATAGTTTAGACCATACTACATGGAGATGTCAATACCATGTAGTGTTCGCACCCAAATATCGCAGGTTAGAAATATATGGAGCGATTAAAGCGGACATAGGAAAAATATTGCGGCAATTATGCCAGCAAAAGGGTGTGGAAATAATTGAAGCAGAAGCGTGCCCAGACCACATCCATATGCTTATAAGTATTCCACCAAAGTATAGCGTATCTCAGATAATGGGTTTTCTCAAAGGAAAGAGCAGCCTAATGATATTCGACAGACATGCCAACCTCAAGTACAAGTATGGCAACAGACATTTCTGGGCCAGAGGTTATTATGTAGATACGGTAGGCAGGAACAAAAAGCAAGTACAAGAGTATATTCGCATGCAATTACAAGAGGATCAAATAGCAGACCAGATAGGTCTAAAGGAATTTGTTGACCCGTTTACGGGTCGCGAGAACAAGTAGGCATAGAAAAAGCCCCTTAAGGGGCGGCCCGAGAAAGGAATGCGGTCGGCAAACCATTCGGGGCCCCTTTAGGGGCAATAGTTTGTAAAATGCCCTTCTAGGGCTTAATCAAGCCT
>JAZNFY010000038.1:0-6819 GCA_045589195.1 Faecousia sp. | reverse complement strand
TGCGTCCAGCCGCAGCGGGCAACGCTCATCCGCGTTGCATTTTGAGTTCGAATCTCCTCGAGTCCACCAGCGACGGGTCGTCGCTGACAATTCGTTACCGACATTCTGCTTTCACCATGATTTTCGCACGGTCACTCAGTTTCTCCTCGCCATAAACCACCCTTTTGGGTGGTTTTTTTGTTGGTACGGTATTTACGATGAGGAGATTCGAACTCAAAATGCAACGCGGATGAGCGTTGCCCGCTGCGGCTGGACGCAGCGGCTCCTCTATTTTCGCTTTTGGCGAAAATGCAGACAAATCTTCTTAAAACCCTTGTTGCATTTTATAAAATTCTCTTCTATAATAATATACAAAATCAACAACTTAGGAGGAACCTTTTATGCCCGGTCAACTGATTGTGATTGAAGGCTTGGACGGCAGCGGCAAAGCCACCCAATCTAAATTACTCTTTGAATACTTCCAAGAATTGGGAAAACCCGTTCGTAAGGTATCCTTCCCCAACTACGAAAGCGATTCCTCCGCGCTGGTAAAGATGTACCTCTCCGGTCAGTTTGGCTCCCAGCCTGACGATGTGAATCCCTATGCAGCCTCCACATTCTACGCCGTTGACCGATATGCTGGCTACAAGGCCGACTGGGGTGCATTCTATGATGACGGCGGCATCATCATTGCCGACCGTTACACCACCTCTAACGCCGTTCACCAGTGCTCCAAGCTGCCCCAGGAAATGTGGGATGAGTATTTAAACTGGCTTTTTACACTGGAATACGGCAAAATGGGAATCCCCGCGCCGAACGCCGTCATTTATCTTCGCACTGACCCCACTGTAAGCCAAAAGCTGATGACCGGCCGCTACCAGGGTGACGAAAGTAAAAAAGACATCCATGAAAGCAACCTGGAATACCTAAACCGCTCCCGCCTTGCCGCCGGCTACTGTGCCGACCACCTGGGCTGGAAAACCGTGGAATGCTGCCAGGACGGGAATATGCTCAGTATCGAGCAAATCCACCAAAAAATCCTTTCCGCATTAAATCTGTAATTCCCCACTGCCCGGAAAATTTTCCGGGCAGTTCACTTTACATACGAAAAACTTGCAATTACTCCCAAAAACCGTTATACTATATAAGAAAAGGAGGGCTTGTTATGGAAGAGCGCACCAATCAGCAAAATAACCCCCGCAGACGTAAGAAAACCCAAATGGAGATCATCAAGGAGGCTTACCTTCCCACGATCATCATGATCGTTACCTTTATTCTGATCGCCATCTTCATTGCCGGTTCGTTAAGCCGCCGGGCTGATGCCAATCTCGGCAATAACGGCAACAACGAAACCAGCGAAAGCTCTGACCTGAATGACATTTACGGTGAAGAGGTAACGCGTCTTTTGAATGAGTCAGAGGCACTGGCACTGCGTTACGATTATGAAGGCGCAGTGCAGCTGATTAACACCTTCTCCGGCGATATTGCCGCATTTCCTGAACTGTCGGATAAAAAGGCAGAGTATGTATACGCCCTCACCAATATGGTTGTCTGGACCGACCCTTCCCAGGTTACGGCCCTTTCCGTACATAATCTGATCGCAGATCCCCAGCGGGCATTTGTTGATAAAACCTACGGCAAAGCCTATAACCGCAACTTCATCACCGTGGGCGAATTTGCCAACATTCTCAATCAGCTGTACGAAAACGGCTATGTACTGGTAAATCTGGATGATTTCACCGAGTGCACCATCGCCGACGGCGGCCAAACCGTTTGCCAGGCAAAACAGTTGAAACTTCCTGCCGGTAAAAAGCCGCTGCTTTTGATCCAGACCAACGCAAACTACTACACCTATATGATCGACGGCAACGGTGACGGGGTTGCTGACAAAAACGGCGCAGGCTTTGCCAGCCGCCTTATGCTCAATTCTGAAGGCGAGATCACCTGCGAAATGGTGGACAGCCAGGGTAACACAGTCCTTGGTGACTATGATCTGGTGCCCATTCTCAACCGCTTTTTGGAAGAGCATCCTGATTTTTCTTATCAAGGCGCAAAGGCCATTCTTGCCCCCTCCGGTTATAATGGCATCTTTGGCTACCGCATTGATCAAGCCACCAAGAGCAAAAAAGGCACCGCCTATCACGAAGCGCAGGTTGCCGCCGCCCAGGAAATCGTCAACGCCCTGCGTGAAGACGGCTATCAGCTGGCCTGCTACACCTATAAGAACACCTCCTACGGTAAGATCAGCGCCGGCGAAATTCAGAGCGATCTTCGCTCCTGGGTATCAGAAATCACCCCGGTCATCGGCGATACCAATATTCTGGTCTACGCCCAGAACAGCGAAATCGACGAATACAGCGGCAGCAAGTTCAACGTTCTGCAAAACGCAGGCTTCCGTAACTACATAGGCTTCACCGAATCCGGCACAAGCACCATCGGCAGCAACTACATTCTCATCAGGCGCCTGGTGGTCTCCGGTTCCCAGATCGCCCACAGTAATCTTTTCCAGAATTACTTCACTTCGGACATCTTGGATCCTGCCCGTGGAACTGTACCCCAATAAATAATCATATCAGCCCCGAGAGTTTCGCTCTCGGGGCTGATTTTATTTACTTTTCCCTTCTCTCAGCCGGAATTGTTTCGGTGTAACGCCCTTATGCTTCTTAAAAGTCTTCACGAAGTGACTGGTATCGGTAAACCCGCACTCCATTCCCACTTCCGTCACGCTCAAATCGCCGCAGCAAAGCATATGCGCCGCCTGCTCTACCCGATAACGGTTCACGTAATTCATAGGTGTCTGCTGCGTCGTCTGAGAGAAAAAACGGCAAAAGTACTTTGCGTTCATCCCGATCACCCCTGCCAGTTGATCCAGCGAAAGATTCTGACTGAAATGACTTTCCACATATTCCAGCACCGGTTTCAGCCGATCAATGGAATTGACCACCTCGTGCTCCGTTTCTCCCTCAGAGTACATACCTCGTTCCAAAATTACTGCAAACAGTCTGTAAATACTGCCAATCAGTTGGAGTATACGAATCTCCTGCTGCGTTCCCTCTGTCATAGCACCCAGAAGCTCATCGATCATAGCATATACGACTCCGTCACCCCGGGTATAGACGATATTGGCAACATATTCCCCCCGAAAAAAGGGTTTTAACAATCCCCTGACCGGCAGCCACTGACCACAAATATCTTCCAAATCAAAATTTAGGCATTCATACTCGCACTGCACCGGTGAACCGCCGTGGACAACACCGGAACGAAGCAAAAAGGCGTCCCCGGCACTTGCCTCATATTCCCGCCCGTCAATACTCAAAACAAAACGGCCGGAAAGAACCCGTATGATTTCCCACTCCTTATGCCAATGAAAGGGCATGCTGTATCTGGGGTGCTCTTCACTGACAAAATAATAAGCAACCGGAAAATCTGCGGTAACATGCTGTCTGTTCTCATTATACAGCAATGAATGCATTTTCTACATCTCCATTCAAAAAAAGTAACTTTTGTACTATTTTCTAAGAATTATACCATAGAAATCATCAATAAGCAATGATAAAATACAATTGTAACCATAACAACAGAAAGGTGAGATATCTATGGGCTATGGCAAAAAAGTTTGGATATTCCCCGATGCAGAGCTTCCTCCGGTGGGTGAAAATGTGATCCCCGGTCATGAATCGATCATCATCACCAACACCGGCGACCAGGACGCGCACATTCACATTACCTTGCTGTATACCGACAAAGAACCGGTATCCAACATCACTGTAACCGTCGATGCGCGGCGCGTACGCTGTCTTCGAACCAATTCCAAGGCTGATTTTGGCGAGTATACCGCAAAATTTGAAGAGCAATACGCCATCATGCTGGAAAGCGACCAACCCATTATTGCCCAATACGGCAGAGCAGAACCCCGCAAGGTCGCATTCTACACAACCCCCGGTTACTGCTGCGATTAAAATTTTTTAAAATAAAGGAGCGTTTACTATGATTCAACACGGCACTATCCGCATTCCCGACCACGAGTATAAAGAGCGCGTCCAGCGCGCCGCTGCCCTGCTTCGCAAGGAAGGCCTGGATGCTCTGATCGTCAACTCCACCGAGTCCGACTATGCCAATGCCCGCTATTTCTCCGGCTTCTGGCCTCTATTTGAGCGCTGCGGCGTTGCTATCTCCGCAGGCGGCGATGCTGCCCTAATGGCCGGTCCGGAAAGCCGCATTTTCGCCGCCGACCGTTCCAGACTGGACAAAGTTTTCGTATTGAAGGAATATCGGGAAGGTGCTGACCCCAGCTATCCCGAACTTGTGCCTGACACTTTCCAGGATGTGTTTAAATCCATCGGTGTCACCGGCAAAAATCTCCGCATCGGCGTGGCAAGCTATCTGGATACCTCCGTTGTAATTATGGAAGGCATCAAGGCGGCCTTCCCCGAAGCCGAGATTGTCAGAGCCGACCATATCATGGTCACACTTCGTTCTATCAAATCCGCCAACGAAATTGCCTGCCTGCGGGAAGGCTACCGCATCGCAGAACTGGCTTCCCAGCAAGTTATCAAGGAGATCCGTCCCGGCATGACTGAGCTGCAAATGGTAGGCGTTGCACAGCGTGTCATTTACGAGCAGGGCGCTGAATACGAGGGTCTGCCCATGTACGTATTCTCCGAGGCCTCCACCCGCCACGCCATCTCCCGTTCCAGCTACCGGCAGTTTGAAAAAGACGATATCGTTCAGCTAAACCTTTCCGCAAAAATTGACGGTTACTCTGCCGCTATCGGTTACCCCATCGTGCTGGGACAACTGACCGGCAAGCGTCGTGATACCGTCATGTTTGGTCTGGAAGCACACCGTTGGACTGAAAAGCAGATTAAGGCCGGCGTTCCCGCCGCCCAGATTGCCCAGGGCTTCTATGATTACTTTGTCGCCAACGGCTACAAAGAAAACTTCGTTTACGGTCCTCTCCACGGCACCGGCATGATTGAAGTGGAAGCTCCCTGGGTAGAAACCAGCTCTGACTACCTGCTGCAACCCAATATGACCTTCCAGATCGATACCTATATTTCCTCCGACACCTTCGGCGTCCGTTGGGAAAAGGGCATCGCGGTCACCGAAACCGGCTATGACGTACTTTCCCCCGAAATCGGCACTCTGTACGAACTGAATTTCTGATAAGGAGGCAATCCCATGAAAATGGTGGATATGTTCTATAAAGAACTGGAAGATGCCAAGACCCGCCGGGTGCCCTTCGTAATCCCCATCGGCACCATTGAATACCACGCCCACCATGCCAGCTGCGGCACGGACACCATGGTCATCAACGGTGTCCTCCGGGAACTGGAAAAGGAAAAAGAAATGGTCATCTGTCCTCCCATCTGGTACGGTGTAGCAAGCTATGCAGTAGCCGGCCCGGAAAGCGGCACCATCCATGTGAATGTGGATGCATGTGAAAATTATATCTACTGCATCTTGAAATCCATGGTGTACGGTGGCGTAAAGAACATCTACTGCATCGCCCACCACCAAACAGAAGAAGCCGGTCTCATGCCCATGACCCTTGCCTGCCACAAAGCAGCAAAAAAGGTCATTATGGAATATATGGAGCATATTCACGGCATCGGTTGGTGGGGCAGCAACGACTTTGCCGCCTATTATGAAAACCTGGGCAGCGGTGATGACCCCTTTAACTATATCAAGGTCATTCCTCTCATCAGCAAAGAGGCGCAGCACGCCTGCGGCGGCTTTGATCACGCAGGCAAATATGAAACCAGCCTGATGATGGGCCTATATCCGGATCATGTAGACCTTTCCCGCACCGCAGATAATACTGAGTGGTTTGCAGAAAGCGCAAAGCAAGCCTCTGCGGAGCTGGGTAAACATATGGTCAATGTCACCCTGGAAGCCCTTCGCAATACCATAATTTAAAGAAATACCCCGATTTGCCATGCGCAAATCGGGGATCTTTTTAATCGTCTTTTTCACCCGGCAGCAACGGCCTGGACAGCATCATAGCCGCCACACGCGCCATGGTCTCCGGTGTCTCCCGAAAACCCTGATGATGCCATTGCAACACCATTGACAACAAACCGCAAACAGAGAAATTCAGTGCAATTGCCTGAATATGTTCCGGCAAAGAGCGAAGATACCGGGGCATCAGGCTCTCATTGATGGCGTGGAATGTTGCCCGCTCAACCAGCATACCGCTGAGTCTGCTTTTTTGCAGTGCATCAAGCAACGTTTTTTGCTCATACCAAAACAAAAAATACCGCTCCAGGTCACCCGCTGCGGAAACACTTCTTTCCTGTAAACGACCGTCCGAAAAGGTATCAAACTCCATCAACGTGTGATCAATCAGCGCCATCAGCGCTCCATCCTTACTGGAAAAATACCGGTAAAAAGACTTTCTTGGGATGGCCATACTTTCACACAGATCGCTGATCGTAATCTCCTCATAGCGACGGGTACACATTGTCTGCAAAAGTCCCAATTCCAACTGTCTCTGACGGGCAGCGGACTGCTCAGTTTTACAAAGCTTATACATACCTTCCCCTCCAATTTTTCCAATTACCATAATTATACCAAAAAGTAATAAATTATCAACTCTTTTGTGAACATTGCCTAAAAACATCACCATAAAGATTTGCAGTAGATGTCACAAAATCGAAGAAATGTCCCTATTTATTTTCTTGTGCATATTATATAATAGCTATAATTGATGTGGGTCTGTCCACATTACATTAAGGAGGTATAATCATGGCAAAAAAACCCGTTACCCTGGATGCCAACGGTTATCGCAAATTTGGCATCCGCGATAAACTCGCCTATGCCGCCGGTGACCTTGGCTGT
>JAZNFY010000037.1:0-5793 GCA_045589195.1 Faecousia sp. | reverse complement strand
CCGTGACGGCCGGCCATCTTATCGCCCACAGAAATCTTACGCTTCTGGGCAATATAAACGCGTACGGACTTGGTAACGCCGGGAGCCAGCTCATCGGAGTTCTCCTTGGTGAACACCTTCACGTCCACAACAATACCGCTTTCGCCGTGAGGCACTTTCAAAGAGGTATCCCGGACTTCTCTTGCCTTTTCGCCAAAGATGGCGCGCAGCAGCCGCTCCTCAGGAGTCAGCTCAGTCTCGCCCTTGGGCGTGACCTTACCCACCAGATAGTCGCCGGAATGTACCTCGGCGCCGATCCGGACAATACCATTCTCGTCCAGGTCTTTCAGGGTATCCTCGCCCACGTTGGGGATATCCCGGGTGATTTCCTCGGGTCCCAGCTTGGTATCCCGGGCTTCGGTTTCATGCTCTTCAATATGAATAGAGGTAAATACGTCCTCTTTTACCAGACGCTCGTTAAGCAAAATGGCGTCTTCGTAGTTGTAACCTTCCCAGGTCACGAAGCCAATGAGTACGTTCTTACCCAGAGCAATCTCACCGCCGGAGCAGGAAGGACCATCGGCAATGATCTGTTCAGTATCCACCCGCTCGCCCACTTCCACAATGGGTCTCTGGTTCACACAGGTGCCGGCATTGGACCGGGCAAACTTGGTAAGATGCACCACTTCCGTCTCACCGTCGTCGTAGCGCAGGGAGATCTCGGTAGCAGAAACTGCGGTAACCACACCGGGCTTGCTGGCCTTCAAGCAAACTTCGGAGTCCACAGCGGCCTTATGCTCAATACCGGTTGCGACCACAGGAGGCTCGGTAGTCAGCAGAGGCACAGCCTGACGCTGCATGTTGGCGCCCATCAATGCACGGTTAGCGTCGTCGTTCTGCAAGAAAGGAATAAAGGAAGTAGCAATGGAGATCATCATTCTGGGGGATACGTCGATGTAATCGATCACTTCCCGGTCCACTTCGATGATTTCATTGCGGTGACGGCAGGTAATACGGCTGTTCTGCAAACGGCCTTCTTCGTCCAGAGGCTCGTTGGCCTGACCGATGTAGAACTCGTCTTCTACGTCCGCAGTCATATACTCCACGACCTCGGTGACTTTGCCGGTTGCCTTGTCCACCTTGCGATAGGGAGCTTCCACAAAACCGTACTCGTTGATCTTGGCAAAGGTTGCCAGATAGTTGATCAAGCCGATATTGGGACCTTCGGGGGTCTCGATGGGGCACATACGGCCATAGTGGGTATAGTGAATATCACGAACATCAAAGGATGCCCGCTCACGGCTCAAACCACCGGGGCCCAGCGCGGACAGACGGCGCTTATGGGTCAGCTCTGCCAGGGGGTTATTCTGGTCCATGAACTGGCTCAGCGGAGAAGACCCGAAGAATTCCTTAATGACCGCAGTCACAGGACGGATATTGATCAAGCTCTGGGGCGTGACCGCGTCCAGATCCTGCACGGTCATACGCTCACGAATGACCCGGTCCAGACGGCTGAAACCGATCCGGAACTGATTTTGCAGCAATTCGCCCACGCAGCGCAGACGGCGGTTGCCCAAATGGTCAATATCGTCGGCAATGCCGATGCCCATAGCCACACAGTTGAGGTAGTTGATGGATGCCATGATGTCGTCCACAGTGATGTGATTGGGGATCAGATCATCCATACGCTCGGCAATGGCTTCTGCCCAACCGTCAGCAGGAACGGTTTCCAGCATTTCCTTCAAGACACGGAAGCAGACCTTCTCCCGAACGCCATACTCAGCAGGATCAAAGTCCACAAAGGCAGCCATATCCACCATATAGTTAGAGAATACGCGCACATTGTGGTCACCCACCTTAACAGTGGCTTCGCACACGCCCTTGGCAGCCAGGGACTTGGCCATATCCCGGGTAATAAAATCGCCGGGCATTGCCAGAATCTCACCGGTCATGGGGTCAACAACAGGCTCGGCCAGTTCCTGACCGGAAAGGCGGCTGCTGATATCCATCTTCTTATTGAACTTATAACGGCCCACCTTGCTCACATCATAACGGTGTGCATCAAAAAGCAAACCTTCCAGATGCGCAATGGCAGACTCCACCGTGGGAGGCTCGCCGGGACGCAGACGGCGGTAAATTTCAAGCAGAGACTCTTCTCTGGTCTTGCAGGGATCCTTTTCCAACGTGGACAGGATGCGGGCATCTTCACCAAACATCGCCTTGATCTTTTCGTCGGTTTCCACACCCATGGCGCGGATCAGGCAAGTAATGGGCAGCTTCCGGTTCTTGTCGATACGAACCCAGAACACGTCGGAATTATCCGTTTCGTACTCCAACCATGCACCGCGGTAAGGAATGACCGTAGCGGTATAGCTATGCTGGTCTGCCTTGTCCACCTCATGACCGTAGTACATGCCGGGGCTTCTTACGATCTGGGATACAATAACACGCTCTGCACCGTTGATCACAAAGGTACCGCCGTTGGACATCACGGGGAAATCGCCCATGAAGATCTCCTGCTCCTTGATCTCATCGGTTTCCGTGTTACGAAGACGCACCCGCACCTTGATGGGCTTGGCATAGGTAGCATCCCGCTCCTTGCATTCCTCGATGGTGTACTTGGGCTTTTCGTCCATGGAGTAATCCAGGAAACTCAGCTCCAACTTACCGGAAAAATCGGTAATGGTGCCCATGTCCTTGAATACTTCCCGGAGACCCTCGTTCAAAAACCACTCGTAGGAATCCTTCTGGATCTTCAACATGTTGGGAATTTGAAGAATCTCATCGTACTTTGCGTATGACTTACGCATGGTCTTGCCGAACATTACGTCCTTGACCATTTCCATATGGATCATCACAGCCTTTCTTTCGGCTTTCGCCTGAATGTGTGTTGCTTAAATAATGATACGCCCGGTTCAGTTGTCATTTTTATTTCGAGGTGCTATTGACAACCGCTATGCCCTGTGTTACAATCACCATAGTGGGTAAAAGCGCACACTTGGGCATATTAACGCAGTATAGGATACCATTGTACATGATTATGTCTGCGTTGTCAATGAAAATTTTTACATTTTGAGGCATCTGCCTCTTATTTTTTTGCCCAAAACACTTATTTTCCGCATTTCCTCCCCTGCTTGCACTAAAAAACAGATAAAACCAGTTGTTTTCTCGTTTCGTTTGTGTTATAATTTGCAATAATAGTGTATCATTCCTATATCACCAAGGAGGTAGCTTTTATGGCACAGAGTCAAAACTTCCGCAGCGCATTTCACGGTTTCCACCGGGAAGATGTGGTTCGTTATATTGAATTTCAAAACCAAAAGCACACCGTTGCTATCAATCAACTGAAATCCGAGAATCAGGCGCTGAAAGATGAGCTGGATGCCCTTCGTGTTAAAACCGGTGACGCAGAAAAAGATGAGCTGATCGCCAAACTGCAAGAAGAGCTTGCACAGATTCGCTGCAACGAGCCTGCCACCCAAACCGACAGCGAATTGGAAGCATACCGCCGGGCTGAACGCATGGAGCGCGCCGCGAAGGAACGTTCTTCCCAGATCTATCGCCAAGCAACCGCTGTTTTGTCCGATGCTACCGCGCAGATTGATTCCATCTCCGACCAATTCTGCCAAATCGCTGACCGCATCGGTGATCAGGTCAAAGAATTACAGGCAGCCTTGGATAACAGCAAAAACACCCTAAAAGACGCTGCAAACACCATGTACGCAATTCAGCCAGAAGAAGAATAAAAACCGCAAGCGCATACGGCTAACGTATGCGCTTGCTTCTTATTTGGAGGCACTATGGAAATCATCAAGCCCGCCTACTACGACCAATTTCACTGCCTTGCAGAGCTATGTCCCGATAGCTGCTGCAAAGATTGGGACATCCAAATCGACCCTAAAACAGCCAAATTTTACCGGGAGCTCCCCGGTCCGTTGGGCGACCGTCTCCGGAAAGTCATGACTGATGACCCGGAGGCCGGCACGATCATGATCAATGAAAACTGCCGCTGTCCCATGTGGCGCAGCGACAGTCTATGCCGTATCCAGGCAGAGCTAGGACACGACGCCCTTTGCAAAACCTGCCGTGAATTCCCCCGATTGACCCATGATTACGGTGATTTTATGGAGTTGGGTCTGGAACTTTCCTGTCCGGAAGCGGCCAGGTTGATTCTAACTGCGCCCGACATGCCTTTCGTTACAGAGAATGCCCCCGGCGGCACCGCCCCGGAGTATGACCAAAATACTATGCGACTTTTACAGGATAGCCGAAAAACTGCCCTTAGTTTTCTGTCCGACGATACATATTCTGTGCCCGATGCTCTGACAATTCTCTTGTTCTACGGTTACCATGTACAAACACTTTTGGAAGGCAGCGAGCCACTCCCCTTTCATCCAGAACAAATTCTAAGCCGTGCACACGCTCTTGCTAAATCGGAATATGCCGATTCCTTGCTGCAATTTTTCTCCACTATGGAGATTCTCTCCCCTGCCTGGCTTTCCCGCCTGCAAAACCCAGAAAAACCAAATTGCTGGCAGGGCACCATCAGAAACCTTGCGCGCTATGGTATTAACCGCTATTGGCTGCAAGCCATATCCGATGACGACTTGATTTCCCGGGTGAAAATGATCATTGTAAATTGTCTGATCGTCAAAATCCTAGGTGGTGATACCATTTTAACCGCGCAGGCTTTCTCCAAGGAAATTGAAAACAGCGCAGAAAACATGGACGCCTTGCTGGATGCTACTTATTTAAATCCTACATTTTCAGATTTGCATTTAATTGGGCTGCTACATTCCTAATCCAGAAAAATTTTTCTTGACAAACGCCCCCACCGTTGCTATAATACGAAAGCTGTCTGACAACACAACTGAATTTGGGGGTATAGCTCAGCTGGGAGAGCGCTTGAATGGCATTCAAGAGGTCAGCGGTTCGATCCCGCTTATCTCCACCACCGAGTCCTGAAAACCAATGGTTTTCAGGACTTTTTATTTGTCAAAACGGTGGTTTTTCCTCTTAAATGCCATTTTTTCGAACCAGGCCGCTACACCCAATTTGCCCGCTACACTTTATCTTGAATCCATCTTGAATCAGGACGATTTTAGGTGGTCCACTATGTCCAAAACATTTCCGAAAGTTCCCTTGCCTTTTTTCGTAAAAGCCTCGCTCATTCTTCTTGCCGCTTCTTTCCGGACAGATTCTTCCACATGGAGATAATGTCTGGTCATATCCATATCCGCATGGCCTGCAATGCTCTGAATCGTCTCCATAGAGACGCCCAGCGCCTGCATTTGCGAAATGAAGGTATGCCGGCAGGAATGTGGCGTCAGCACGCGGACACCCTCCACCGTTCCGATCGCTTCCTTGAAAAGCTTGGAAAAGTAGGATGGGTTGCAGGGCGAGCCGGGTTTCTTGGGGGATTCCCAAATAAACTTGTCCCCGTTTTCCCGTAACAGCTTTGCGCAATACTGCACATTGTCCGGCACAGGAATCGTCCGATAGCTGTCCTGGGACTTGGGTTCACCGATGGCAACACTGCCCTTGATTCGAACCACAGCCTGTTCAATGTTGATGGAAGAGCCGTCCTTCGCGATATGTCTGGGCTCCAATCCCAACATCTCCTGTCCTCGCATACCGGTACAGGGCATCAGCCGGATCGACCAGCCCATTTTGTTTTCCGGCAGGTCACGGAGCAGGACGCGAACTTCGTCCGCTGAGTAGGCCTCTTTGCGTTTCTTGGGCTGCTTTCGCATCTTATCGGCATAAGGCACCGGATTCTTTAGGATGATGTCGTTGGCCGCGGCCTTGTTGAAG
>JAZNFY010000036.1:0-13585 GCA_045589195.1 Faecousia sp. | reverse complement strand
ACCTGGATTACTATAACAACAGACGCAGCAAGGCAAAGTTAAAGGGCTTGCCGCCTGCTTTACACAGACAACAAGCCCTTTTGGTTGCTTGAACAATTTGAGTTAGAAATATTTGTCTAACTTTTTGGGGTCACTTCATTTCCATCTGCGGTTCTTTTCTTTATAAGGATAATTGCAGCTCCACGGGACAGTGGTCCGAGCCCGGGATATCGGCGTGAATTTTTGCTTCTTTGATTGCCGGTTGCAGCCTGTCGGATGCTACAAAGTAGTCAATACGCCAGCCGGCGTTGTTCTGCCGGGCGTTAAACATATAGCTCCACCAGGTGTAGCAGCCGGTGGCATCGGGGTAAAGATACCGGAAGGTGTCGGTAAAGCCCTGGTCGAGCAGTTGGGTAAACGCGCCCCGCTCCTCGTCGGTAAAGCCTGCGTTTTTTCGGTTGGAGGAGGGGTTTTTCAGGTCGATCTCCTTGTGCGCGACGTTCAGATCACCGCAGAGGATCACAGGCTTTTCTTTGTCCAGACTAATCAAATAATCCCGGAAGGCAGCCTCCCATTGGAGCCGGAATGAAAGCCTGGCCAGTTCCCGCTGGGCGTTGGGGGTGTAGCAGGTGACCAGAAAGAAGCCGGGATACTCCAAAGTAATCACCCGGCCTTCCGTGTCAAACGCCTCAATTCCGATGCCGTAGCGTACAGATACAGGCGCTTCTTTGGCGAAAATGGCCGTGCCGGAGTAGCCCTTTTTCTCTGCATAATTAAAATATTGGTGATACCCGGGCAGATCCAGGTTTACCTGCCCTTCCTGCATCTTCGTTTCCTGCAAGCAGAAAAAGTCCGCATCCTGCTCCCGGAAGAAGTCCAAAAATCCTTTTTGCAGGCAGGCTCGCAGGCCGTTCACGTTCCATGATATAAATTTCATAAGCAATCACTCCGGATCTAAGGAATTGAGGCTCTCGTCCAGCATCAGAATATCACTTTCTGTTATGGTGATGCTCAGCTTGCCGTCTAAAAGCCCGCTTTCTGCGGAAATGTTCACTGTATCCGCTTCG
Organism: Faecousia sp.; assembly: GCA_045589195.1. Taxonomy (GTDB): domain Bacteria; phylum Bacillota; class Clostridia; order Oscillospirales; family Oscillospiraceae; genus Faecousia. The sequence goes on along the minus strand of JAZNFY010000036.1, from coordinate 12,539 downwards.
GTAAGATTCAGTATGGTCATGGTCAGACATGCGCAGGCGAGGGTCAGGTCCATACCGCTCAGAGAATTAAAGGATTCACTGAGTACAAGGTAGCAGATTCCGTTACGAAGGTCTGCTGCCTTAACCTGTGTTCCTTGGGGAAGCGTACTGTATAGTTGGTCGTTGACCGGCCCTGTCAGATACAGGTCAAGCAGCGAAGAAAGATCGCCTGCCAGACCGCTTCCTTCTCGTATCTCCTTGGATATGACGTCCTCTGATCCTGTGTAGGTAATGCCCTGTTTGCAGTAATAGAAGGTCACCGGTTCTTTCATCTTTTCGTTTTTCGGCACGCACCCGGCAAGGAGTAGCGCAGCAAGAATCAAGCAAAATACTTTTCTCATCACTAGCCCTCCTCTTGTTCATAGACCGGGAAAGTCACAGTGAACTCAGAGCCCTTGCCAAGGGTACTGCTCAGCTGAATATCGCCGCCGTTTCGTTTGATCATGCTTTGCACAATGGCAAGACCAAGTCCGCTGCCGCCGGACTTCCGGGAACGTGCTTTGTCCACGCGGTAGAAACGCTCAAATATGTGCTCAATGGCATCTTTGGGGATACCCATGCCTGTATCGGCAATCCGCATGACGGCATTGCCGCCTTCTCTGGATAAAGTGACGGTAAGCGTGCCCCCGGAGGTATTATATTTGATGCCGTTTTCCATCAGGTTAAAGGTGATTTGGTAAAGGTCATCTTCCGCGGCAAAAATGGGGCAGTCTTCTTTCAAATCCAAAGTAATAGTCACACGATTTTCTTCTGCAATACCGGAAAGCATTCTGGTAACCATTTGAATGGTTGGCCCAATGTAAATTACCGCACCGTCAATTTCCTGAATACTTTCAATTCGGGAAAGAGAAAGAAGCTTTGCACTCATGCGGTTCAATCGGTCTGCTTCGTTGCCGATATCGCTTACAAATTCTCGCACGGTGTCCATATCCATGTCGTTTTGTAATATGGAGTCGGACAAAAGTTTAATGGACGCAAGGGGTGTTTTCAGCTCGTGAGAGGCGTCGGATACGAATTGCCGGCGCTGATCTTCCGATGCTTGTAGCTTTGCAGTCAGTTCGTTGAATTCGTCGCCTAATAGGGTCAGCTCGTCCCGGCCACCCATGGAAACCTTGTGGGTGTAATCGCCCTCCCGAATGAGCTGCATGGAGGAGAAAATTTTGCGAAGGCGCAGTGCGGATAAAGTGGAAAAGACGATGGAAAAGGCAATAACAGCCAATTCCAGAGTCATGGTGATCGTAAAGATATTGGATTGCAGGGACTGTACCAGCGCGCCCTGAGCAGAGTCGTATTCCGCTATATATACGCAGCCAATCAGCGTGCCGTAAAATTGTACAGGCGTCGCCGCGCGGGAAAGCATCATGCCGTCGTGATAATTCCAGGTAAATACATTATAACCCTTTGTTGCCCGCACAAGCTCCGGCAGTATTACATACTTGCCCAGGCAGGAATCTGCTGCCAGAGAATCGTAAACTGCAATGCCCGATTGGTCGGTTATGATGATCCTGGACGCACGAAGGCTGCCCATCTCAGATACCGCCGCAGAGGCCGTGGACGCGTTGAGTACGTCCAGGTTTGCAAGCTTCTCCGAGGTGAGCAGGCATTTTTCAATCATGGATACTTCCTTGCTTTGGTAAAACAGCTTTTGGCTGATCCGGGAAGTATAGAGGTTCAGAATTAGCAGCACAACCAGGGTAACGCAAATATAAATCAGCGTGTAAAGATACTGGGAGTTGATGTACTGCCTCTGATTGAAAAGCTTATTTCTTGAAATAATAGCCAACGCCCCACTTTGTCATGATGTAGTTGGGTTCTGCCGCATTTTGTTCCAGTTTTTCCCGCAGCCGACGGATATGTACATCCACAGTGCGAATGTCGCTGCGGTATTCGTGGATCCAGATGCTGTCCAGCAACGCCTCGCGGGAGTAGACACGGTTGGCGTTTCGCATAAGAAATTCGACCACGTCAAATTCTTTTGCCGTCAGCACCACCGGCTCTCCGCATCGGAAAGCGTTCCGGGAATTCAGATCCAGGGAAATCTCGCCAATGGTCAGCATTCCGGCAGGTTCGGTGTTTTCGCCGGTGCCGCTCCGACGCAGAAGCGCCCGGATTCTGGCTTTCAGTTCCAGAATATTAAAGGGCTTGGTGATGTAGTCGTCCGCGCCGGCGTCGAAACCCATGAGCTTATCCATATCTTCGGTTTTGGCGGTAAGCAGAATGATGGGCACATTGGAAAACTCCCGAATCCGAGCGCAGGCGGCCAAACCGTCCATTTCCGGCATCATGACGTCAAGAACAATCAGATCCGGGGGAGTAGTCTGGGCGATTTTCACTGCTTCCAGCCCATTGGAGGCGGTGAGCACCTCGTAGCCATCATTTTGCAAATTAAAGCGAATGCCTTTTACCAGCAATTCTTCGTCGTCCACTACTAATACTTTCATGCTTTATCCTCCTACGGTTATGTAATCTACAATGGCATTCAGCCGGCCCGTACCGATGCCATCCACATTCATCAATTGGGCAACATTTTCAAATGGGCCGTTCATGTTTCTGTATTCCACGATGCGATGGGCCAGGGTAGCGCCGATACCCGGCAGCAGCTGCAACTGATCTTCTGTGGCGGTGTTGATGTTGATTCGTTCGTCCCCCGGCGGGACTTCGTCATCGCCGTCAGAGGGACGGCTGTCGGAAGGTGCCTGCGATTTGGATATTTCCACCGTGGCGTGATTGAAATTCCGCCCCAGGAAAAAGCCTCCGGTAAAAGAAATGCAGATGCAGCAAATTAAAATCAGGCACAGGCTGCAGTATTTCTTCATTTTTGCTCCTTTCAATTGACGAATAACCAATCTCTTGCTATAATATATACCGTATTATACACGATTTTTCTTCGCCGGACAAGTCCGGCGTGAGGATATAGAGGGAGAAAAATGAAAAAATTTCGAGCAATTTGCCTTTTCATGGGAATATTGCTGCTTTTGGGCAGTGTTTCGCCGGCGGTTTTTGCCGACACGGTGGATCAGTCTGTCACCAGCGGTTGTCACAGCCCCAATGCCGTAATGCAGCTGAGCAACGAAGGAAAGCTTGCAGAAACCTCCAAAGCTGTGATTCTGTACGAGCGAAACAGCGATACCATGATCTATACCTGGAATCCGGACCAGCGGATTTATCCGTCCAGTATGGTCAAGCTTATGACGGCACTGGTGGCGCTGGAAAACGGCGCACTGACCGATCAGGTGGCGGTGACCAAGCGTGCTCTTTCCTATGTGTCCATCGGCTCGGTCAGCGCAGAGCTGAAAGCCGGTGAGGTGCTGTCCCTGGAAAGCCTTCTTTACTGCATGATGGCAGCCTCCGCCAACGATGCCGCCACGGTGATTGCAGAGCATATTGCCGGCAGCCAGGAAGATTTTGTGGAGTTGATGAACCAAAAGGCAGCCCAGCTGGGTTGCACAGGCACCCATTATAATAACACCCACGGCCTTCACGATGAGATGACCTATACCACCGCCCGGGACATTTGCCGTATTCTGGATGTGGCGCTGGAAAATCCGGAGTTTCGCAGGTTTTTCTCAGCAGAAACATATACCGTTCCCGCTACCAATAAAAGTGAAGAACGGGTCATATATACCTCCAATGATATGATGCGCTCGGACAAGAAACGTTATTACGACGAGCGGGTTACCGGCGGTAAGACCGGCTCTACCGACCAGGCCGGCCGTTGCCTGGCGATTACCGCTGACATAAATGGTATGGAGATTCTTTCTATTGTTATGGGCGCGGAAGCGATTTACGCACCTGACGGTTTGTCGTTGATTACCTTTGGCAGTCTGGAAGAAACTGCGGAATTGCTGGACTACACCAAAAAGAATTTTGCTTGCCGGCAGATTTTCTACGATGGCCAGGTGGTGGCGCAGTACCCGGTGGAGGATGGCGCCAACAGTGTTTTGGTGCAGCCTAAGCAGTATTCTTCCACAGTGCTTCCTGTGGATGCGGATGCCAGCGAGCTGACCTGGATCTACGGTAACAACGTCGGCACAATCACTGCGCCGGTGGAAAAAGGACAGGTGATCACACAGGTTCAGGTGTGGTATGGCTCAAAATGCCTTGCCCAGACGGATCTGGTGGCGGTCAATGCCGTTCCCAAGTGGGAGCCGCCGGTGGACGGTCGGGTGGATGTGGAAGACGCAAAGGGGCTTTATATCATATTGGGAATCATCGCCGCCGTCATTATTGTAATCGTTGCGGCAGTAGTTCTGTTTCTGAAAGCCCGGGGTTGGGTGTACGCGATTCGCATGAACGCCCGTCATCGGCAAAGACGTATGAACCGCCGCAGAAGTCGGTAAATACAATGGGTGGACTGCCATTGGCAGCCCACCCATTTTTTATTCCACATGTTCGTGATTGTTGATGTGCTCTTCGCAGTAGCAGTGATAACCTTTACAGCGGGAGCAATACCGAAATTCCAGATCCGGGTCGCTGATGTCTGTGCGGCCACAGACGGTGCACCGATGGTTGTAGGGAGCCTGGGCGGTGTTCCGGGCAGCTGCCTGGTTGAAATGGATCACCTTTGCCTGCTTTTTCTTTGCTTTGCGGCCTGCTTTTACCCGCAGTGACAGGGGTATCAGATTTTTTAAATCCTTGCCCATAAACAGCAGATAATTCATTAGCGCCACCAGCGGGAACAGGTTATGGGGGAAGTACATCACCGGGTAGCTGAGATTAAACACAGAAATAAATTCCAGCAGCAAATAGATAATTGCAATGAGCCATGCCTTTACCGGGATGATAAAGAAGATCATAAACTGACTTTCCGGATACAGTGTGGCAAAGGTTAAAATCAGGCTCAAATGCAGGTAGTAGGCCATTTGGTAATAAACGGACAGTACCGCATAATCTCCGTAGGTCATCTGTGTCAGATCCGTTGCCACCGGGCAAAAGATCATGGCAAAAATATCCATCAGTATCACACCGGAGAAATAGAAAAGATTGAATTTGAATGTTCCCATGCTGCTTTCCACATGCTTACCCAGCATGTAGAAAAAGTACAGGAAGATCAGATCAATGAACCCGCCGCCCGATTGGGTGAATACGTAAGTGACCAGCCGCCAGACCTGTCCTTGCAGAATTTTGGCTTTATCAAAGCAAAGCAGTTCATACAGGGCATATCCGCCGTTGACCATGGACATGATCAGCACCAGCGCGTTCCCCAATGCGATGTATAACATTAAATTCGGTATTCCCTTGTTGCGGTTTTGAAAGCAGAACCGTTCAAACCGCCTGCTGAGATTTCCCATTCCATCAACTCCTTGTCCATATCATAGCACCCTTTCCAGGAAATGTCTACCAGGGAATTGTAAACATTTCTGTCGGAAAAAATCCCTGTAACCTCTTGACAAAACCAATTTTTTGTGTAAAATAAGCTCGAACTGCATACAAGCCTTATCAAGAGTGGTGGAGGGAACGGCCCGATGAAACCCGGCAACCTGTTTTTTCAAGGTGCCAAATCCGGCGGCAAACGACAGATGAGGATTCGATTGAGCACACATCGGGTCCTTCGGTGTGTGCATTATTTTTTGTGTAGAAAGGACAAAGTTATGGAAAAGAGATTATTTACTTCTGAGTGCGTTACCAATGGCCACCCGGATAAAGTGGCGGACTCCATTTCCGATGCGATTCTCGACGCCTGCCTGGCACAGGACGAGCATTCCCGTGTCGCCTGTGAGACCATGGTCACCACGAATTTTTGTTTGATCTGCGGCGAGATCACGACCAAAGCGGTGGTGGATTACGTGGCAGTTGCCCGGGAGGCCATTCGCAATATTGGTTATGTGTATCCGGACGTGGGTTTCTGTGCAGATACGGTGGAAATTCAGTGCCGGATCCATACTCAGTCTGCGGATATTGCCCTGGGTACCAATGATGAAGTGGGCGGCGCAGGAGATCAGGGCATGATGTTCGGCGGCGCCTGCACCCAGACCCCGGAGCTGATGCCCCTGCCGGCAGCTCTGGCAAGGGCTTTGGCGAACCGGTTGACGCAGTGCGTGCAGAGCAATGACCTGCTGCGCCCCGACGGTAAGACTCAGGTCACCGTGGAGTATGACGAAGCGGGAAATGTGATTGGCGTGGATACGGTGGTGGTTTCCGTTATGCACAGCCCGGATTTTGCCATGGATGAGCTGCGCAGATATATTCGCGAAGGCGTGATTGCTCCGGTGCTTTCCGATTATGGCTTTGATATTTCCAAGGTTGCAAATACTCACATTAACCCCACTGGTAATTTTGTCATCGGCGGCCCTGATGGCGATACCGGCCTGACCGGCCGGAAGATCATTGTGGATACTTACGGCGGCTATTTCTCCCATGGCGGCGGCGCGTTTTCCGGCAAAGATCCCACGAAGGTAGACCGGAGTGCTGCGTATATGGCCCGGTATATGGCCAAAAATCTGGTGGCTGCCGGTTTGGCCACCCAGGTGCAGGTGCAGCTTGCTTACGCCATCGGCGTAGCACAGCCGGTCTCTTTGCGGGTGGACAGCTACGGCACCGGCGTGATTTCCGATGAGAAGATGACCCAGCTGCTGCGGCAAACACTGGATATGACCCCCGGCGGCATTATTCGCCGATTGAATCTTCGCAGACCCATTTATGCGCCTACTGCCGCCAACGGCCACTTCGGCGTTGCCGGCCGTCCCTGGGAGCAAACGGACTTGGCGCCCATTTTGAAGGAATTGGCTGGAATTTAATCAGGAAAGCGACGAAGGAAACTTCGTCGCTTTTTTCTCAACTACTTGGCAAAAATCAAAGAGTGTGGTATAATAACAAAAATCGTTTAACGGAGGGATTTTATGCCCAACTGTATGAAAATTGCCTGCGCTGTACCCCCTGTCCGGGTGGGAGATGTAAAGAAGAATGCAGCGGATATCTGCCGTTTTATCCGTCAGGCGGGTGACGCCGGCGTAAAGATTCTGGTATTTCCGGAGCTTTGTGTAACCGGTTATACCTGCGCCGACCTGTTTTTTCAAAAGGCACTGATCCGTGCGGCTGCTGCGGCGCTTGTTGAAATTGTAGAATTTACCCGGGCATATCCCGGCATGACCTGTGTGGTTGGCGCACCGGTGGAGAAAGAGGGAAGACTCTATAATTGCGCGGTGGTAATCTGCGCAGGTGAAATTTTGGATATGGTTTCCAATGACGGCGCGGATCGCCGCTGGTTTTCTTCTGATCATGAAAATCGCGTACTATCTGTTGACGGCTATCAATTGGCCGTGGAGTTTGACGAGCAGCTCTGTGATTATTTAGCTGAACCCCGGGCGGATATCATCGTGAATCTGTCCGCCGCCAGGGAATTGATCGGCGAGCATCGCCGCCGCAGCAACGCTGTTGCGCTTCGCTCCCGGGCTGGCTGCCTGTACGCTTTTTGCTCCGCCGGTTATACAGAATCCACCCAGGATGTGGTATATTCCGGCCATGCCGCAGTGGCTTGCTGCGGTGAGATTTTGGCAGAAACCGTACCTCAGCCGGTATCGGATACACTCTTGATCTGCGATTGCGATATGGGGCATTTGTCCGCATACGATAAGTCCGATATCAGCGTTTTCTCAGCGGAAACCACCCTTCAAAAGCCCAATCGCTTGCCCTTTGTGGCGCAGCAGCCGGAAGAGCGGGCAGAGCAGTGCACCACCGCTTTTCACATTCAGGTTACCGGATTGATGCAGCGGCTCAGCCTTCTTGGCGCGAAGCCGGTGATCGGTGTTTCCGGAGGTCTGGATTCTACCCTCGCTTTGCTGGTGGCGGTGGAGGCGGTACGCCGTTTGGGACGCCCTGCATCGGATGTCCATGGGATCACCATGCCCTGCTTCGGTACGTCGGACAGAACCTACCAAAATGCCTGGGAACTGATGAAAGAACTGGGTATTACCTGCAAGGAAATCAATATCCGCGACGCAGTGACCCAGCATTTCAGGGACATTGGACACGATATGAACCTGCATAACGGCACCTATGAAAATTCCCAGGCCCGGGAACGGACCCAGATCCTTATGGATTACGCCGGTATGGTTGGCGGTATTGTGGTTGGCACCGGTGACCTTTCGGAGCTGGCATTGGGCTGGTGTACCTATAACGGTGACCATATGAGCATGTACAGCGTCAACGCATCCGTGCCCAAGACCCTGATCCCTGCGATTATCGAAACGGTTTCGGATATGTCCCAGTTCCGGCATGTAAAGCCGGTGCTTATGGACGTGGTGGATACGCCCATCAGTCCGGAATTGCTTCCGCCGGATGAGCAGGGCAAGATCGCCCAGCAGACGGAAGACCTGGTCGGCCCGTATGTGCTGCATGATTTCTTTATATATTATATGGTAGGCCACGGCTTGGAGCCGACAGAGATCTATTCAATGGCCTGCGAGACGTTTGCCGGGGAATACGACTCAGCAACCGTCAAAAAATGGCTCGGCGTGTTCTATCGCCGGTTCTTCACACAGCAGTTTAAGCGCAATTGCCTGCCCGATGGGGTAAGAGTCGGCGCTATCGGCCTCACCCGCGGCGATTTGATGATACCCAGCGATGCCAGCGGTAAGATCTGGCTGGATGAAGTGGAGCGGCTTTGATCCGCGAAAGGGAAAAACGATGGCAAGAAAGAAAAAGAAAAAAAGCAGCAAACAGTTTCGCTCGCTGCTTTCCTTCCTGTTGACAGCGGCACTCCTGTCGGCCGCTGTCGTTGCGGGACTGAATTTATGGGTTAGTTGCGGCGTAAAAGACCGAATCATTTCTCCTTATCAAGCAGCTTCTTTGGAGGATGTGGACTGCATTTTGGTTCTGGGCTGCGGCGTTCATTCAGACGGCACGCCCAGCGCCATGCTGGAAGACCGGTTAAAGCGTGCAGTGTCCCTTTATGAAGCCGGCGCCGCGCCGAAGTTGCTCATGAGCGGCGACCATGGCACAAAAAGCTATGACGAAGTCAATACTATGAAGCGCTACGCGCTGGAAGCAGGGATTCCTTCTGCGGATGTATTCATGGACCACGCCGGTTTCTCTACATACGATACAGTCTACCGCGCAAAGGAAATATTTGGCGTGGAGAAGATGGTCATCGTGACCCAGGAATACCATCTTTACCGTGCGCTTCATCTGGCTGAGGCTCTGGGTATTGAGGCTTACGGCGTCAGCGCCGATTACCGCACTTATACCAATCAGATATCCCGGGATCTGCGGGAAATCCTGGCCCGGGTCAAGGACTTTTTCATGGGTATCATTCAGCCCGAGCCCACCTATCTGGGCAATGCTATTCCCATTGGCGGCAGCGGCGAATTAACCCATGATGAGAACTCCAATTTTTCCTACATAAAAAGAATGGGCTGAATCTGCCGTCCCTCCAATGCTTCTGAAAGCGTTGGGGGGATTTTTGTAAAGTCAGAGACCATGCTGGTTGGTTTCCCGGCTGCGTCATCTTGCCCAAAAGGAACAAAATAGTAGTTTTTTCGTACGATCAGTCTGCCAATATTTTCCGCTGCTCCTGCCAACGCATCGTTGGTGGATACTGCGATGATCACGGGCCTGCCGTTTCGCAGATGGCTTTTTGCAGCCATGGTCACGGCGGTGTCGGCGATGGAGTGGGCAAGCTTTGCAAGTGTGTTCCCGGTGCAGGGGGCAATGATCAGCGCGTCCAGTAATTTTTTTGGTCCAATGGGCTCCACTTCGCGAATTTCTTTCAAAACCGGCCCTTGGCAGATGGCTTCCGCCCGCTTCAAATGATCCTCCGCAGAGCCAAAACGGGTGTCCGTGCATGCCGCAGCAGGGGAGAAAATGGGGATTAACCGGTGTTCCTTGGCCAGTGTTTCCATAACGGGAAATACCTGGTGAAATGTGCAGAACGAACCGCACATGGCAAAACCGATGGTCATAAGGTGTCCTCCTTATCAGAAATCAGTCGCATAACAGTCCGGGCAATCAGTGCGCCGGAGGATTCGGGCGCGTCCCGGTTGGGCAAACCTCTTGCCCAGATCACATCTTTGCCCGGAATGTATTTATCCGATGCCAGTTCAATTTTGATGCAATCATCAGTGCACCGCAGCCAGTCCTGATCTGAAAGCACCGGAGCAGTAGCTGTGTTGAATATCACCCGGAATACAGGTAATGCAAAGGCGAGATCGTTTGCGTTTAATGCTTTGAAACCCAAGGAAGTCAGCGTCGCCCGGTCTTCCGGCTTTCGGGCAAACACGGAAACGTCCGCGCCCATGCTTTTCAGCTGCGCCGCCAGACATTTTCCGATCCGTCCCCAACCAATTACCAGTACCGGACAATTTTGAAAAACCACAGGCAGGTTGCTTCCGGCAATGCCAATGGCGCAGTCGGCGGTGATGGCTGCGTTTTCTGCCAGATAAAGCGCATCTTGCAGTAGATCTATGGTTTTTAACCCCGGAGTCTGAATGGAACTCAGATTTCCGCCCATCACGGTAACATTTTCCGGCAGCCGCGCCAATACCCGGTCAATGTCCCCACCGCCTTTGATCTGCCCGCTCTTGTCAAAGCTTGGCACAGGCAATAATAGATGCGTAACTTGCGGTGACGGAGTAACGGTTATGGAGATACCCCGCTGGGAAAGAATTTTCGCCCCATATTGGAGCGCAGCGGTATCCCCGGCAAGATAGAATAACGGTCGGTTCATGAAAAAATCACCCTTTCATCCCAGAATATGCCATTGCATTGCGCTCGGTGCTTGATTTTTCGTCCGGATTGCGTATAATAAATGTAAGAGGTGAGCATATGCAAAGACTGGGTTTTATTCATGATATGCTGGATGTTAAGGTGCTGGTGCTGTTTGTGACCGGCCGTTCCAATTATCCCCTGACTGTCCAGGAGATTTATGAATTGTGCTATCAGGATGACTGTTTGAGTTATTTTGATGTATGTACTGCCGTTCCTGAGATGGTGGAATCCGGCCATTTGGCCCAGACGGAGGACGAAAAATACGAGATCACAGAAAAAGGCAGAGACGCCTGCTCTTTGACGGAGGATTCCATCGCTTTTACAGTAAAACAGCGGGCGGAAAATGCCGTTGCCCGTTTCAACCGCCAGATTCGCCGTAGCAGCTTTGTCAAAACGCAGACCGTACCCCGGGAGGGCGGCGATTATTCGGTTATCATGTCTTTGAATGATGAGATGGGTAATTTGATGACCATGGAATTGCTGGCGCCGGATCAGCGTCAGGCAGTGCGCCTGAGCCGCTTGTTTGAGCAGAAAGCGGAGAATGTGTATAATTTGGTCATGACTGAGCTTTTGGATGACGAAGAATCCGACTGAATGCGTGGAAAACCCCTTGCCGAAAAGGCAAAAACAGGGTATAATATAAGTACACCAAGGAATTGGTGAAAAGAAAGGAGCTGCCGCATATGAAGTTTCAATTCAGTGAGAAGAAAGTCAAACTGCCCGGCAATGTTCATGCCTATGCCGAGAAGAAGGTAATGAAGCTGGCACGGTACTTTGAGGAGGATGCGGAAGCACTGATCGTATTTTCTGTGGAGAAAAACCGGAACAACGTGGAACTTACCGTTCACGGTGCAAATACCTGGTTCCGGGCACACGAAAGCACCTCGGATATGTTCGCTTCTATTGATGCCGCTGTGGGCACCATCGAAGGTCAGATCCGCAAGAACAAGACCCGCCTTGCCCGTCGGTTGCGTCAGGATGCTTTCCAGCGTACCGCAGAAGAAACTTCCTTTACGCCTGAGGAGAAGGAAGACGATCTGCGTATCGTCCGAATCAAGAAATTCCAGTTCAAGCCCATGACCCGTGAAGAAGCAGTGTTGCAGATGAATTTGTTGGAGCATAACTTCTTTGCGTTCCGGGATCAGGATAACGGCGGATCCTTCGCCGTGGTTTACCGTAGAAACGATGGCGGTTACGGCTTGATCGATGATGCCGATTGATAGAATATAAATATGTTAGGAGCCTCTTCGGAGGCTCCTAGTTTGCGCCAATTTCAGCCATATACAGCTTGCTTTTTGGTTAATATTCATAAGTAGGGGAGCGTAAAACCGCGGTAAAAAAAGAAAATTGCCGAGAATGGAAAAAGTGCTTGACAAAGTGTTTTTCTCGTGATACTATTATCAAGCTCTCCGCATTTTCGGAGACGCACTGTACCTTGTAAATTGAATAATGTGAGACGAACTATAAACACCTTGGACAATTAATGGATTGTTTAAGCGATGTAAATCGAAACAGCCAACGAAATTCTTGAGTAAATTTGCTAGTACAAATTATTCGGAAATTGATTTGAGCAACCGGAAGGTTGTTTAGATACAAATTTTTGAGAGTTTGATCCTGGCTCAGGACGAACGCTGGCGGCGTGCCTAACACATGCAAGTCGAACGGGACTTATTGGAAAGCGGCTTCGGTCAATGGAAGATAAGTTTAGTGGCGAACGGGTGAGTAACGCGTGAGGAACCTGCCTTTCAGTGGGGGACAACAGTTGGAAACGACTGCTAATACCGCATAATGTATTT
>JAZNFY010000035.1:0-42631 GCA_045589195.1 Faecousia sp. | reverse complement strand
CCAGCACCGCCTGCTAAAAGAATAATCGCAATAATTACGGCAACAAGGCCAACACCGCAAGCGGGAAGAATCCACTTGCTTTTTTTGTGAATGGCTGTAACCTTGGCCATGAACGCAGCCAGAAAGGCAGGCACAGCCTTTGGCGTGGAATCGGCGCTTTTTTTCGGAGCGTTTTCGGTCTGGGAGCCGCAGTGCATGCAGAATGCGCAGCCATCTTCGATTTCTTTGCCGCAGTTTTTGCAAAACATAATGTGTCCTCTTTTCTGCCGATTATAGAACATGCAGCACATGTTCTGCCAATATTTTACAATGACCGCACCAGAAAGTCAATCGTTGTTTGCTCGCGGACATATTCCGAAAAGGTATTAAAAAAGAGGTGAAGTGAAGCAATGAGTCGCCCACAAGGTGGAGGGAATAAATGCGGCGGGTTTTCAGCGTATACGGACAAATTTTGGCGTATTAAGCTAAAACTGCAATAAAATGTCAGGAATAATTTGTTTGTTTCATGTAATCCGTGCTTTACAAAAGTGACATATTATGTTAAGATATATGCGTATTGATATATAATGGCGTGGGGTATGCACCCAATGAAACGTATATTGCAACGGTAACAGGAAAAGAGGTTTTTGTTATGTACCAGAAAGAGGATTATATTGAGATCAATATCATGCGGCTGGTCGGTGCTCTTTGGCGCAGAGCTTGGGCAATTCTGCTGGCAGCATTGATTTTTGGCACGGCAGCTTTTACATATACGAAGCTGTGTGTCACACCGCTTTATAAGGCGAAAACGCTGATGTATGTCAACAACAGTAATATTTCTGTTGGCGGCACGCAGCTGAGCATTTCTCAGGGCGACCTGATTGCTGCCCAGAGTCTGGTTGATACATATAGTGTCATTTTGAAGACCCGCAACACGTTAAACGAGGTTATTGAATCTGCGAATCTGGATTATTCCTACGAGCAGCTGCACGGCATGGTAAGCGCTTATTCTGTGAACTCTACCGAGCTTTTCTATATTGAAGTGACCAGTGCTGATCCTTATGAGGCGGAGAAGATTGCCAATACCATTGCCATGGTCCTGCCGGGTAAGATCTCCTCTGTTGTTGAGGGTAGCTCGGTGCGGATCGCAGATTATGCGGTTGTCCCCAGTCAAAAAGCATCTCCCAGCACCACCAGAAACACCATGATCGGTGCAATCATCGGCATGTTGTTGGTTTGCGTTGTTTTGGTGGTTTTGGAATTGACCGACGAACTGATCCACGATTCCGACTATGTTTCTCAGACGTATGAATTCCCCGTGCTGGCTGTGATCCCGGATCTTTTGAACAACTCAAAGCCGAGTAGTCAGTATAAAGGCGAAAGGACTTATGAAACTGCAACGAAAGTAGGTGGCAAGGGTGTTTGAGATTAGAAGAAAGAAGAATTCCGATGGCGCGACTCCGGAAGATTGCCGGAAAATGATCGGTGACCATCTGCATTTCGGCGTAGCAGAAGCTTATAAGTTGCTTCGTACCAATTTGTCTTTCAGTATTCCCGATGAAGCGGGATGTAAGATTATCGGCATTACTTCTGCACTTCGCGCAGAGGGTAAGAGCACCACTGCGGTCAATATTGCTTATTCCATGGCCCAAAACGGTCAGAAGGTCTTGATGATCGAGGCTGACCTGCGTCTTCCCACCGTGGCAAAGCGTTTGCACGTAATGAGAAAGCCTGGCCTTTCCAACCTGTTGGTCGGTCAGAATAACGGTGCCGAGGTCATTCAGCCCTCCGGCTTGCTCAGCAACCTTTGGGTCATCGCTGCCGGTGATATTCCGCCCAACCCTGCTGAATTGCTGGGCTCTGAGCAGATGGCCACAGTGATTCGTACTTTGGCAAAGAGTTTTGACGTGATCGTTGTGGACATGCCTCCTGTGCAGGTGGTTTCCGATGCGCTGATCCTTTCCAAATTGATGAGTGGAATGGTGGTCGTGGTTCGGCAGAATGTTTGTGACCGCAAGTCTCTGGACGAGACGGTGCGTCAGCTGCAATTTGTTGATGCCAAGATTCTTGGCTTCGTGATGACCGGCGTAGATAATCAGCAAAAGGGTTACGGCCGTTACCGTCGTTACGGTCAGAACAGTAAGTACCGTTATGCTTACAGATACGGTTATTACGGAAAAAACAAAACGGACGCAAAAAATGAGGGTTGATTTTCATACCCACATTCTGCCGAAAATGGATGATGGCAGTGCCGGAGTGGAACAAAGTGTTGCCATGCTCAAAATGGAGCAGGAGCAGCTTGTGGACAAGGTAGTGCTGACTTCCCATTATTACGCGAATATGGAGTCTCCCGGAGAATACCTGAAACGCCGGGAATTGGCATATCAAAAGCTCCTGGAGCAATACGATGATTCTCTGCCGGAACTGATTCTGGGCGCGGAAGTGCAGTATTTCGAGGGCATTTGCGGGATTGAGGATCTGGATTCGTTGAAAATTGAGGGGACAGATCTGCTTTTGCTGGAAATGCCTTACCGCAATTGGTCTGAATGGGTGATCCAGGATGTGCTTTCTTTGCAGGACCGTGAAAATACGGTTGTGGTATTGGCGCATGTGGATCGGTATCCGCATCTTTTGACGGAAGCGGTACAGGAGATTTTTCTGGATGCCGGTGTCCTGTTTCAGGTAAATGCACTTTTTCTGTATGATTGGCATAGCTGTTGGCAGGCAAGAAAAATGCTGCGGCAGGGCCGTATACATTTTGTCGGTTCTGATTGCCATAATTTAGAGAGTCGTGCTCCGGACTTGCATAAAGCGGAAAAGTTGATTTCCAAATATTCACACATTTTCAGAACAGATTTATTGTTCAAATAATCTGTATTATTTCAATGGTAATGCTATGAAAAAGGCACTCAAAAAAACTGCGCGGCAGGGATTGCTGCTCTTGTTTGTTACCTTGGTCTTGGGTGGCGGTTTTCTGGTTTTGTTGGGTTTGCAACAGCTGGAAAATGAACATTTTGTTCCCAATGTGCCTTCCAATGTTCAGAATGTGACGTATAAGGGCGAGAATTACGCATTAAACAAAAATGTGGAGTCCGTTCTGATTATGGGCCTGGATAAATATCAGCGACCGCAAGGGGCACAGGGCTATCTGAATGATTATCAATCAGACCTTATGTTCTTGCTCGTGATGAATCATGACGCCAAGACCTATGATCTACTGCATTTAGACCGGGATACGATGACGCAAATTCATCGGTTGGGTGTTGGCGGAGCGGACAGTGTTTTCGTTGGTCAGCTGGGAGTGGCGCATGCCTACGGCAGCGGCGGTTCGGACAGTTGCCTGAATGCAGTAAAAGCGGTGAGCGATTTGCTGGACGGCGTTCCGATTCAGCATTATCTGACCTTGAAGATGGATAATTTGGCGCGCCTGAATGATCTGGTGGGCGGGGTAGAAGTAGAACTGCTGGACGATTTTACTGCCATGGATCCCGCGATGATCAAAGGTCAGCGGGTAACACTCAATGGTGAGCAGACTCTGACATATATCCGAGGATTGGAAAACGGTAATGATGTGAACAGAATGAGCCGACAACGGCAGTATATCCAGAGCTTGTTCCAGAAAATAGCAGAACATAATAACAGTCTTTTGTTGGATGTTGCGCTGGATCTGGGCGGTAAGTTGGTCTCCGATATGTCGGTTGTGCAGATTGGCTCAATGTTTCAAACTATCAGTGATTATTCTATGGATGAGCTTCTTGTTCCTGAGGGCAATGCCGTGGCAGGGCAGGAGCGCATGGAATTTCATGTGGATCCTGAACTTTTGAAAGAGATGGTTATTCGTACTTTTTATAAAAAGATTTCATAAATGTAAAAACAGTAAGGGGAGGTAGTCATGGACAGGTTAAAAGTGCGCTGGCAGCTTGTTGCCTATGACATGATCATATTTGCGGCAGTCTCCGTCCTCTTATTGGTGCTTTACAAGGGGAACGAGGTGTTGTCTGCTCAAGGCATTGCAGAGCAGATGATCCTTTGCGCTCTTTGCGTATTTCCGATCAGAATTATCGGCGGTGTTTACCGGCAGATCTGGCGGTATGGCGGCATTCAGTGCTATATTCGACTGCTTTTTGTGGATGCCTCTGCTGCGATTATTTACATATTTATGGGATTTATTTTGCCCATTGAGCAGATCACTGCGCCTCGTTGTCTTGCGCTTTGCTGCATGAATTTGTTGGGTGCTTTGTCAATGCGAATGATCTATCGGTATGCCTATAAGTGCGCCGCTATTGGCGATACACGGGGTAAAGTTTTTTCTCTTTTGATTCGCATTTTTGCCGGCAACCGCGTTACGCTGGAAATCAAGAATGAACGCCCGAAGGTGAAAATTGCCATTGTGGGCGCAGGCCGTTTGGGTGTTGCACTTGCTTCTGAGTTACTGGCAAGTCAGACCACAATGTACTCTCTGCGGTGCTTTATAGATATCAAAAAAGACAAGACTAACAGAGAAATTTACGGAATACCCGTTTTGCCTGAAAATGAATCTATTTTCAAGCAACTGAATGAGCTTGAAATTCAGGAAGTGGTCTTTGCTCTTCCCAACATTGCCGACGAGGATAAAAAACGTCTTTATTCGTATTATTCCGGAGCGGGCTATAAGATCAAGGTTTACGATTATCCGACCATGCAGACGCCTAATGGAAAGCGGCAGCTTCGGGATTTTGATGTGGAGGAATTGTTGTTCAGGAAGTCCATCACGATTCAGGATGCGAAGATTGTAGATTATTACCGCAATAAAGTGGTTTTGATCACCGGTGGCGGCGGCTCAATCGGATCGGAGCTTTGCAGACAGCTGGCGAAGTTGCAGCCAAAACGGATTGTCATTCTGGACATTTACGAAAATGGTGCCTATGATATTCAGCAGGAGCTGCGTATTGCTTATGGAAAGGCCCTGGACGTTCAGATCGAGATTACATCAATCACGAATCCTCGGGGCATGGACAAGGTGTTCCAGCTGCACAAGCCGGACATTGTCATCAATGCCGCAGCCCATAAGCACGTTCCTCTTATGGAACATAATTGTATTGAAGCCGTTGAGAATAACGTTTTTGGCACACAGTTATTGATCGACCTGTGCGAAAAGTATCAGGTGCAGCGTTTTATGATGGTATCCACCGATAAGGCGGTGAATCCTACCAATGTAATGGGCGCAACCAAGAGAATGTGCGAAATGCTCGTAATTTGCGCCAGCACCTACGGTAATGTCAAGTATAGTATTACCCGGTTTGGTAACGTGTTGGGCTCTGCCGGTTCGGTGATTCCACTTTTCCGCAAACAGATCGCAAATGGCGGCCCGGTAACGTTAACGGATAAGCGAATCATCCGTTATTTCATGACCATTCCCGAGGCATCACAGCTGGTGTTGGAGTCCGGTGCTATGGCCAAAAATGGTGAACTTTTTGTGCTGGATATGGGTCAGCCCGTTCGTATTCTAGATTTGGCAGAGAGCATGATCCGTCTGTCCGGCGCCCGGGATGTTGAGATCGTAGAAACAGGCCTCAGACCCGGTGAAAAGCTTTTTGAGGAGCTTTTGGTAAAGACCGAGGATCTTGATAAGACCGACAATCATCTGATTTTTATTGAGCGAGACGCGCCTTATGAAAAAGATGTGATTGTAGAAAAAATGGCTCTTTTGAAAGCTGCCTGTGCGACTGGCGACGATGAGAAGGTTAAGCAGACGCTGATGCAGGTGGTTCCGACTTATAAAACTCCAGATGAAGTGAATTCTGCCGCGGAAACGCA
This sequence comes from Faecousia sp., assembly GCA_045589195.1. Lineage (GTDB taxonomy): Bacteria > Bacillota > Clostridia > Oscillospirales > Oscillospiraceae > Faecousia. The sequence goes on along the minus strand of JAZNFY010000035.1, from coordinate 36,856 downwards.
AGCGGAGCTCCAAAATAAGAGAGAACTGAATTTGGTATAAATGTTTTGATAAGGCCTGCGGTGGTGCCGCAGGCCTTATGTTTTGTTTCTTGAAAATTGTTATTGTGCTTTTTGTAGAAATTTGGTATACTGGTGGCAAAATAAGCAGGAGGTAAGGAAATGGATGTATATTCCGAGGTAACGATCTCAAAGAAATTGGCGAAAGATCCCAAAAAGATTCAAAATATTTTGAAAATTACTGCTGCAATCGTTACATTCTTAGGCATTTTTGTGTTTTTGCTGTTTATTCCCGCAGCAATTTTATGGATTATTTATTTTTTGTCCACTCGTTTTTTGGAAGTGGATTATGAGTATATCCAGGTCAATGATGTTATGGACATAGACATGGTTATGGGTAATGTAGCAAGAAGAAACATGCTGACGTTTTCTCTGAATGAGGTAGTTGTGGTTGCTCCGTGGGATTCGGATACCTTGGGCCGCTTTGGCACGTTAAAACCAATGGACTTCTCTGCGAGAGATCCCCGGAACCCGCCCTATGTGATGATTTGTACGGTGAACGGACAGTTGAAGAAACTTTATTTACAGCTGAATGAGAAAATGCTGAAAACGCTGAAAATGCAAATACCTGCCAAGGTGGAATGGTAAAAAAGAGTGCTGCTGCGCAGCACTCTTTTTTACAGATATTTCAGAATTTCACCCGCATCGGGAAGAACGATATGGGGCTTATCGGGGCTGGCATCCAGAATTTCCTGGGTGGTTTCGCCGGACATAACCAGAATTCCAGTTATTCCCGCGTTGAGGCCGGATTTTACATCGGTATAGATTCGGTCGCCCACCACGCAGGTTTCTTCCTTTTGATACCCCAAACGTTCCATGGCCAGCTGTGGCATCAGTGCAGAGGGCTTGCCGATGACCACAGGTCGTTTTCCTGTGGCGTTAAAGATCATTTCGCACATACTTCCGCAGTCGGGCACGCTTCCAAATTCTGTGGGGCAGACCAGGTCGGGGTTAGTAGCAATATAGGGAATCTCCGGTTGTGTCAGGAGCAGATAACTGACATCGTGCAGCTTCTGGAAGGTCAGTTCTGTGTCGAAGCCCATAACGATGCTTTCTGTCTTGGAGATGTCCGTGGACACAGTAAAGCCTTCGCTTTCCAGCTCCTTGATGAGGGATTTGGTGCCGCACACGTACAGAGTTTGCCCCTCGTGGTATTTGTGTAAATAATAGGCGGTAGCCTGAGAGGACGTGATGAAATCCTCCCGGGTAGCATCAATGCCCAATGATGCCAGCTTTTTAATGTAATCTTCTACACTCTTGGAGGAGTTATTGGTCATAAATAGGTAACGGCGGCCGGTCGCTTTGATTTTTGCAAGCAGATCCTTAGTGAAATCATACAGCCGATTTCCCAGGTACAGCGTACCGTCCATATCGAATAAATAGAGTTTTAATTCGTGAATTTTTTCGTTGTGATCCATAGCAGTTTCCTCTTTTCGCAGGATATGGGAATTGTACCATGATTGCATGGAAAGGTCAACAGGGATCTTTGCACTTTGTTGGTTGACTTATGAAGTTGATATGTGGTAATCTATGCGGAGAAAGAAGGCGATATCATGGTTGTATTCAGTCAAGTGGCGTTGTTGATTTCGTTTTTAGTCATTGGATATATACTGAACAAATTGAAGATCGTAGAGGCGCAGCATGGCAAGTTCTTATCTGCCTTGCTGGTGAATGTGTTTTTGCCCTTTAATCTGCTGAAATCCTTTTCTGCGAATTTTACTGTGGCATATTTATCCTCCAATTATGTGCTGGTGCTCACCTCGCTGGTGATTCTTGCAGTCACAGCGGTGGGTGCATACTTTGGAAGCAAATTGTTTTCCAAGGTACCCTATGAGCAGAAATTGTTTGAATACTCCCTAATCGTTACCAATTCCGGTTATATGGGCTATCCGCTGATCGAGTCCATGCTGGGTACTATCGGGCTGACTAATTTCGCCGTGTTTGGAATTCCGGTGACGCTCTTTACATATTCTTATGGTTATGCCATTTTGACAAAGAATAGGCTGTCGTTGCGGAAACTGCTGAATCCGATAACGGTGGCCATGTTCATTGGTATCGTGATTGGCTTGACGGGCATTCCTGTTCCCAGTGTTATCTCTGAGGTGTTAAATAAGGGCAGTGACTGCCTTGGCCCAATCAGCATGATTTTGACCGGCATCGTGATTGCTGAATATAGAATCAAGGATATTCTCTCGGATGCCCGTGTCTATGTGATGACAGTGCTGCGTTTGCTGATCATTCCCATTGTGTTGGGCTTGATCATAAAACCTATTGTCGGTGAACTGGTGCTGCAAAATGCGGTGTTGTTTACGCCTTGCCCTGCGGCTTGAATTCGGTGGTATTTCCGAAAATGTTGGGGGAAAATTGCAAGATCGGAGCAGGTTTGGTGCTGGTTTCCCACCTAGCTTCCTGTTTTAGTATACCGCTTTTGTGTTGGATATTCGGAATATAAAAAGACGGCGCAGGTAACTGCGCCGTCTTTTATAATATGCAGATACGACCCGATGCGGTAGTGCCCGTTGGCTCCGGCTCACCGGTGGAAAACAGTCCGTAAAGATCATCCCACCGCCGCTCCAAGGCCTGATAAGGCAGACGGGTGTCGTCGCCTAAGTGGGGAAAATCTCCTGTGGATCTTGCGCTTTTTAGGATTTGTCTGCCCCGGTCAGTAAAGCCAAGGACACGGGTGTAGGGAGCGCTCTGGGACAGGATTTCCCCGGTGATTCCCAAGAATGCGCAGAGGATCATGCGGTCAATGCGTGTCCGGGTGTAACGCTTGGACTTTACATTGTCAATGATTTCGCTGAGAGTTGCGCAGCTGCGGCTTGCGTGCATCAGCTTGCGCCACAGGCCCTCAGAGCCGTGAGGGATAGACTCGAATTCTTCTTCGCTCATTGTCCTGAGCTTGCATAAAATCGCTCGTTCTCCGGCGCTTAGTGTATGCGCTTGCGCCCCGGAATACAGGGAAACGGTCTGCTCCGGTACATAGGGCGAAAAGTCCTGCTGTGCTCCAATGAGATTGCGAACGGCAGTGGCAGAGGGATTGTCAAGCTGGGCGGTTTCGTCGTGATAAGCCCCTTCTCTTTTGATCACCAGAGGGAGCATCACGCTGTTTTGCTGTAAGATTGCCTTGCAATATTCCACAGCAAGAATGTCATTCGGCTTTTCCAGAAGGTTGCTCTCCATTCCAACCTCTCTGATTGCGGCAGCCCGGGCAGAGGGGAATGAGCACCCGGATTTTAGCTGTTCTTTTAGAATGTTTGGGAATTCCGGTTTTAGTAGGGCAGAGGCTGTGCTCATTAAGCTTTCCGCTGTTCCGGCTTCGCTGCCAAAGCAAAGTGTATCGCAGAATCCGGAGAGGATCTTTACACCTCCCGCAGCAAAGCCCTCCGCCGAGGAAAGAGAGTAGGGGGTCGGTAGTTCCAAAACCAGGTCAGCCCCGCATAGCAACGCAGCTTTTGCTCGGAGAGATTTTTGGAAAATGGCAGGTGCGCCGCGCTGCACATAGTTTCCACTCATAAGGCAAACGATGCCGGTATCCTCACCGCAGATGACTTGGATTGTATCCAATTGTTTCTTGTGCCCTGTGTGAAAGGGATTATATTCGCAGATCACGCCAACGGTTTTCAAAAATTTCCCTCCTTTTCCGAAAAAAGTGCCAAACAGGGGTTGAGAAATTTGGTAATATATTATAGAATAGGGTTAGTTATGGTTATCATACCACAAAGTGTAATAAAAGAAAATACTTATTTTACAGGAGGCAAATCCCAATGAACGTTTTGATTATCAATGCCGGCAGTTCTTCTTTGAAATATCAGCTGATGAATCCGGAAACCGGCGAAGTTTCTGCAAAGGGTCTGTGCGAGCGTATCGGCATTGATGGCCGGCTGAATCATAAGGTTGGAGATAATAAGGTGGTCAAGGACATTCCTATGCCCACTCACTCCGAGGCGATTGCTGCAACTCTGGATATTCTGGTTGACCCTGTAGAAGGCGTGATCAGCAGTGTTGACGAGATCGACGCTGTGGGCCACCGCGTGCTCCATGGCGGCATGGAATTCTTCGCATCCTGCGTCATTGATGACGAAGTGATTGCTGCCATCGAAAAGTGCATTCCTCTGGGCCCCCTGCACAATCCTGCGAACCTGATGGGTATTCGCGCTTGCCAGGCTGTTATGCCCAAGACTCCCCAGGTTGCCGTGTTTGATACTGCATTCCACATGACCATGCCTCCCAAGGCTTACCGTTATGCCATTCCCACTGAGTACTATAAGAACGATTCCATCCGCCGTTACGGTTTCCACGGCACTTCCCACAAATATGTTGCCCGCCGTACCGCTGAACTGATCGGTAAGAAGGAATTCAAGATGGTCAACTGCCATCTGGGTAACGGTTCTTCCATGTCAGCCATTAAGGACGGTAAGTGCCAGGATACCACCATGGGTCTGTCTCCTCTGGCCGGTGTGCCTATGGGTACCCGCTCCGGTGATATCGACGCCTGCGTGGTGCAGTTTATCTGCAATAAGTACGGCATGAGCGTGGACGATTGCCTGAACATGCTGAATAAGAAGTCCGGCATGCTGGCTCTGTCCGGTGTTTCCTCTGACTTCCGGGATTTGGAAGACGGCGCGAAGAATGGCAATGAAGATTGTGCTCTTGCACGTGAGAAGTTCTGCTACGAAGTGGCCAAGTATGTTGGCGCATACGCCGCTGCTTTGAACGGCATCGACGTTTTGACCTTCACTGCCGGTGTGGGTGAGAACGATTGCAATGTCCGCGCAGAGGTATGTGAGTATCTGGCATTCATGGGCGTGAAGATTGATCCCGAGCTCAACGCAAAGCGCGGTAAGGAGATGTGCATTTCTACTCCCGATTCTGCGGTTCAGGTTTGGGTTGTACCCACCAACGAAGAGCTGATGATCGCACAAGATACTGCTGAACTGGTTAAATAATGATAAAAGGCCGCCGCAAAATGCGGCGGCCTTTTCACAAAAGGAGAATTGATATGACACCTGTTTTGGAGCGCTTTTTGAAATATGTCTCTTACGACACCAAGTCCGACGAAATGAGCGAAACCTGTCCCTCTACTGCGAAGCAAAAGCTCTTGGGCGCAGCGCTGGTAGAGGAAATGCTGGCCATGGGCATTACCGATGCGCATATGGACGAGTATGGCTACGTGTACGGCACAGTCCCCGGCGATCCCAAGCTGCCTACCATTGGCCTGATTGCCCATATGGATACTTCTCCGGATACTTCGGGGGAGAATGTTCAGGCCAAGGTCGTTGAATTTACCGGCGAGGATATTTGCCTGAACGAGAAATTGGGAATTTACCTTAGGGAGAAGGATTACCCCCGGCTACAATATCATCACGGCAAACATCTGGTGGTTACCGATGGCACGACCCTTTTAGGCGGTGACGATAAGGCGGGCATTGCCGAGATTCTGTCAGCGGCAGAGTTTTTGCTCACGACTAAAATGAACCATGCTACCTTAAAGATCGGTTTTACGCCGGACGAGGAGATCGGCCGTGGCGCAGATCGTTTTGACGTAAAGGGCTTTGGCGCGGACTATGCGTATACTGTCGATGGCGGTCCCATTGGCTGCATTGACTTTGAAAACTTCAATGCCGCCGGTGCAAAAGCTGTTTTCCATGGTTTAAACATTCACCCCGGTTCTGCCAAAAACCAGATGGTGAATTCTCAGTATATTGCCATGGAGTTCCAGTCCTTGCTGCCTCAGGTCCAAAAGCCGGAATATACAGATGGCTATGAGGGTTTTATCCATTTGACAGACATGAACGGCGTAGTGGAGGAATCAACTCTTCGTTACATCATTCGTGACCACGATATGGAGAAGTTTGCGGAGAAGAAGAACAAAATGATCGCCGCAATGGAGTTTATCAACAAAAAGTACGGAGCAGGAACCTGCGATCTGGAGATCAAAGATAGCTACTTTAACATGCGTCAGCAGATTGAGCCTGTTATGTATGTGGTGGACCGGGCGAAGAATGCAATGCAGCGCCTGGGCATTATGCCCATTGTCATTCCTATTCGGGGTGGCACCGACGGCGCGCGGCTTTCCTTTGAGGGTCTGCCTTGCCCCAACTTGTGTACCGGTGGTGATAATTTCCACGGACGTTTTGAGTATATCCCGGTTGAGGATATGGAGCGCATTGTAAAACTGTTGATTGAAATCTTGACCAATGTGAATTGAAAAAGACCCGGGGAAGTTTCACTTCCCCGGGTCTTTTTCATGCGTTTTTAACCTTCAAAATCGGCTTCGGCTGCGGCTTCCACAACGGGGGCTTCTTCGCATTCACAGCAGCATTCGTCATCGCAGTCACACTCGCAATCACAGTCGCAGCAGCAAGTGAAACCGCCTAGGGTCTTCTTCGCCCAGGCAACGATCTTGTCACCGTAGGTAGCAGCGATATAAATCGCACCGGCGACAGCAGCCAGAGCAACCAGAATCTTCATGATTGTAGAGAAAACTTTCATTGTAATAACCTCCGTTTCATAATGCTTTCCACTTTCAGTATAACCAAGCTGTAAAGAAAAAGCAATATTAATTTTGGAAAATTTTTGTTAAATATAGCCGTACATACCCCGGATGCTGACCTCGCCGGACTGAACGTTTTCCCGGTTTCCATCGTTAAATAGGACGCAAAGAGATCCGTCACTGTTGATTTGGGTAGCAGTGCCATATTGCCGCCGATCGCCCCGCAGAAGGCAAATTTCCTTGCCAACGGTGATACAATCGTTTCCATAGCGGCGCAGGATCTGATCTTTTTCATTTAGAAGAGCCTGATCCATCTGGAAAATACTTTGAATTATGGATGCGGCAAGTTTTTCCCTGGTTACTTCCGGAGCAAACATGGCAACAGAGCCGGCAAAGCTTTGAATTTCTTCCGGAAAATCGGTAATGGCCTGGTTGCAGTTTATTCCGATGCCCAGAATTACATAGTTTGTCAATCCAGAGCTTTGGTTAACGGATAGTTCTGTGAGGATACCTGCAATTTTTCGTTTTTCATATACCAGGTCGTTGGTCCATTTGATACCGGGACGAAGACCGACGGCATGTTCTACGGCGTCGCAAAGATATACCGCAGCAGCGCAGGTCAGATGCATCAGCTGCTCCGGCGGACACATGGGACGCAGGATGACACTTAGGTAAATGCCAGCACCCTTAGGGGAGTAAAAGGATCTGCCCAGTCTGCCCCGACCACCGGTTTGGTGATCGGCAATGACAGTAGTGCCGTGGGAAGCGCAATTTGCGGCCAGTCGCTTCGCCTCCGTATTGGTGGACTCAATGGTATCGTACCAGATGATTTTGTCTTTCCAGGGGTGATTTTCCGGAAGAAATCCCTTGATTTTTTCGATCATTGCTTCCATTGAACCACCTCGGTTACGGTGAGGGTTTTATCCTCAACAAAAAAGCGGATATCGAAGCCTGCGAAAGTCATGGCGTAAACTCTGCCCGGGTCGTTTTGATAGGAAGGACGGGGGTCGTGGGAGAGCACCTCCACCGCAGCAATACGTTTTTCCGCAGGCAGCAGGTTTAAAAGCGGTTCCGGGAAATTTACGGTGAGCAGATAGTGATCGGCATGATCGGTAAAGCCGCCCAAGGCGTCAGGTTGAGAATCACTGTATGGAATATAGGGTTTAATGTCAAAAATGGGTGTTCCGTCCATTAAATCTGCGCCGCCAACATGGAGCACTGTTCCAAATTCCTCCGTTTGCTCCACTTTTAGAAGTGTAACGCAGCTTAATCCCAGATTATTGGGGCGAAATGGTGACCGGGTGGCAAAAACACCCATGCGGGCATTGCCTCCCAATCGGGGCGGGCGAACCGTAGGTGACCACGCATCCCGGACGGATTGGGAAAACTGCCAGATCAGCCAAAGATGGGAAAATCCTTCGATACCCCGCAGTGTATCCGGATTGCGAAATTCCGGCTCAAAGACAATGGTGGAGCGAAGTTCCTTGACCAAACCGCTTTGCCGGGGGATGCCGAATTTGGTGTTAAAATCGCTTCGCATTACAGCAATGGGGCGAATATTGATTTCTGCCATTTTAACCCCTCCGTTTCCGAAGTAAGAAGCTCACGGCAAAAAATCCTGCCAGAATCAGAGAAATGGCTGCACCGGCAGAGCAACCCAGGTAATAAGATACGGTCAATCCACCGATACCGGCCAACAACGCCAATAACACAGAAAAAAGATGGTATTGTTTCCAGTTTTTGCTGAGATTTCTTGCGGTGGCTGCCGGCAGTACCAGCAGAGAGTTCAGAATCAGAAGGCCCACGCCGGAAATGGTCAATGTAACCACCAGCGCAACCGCGGCATTGAAAATCGCTTGTGACAGCTTGATCTGAATGCCCCGGGATGCGGCAAGCTGGGGATGAATGAGGGTAAGTGTCAACCGGTTGCCGCAAAGCAGCCAGAAGATTACCATGCCCAGAAGCAACAGAGCCAGCACAAGAATCTGCTGGGGCGTAACAGAAAGAATGTCGCCGATGAGATAAGCGTTGTATTTTGTGAAGCTGCCGCCATCCAAGGTGACAATAAAAATACCTAAGGCCACCGCCGCACTGGAAAAAACACCTACAATGGTATCCGTTGCCTGATTACTGCGGTTCAGCACAAAGGAAAACAGCAGGGAAAACAGAAGACAGAAAATGACCGCAGCGCCGGTGGGCATGGTAAGCCCGCAGATGCAGCCGATCGCGATACCGGTAAAGGCAGAATGACCCAGCGCATCGGAAAAAAAGCTCATTTTTCCGGTGACGATCATGGGTGACATCAGGCCGAACAGGGGGGAGATCAGTAGAATTGCCAGCAAGGCGTTTTTCATGAAGTCCCACCGGAGCATTTCAATGGGCAGTGCCTCGCATAAAGCATACCATAGGTTCATTGTTCCGCACCTCCTTGCATATGAAATGCAGTAAAAAATGCGTCGGAACGCAGCACCTCTATGGGCGTACCCATGGAGACGATCTTGTGATCAATGAGTACCACCTGGTCGGCATACCGGGGCAGGATGGAGAAATTGTGGGTGGTGAGCAATATGGAAAGGTCGTAACTCTTCCGCAGTTCATCCAGCATATCCATCAACGTTGCCATGCCCTCAACGTCTACTGCTGAAAGAGGCTCGTCCAAAATCAGAATATTGGGCATGGGTTCCAGCGCCAGAGCCAGAAGCACCCGCTGTAATTCACCGCCGGAGAGTGTTCCGATCCGGCGGTCAACAAGGTCTGCGCCATGAACCCGGTCAAGGCAGTCTAGAATTTCCCTGCGTTTGCTTTTTGAAATACCCAGAAAAGCAGGCTTTTGGTGCATGCAGCATACAAAAAGATCCGCAACGCTGAGTGGGTCGCCGGGATCAAAGGTTGGACTTTGGGGAACATAGCCGATCTTCGGCATTTTTCCCCGTTGACCCGGTGCGGAAAATGCGATCACGCCTTCATATTCCTGCTGACCCAGAATCGCTTTCAGAAAGGTGCTTTTGCCGGCGCCGTTGGGGCCAATGAGTGCCACTAACTGTCCGCAATGGACATGCAGATTCATATCCTTTAAGATCTGCTCATCACCGATCTTAACCCCCAGGTTTTGCACTCTGAGGCAGCAGGATGCGCCGCAGGAACCGCCGTGAAGTGTATTCATCCCATTGCCTCCTTTATTGTGTCGATGTTTTGGTACATGGCTGAAAAATAGTCGTTTCCGGAAATGGCCATGTCCAGCTTGAAAATTTTTACGCCGGTTTCGGAGTTTAAAATATTGGCTGCGGATACGCTGCCGTTTTGCTCCACAAACACGGCAGGAAGGTCGTGTAATTGTTGCAGCTGAATCAGTTCTTTCAACTCGGAAGCAGAAGCTTCGCTGCCGGATTCCTCTTCGATTGCTTTGAGGATGGTCAGATCAAAGGCCTCTGCAAAATAGGAGAATCCGTCGTGGAATGTAATGAGTTTCCGGCAGGAAAGATTCGATAACTGCTCCTTGCCGTATGTCTGTAATTCGTCTAATTCTTTTTGCAGGGCCGCGAGATTGCGGTTAAAGGCATCCCGATTCGCCGGATATTGTTGGGCAAGTCCGGCGCAGATGTTTTCTGCCATATGTTTAGCGTGTTCAGGTGAAAGCCAGAAGTGCGGGTCAAATTCGTGACTGTGGCCGTGATCGCTGTGCGCTGCATGAAGGCCCTGGGAGGCGTCAATGATATGCTCCTGGGAAGAAAGCAAATCGCTCATAAAATCTTCCAGCCCTCCGCCGGAGATCACAATGGTTTGCGCTTGTTCTGCGGTTTTTACCTGTCTGACGCTCAGAGTGTAATTATGCAGGCAGGATACGCTGTCGGTGATGATCCGCGCCACGGAAAGATTGGTGTCTTGGCAAAGATAGCGGGTCAGATCGTATACCGGCAGGGTGGTGGCGGCGATTTGGGCAGCCGGTTCGTTTTGTGCGCAGCTAACCATGGAAAAGACTATAAAAGATAATAAAAGCGCTGCGATCAGTCGTTTCAATCTCGTCACCCCTTTGTAGAAGATCTATATTTAGCATACCATATCTGTCAAGAATAAGGAGGCTGCACCGCAGCCTCCAAATATTATTTGTTTTCTAACCAATCCTTGACTTTCGCTTTTGCCAGACGAAGGATATCTTCTTTGGGATAAGGAGAATCCTCACCGCCCTGAACATGCAGGAAATACAAGCCTTCCGGTGTTTGATACAGGATTTCCTCGTACCCCTTGGGATCCCCGTAAAAACCGCAGGTGCGCTTTTCAATCATGGTTGCGGTTTGTGTGTCGTATTCTTTCTTGCAAATGGTTTTCTTCATGACGTAACCTCCAAATGTAAATGACGAGCTCATTATAGCGGCTTTTTGGGAAAATGCAAGTAAACCTTGTTGAAGTTTGTTGGAAACAATGGTAAAATTATGTCAGGAGCTGATGATATGAATAATATTCCCGTCTTTACCACTGAATATGGCGTGGCCAGTTTGATATTGGAAGAAATTCCCTATAAAAAAGTCGCGTATGTGACCATTCAGGCAACCCAGTCGCCGGATGGACTGATAAAGGAAGTGCTGGAATTCTGCCATGCCTGTGGTGCAGAAACGGTGCTTGCCAAGGGGCATGCTGCCCTGGAACGATTTGATTACCATTGTACCATTATGAAAATGTGCAGCTTAAAGCTTTCCAGAGCTGCGGCGAAGCGGATTCCTGTGAATGAGGAACGGTTACAACTGTGGCAGGATATTTACAATGAAAAAATGGCCGGTGTGGATAATGCCGCGTATATGACAGATCAGAAAGCCCGGGAGATGCTGCAAGCAGCGGACGGTTACTTCGTTTACCGGGATAAGGAACTGTTGGGCATCGGCAGAGCTGCGGGGGATGAAATCTCTGTGGTAGCGGCCTGCCAAAAGGGAGCGGGGGAGCAGGTGGTGCTTTCTCTGGGTGAAGTACTTACCGGCGATCGGGTGTGCGTAAATGTTGCCAGTACCAATATTCCTGCAATCCGTCTGTATACAAAACTCGGCTTTGCAAAAATGGAAGAAATCAGCCGCTGGTATCGCATCGGATAGAATTTTTGATGTAACGGAAAAATACTTGACAAGCCACTATTGTTGTGTTATAATACGGCAGGTATCAAGCAAGATTGCTTTACAGGAGGCTTTCATGGACGGCGTTGAATTGGTTCTACTGTACGATTATTACGGTGATTTGCTCACCGACCGTCAGAAGGAATGTTTTGAAATGCGCTATTATCAAGACCTGTCTCTTGGTGAGATCGGTGAGATTTTAGGTATCAGCCGCCAGGGCGTCCATGATAATTTGAGCCGAACTGAGGCGCTGCTGCGGAATATGGAGGCAAAAACCGGCTGTGTCGGCCGGGATTTGGCTTGCCGTAAGGCAGCAAAGACGATTATATCCGCCGCAGAAAAGCTTGCGGCGGTTTCCGATCAGAGTGTATCCCAGACGGCACAGGTGATTTTGTCTGCTGCCCGGGAACTTGGGGAGTAAGCTATGGCATTCGAAGGTTTAACCGAAAAAATCTCTGCTACGTTCAAAAGACTGCGTGGTAAGGGCCGATTAAAAGAGGCGGACGTAAAAGAAGCCATGCGGGAAATTCGCGTGGCGCTTTTGGAAGCGGATGTAAGCTATAAGGTCTGTAAAGATTTTACCAAGACGGTTACTGAGCGCTGTGTGGGTGCAGACGTGCTGGAATCTTTGACTCCGGCGCAGATGATCGTGAAGATCGTCAACGAAGAGCTTACCAAGCTTATGGGCAGCGAGATTCGGCATATTACCATGAATCCCAACGGCCCTACGGTTGTTATGCTGGTTGGCTTACAGGGTGCCGGTAAGACCACCAACGGCTCCAAGCTTGCCGGATTGATGAAAAAGCAGGGCAGAAATCCCTTGTTGGTTGCCTGTGATATTTACCGACCTGCCGCTATTGAGCAGTTGAAGGTCTGCGGTGAGAAATTGAACATCCCTGTTTTTGAACGGGGACAGGCAGATCCGGTTTCCATTGCGAAAGAGGCGGTTCTTTATGCCCGTCAGCACGGTCACGATATGGTATTTTTAGATACCGCAGGCCGTCTGCATGTGGATGAAGCATTGATGACCGAGTTGAAAAATATCAAAGCAGCGGTGCAGCCGGATGAAATCATGCTGGTGGTTGACGCGATGACCGGTCAGGATGCAGTGAATGCTGCCCAGAGTTTCCATGAGTGGCTGGATATCGATTCGGTAATGCTCTCCAAGCTGGATGGCGATGCCAGAGGCGGCGCAGCTCTTTCTGTGCGTGCCATTACCGGTAGACCCATTAAATTTGCCGGTATCGGTGAGAAGTTAGAGGATATTGAAGCATTCCATCCGGATCGCATGGCGTCAAGAATTTTGGGCATGGGAGACGTGCTCACATTGATCGAAAAGGCCGAGCAGGCTTACGATGCCAAGAAAGCGGCGCAGCTGGAAGAACGGCTTCGTTCCAATAAATTTACCTTGCAGGACTTTTATGACCAGATGGTGCAGATGAAGTCTATGGGCTCTATGCAGGATATTCTAGCGCAAATGCCCGGGGGCGCAGGGATGAAAAACATCCAATTGGATGAAAAAGCCATGGCTCATACCGAGGCGATCATCCTTTCCATGACCCAGAAGGAGCGGGAGAACCCCGGGATCATCGGCGCCAGCCGTAAGCGGCGAATTGCCGCAGGCGCAGGTCTGAAAGTTGAAGATGTAAACCGGTTGCTGAAATCCTTTGAGCAGATGCAAAAGCTGATGAAGCAATTCTCCGGTCCGGGCATGGGTAAAAAGATGAAGCGCATGCGTGGCATGGGCGGGTTTGGCGGTTTCCCCGGATTTTAAACCGCAGTGAAAAGTTGTTCGTTAAAAGCAAATAACGCTTTGCGATATATGAGAAATATTTTGGAGGTGAAAGTATGGTTAAAATCAGACTGAGAAGAATGGGTGCTAAGAAGGCTCCTTACTACCGTATTGTTGTTGCCGATGCCCGTTCCCCCCGTGACGGTCGTTGCATCGAGGAGATTGGCACTTACAACCCCCTGTTGGAGACCGGTAATATTACGGTGGACGCGCAGAAGGCACAGGCTTGGATCAAGAACGGCGCTCAGCCCACTGATACGGTTCGCGGACTGCTGAAAAAGGCCGGCGTGCTGTAAGTCCCCAGAAGGAGTTGGCACAATGAAAGAACTTTTGCTGTATATGGCAAAGAATCTGGTGGACGATCCCGATTCCGTAACCGTCACTGAGGTAGACGGAGAAGACGGAAAAATATTGGAGCTGCGTGTTGCCGAAGGTGATATGGGCAAGGTTATCGGCCGCCAGGGTCGGATCGCCAAGGAGATCCGTACCATTGTAAAGACTGTTGCGCTTCGCTCCGGCGAAAAAGTTACAGTTGAGATCATGGATTAACGGCTTATGCGTGGCGGCTTCGTCACGCATTTTCCGTTTCAGGAGGTTAGCATGAAGCTTTCGTTTATCGAAGCCGGTGAAATTGTCACAACCCATGGCGTCAAGGGCGAAGTTAAGGTGTTGCCATGGCTGGATTCGCCAGGGAATCTGTGTGATTTCACCCGCGTGTGCATTGACGGCAGGGAATATAAAATGGAAAGCTGCCGGGTGCAGAAGACCTGCAATTTGGTGAAGCTTACCGGTGTGGACTCTATGGAAGCAGCGCAGTCAATGCGAGGAAAAATCCTGCACCTTTATCGGGAGGATATATCCCCGGATGTGATCTTTGCCGCTGAGCTTGTGGGTGTGGATGTGTACTGCGATACCCAGCTCCTGGGTCAGATCAGCCAGGTGCTGGACTATCCGGGAAACAGCGTTTATGTGGTTCAGGGTGAGCACAGCTATATGATCCCTGCTGTGAAACAGTTTATCATTTCCACTGATCTGGAAAACAACAAAATGCAGGTTCGGTTGATCGAAGGGATGCGTGACGATGAGAATTGATATCATGACTCTGTTCCCGGAGACGCTGGGCGATGTGCTTTCGGAAAGTATTCTCGGCCGTGCACAGGAGCGTGGCTTTATTCGCATTGAGACCCATCAGATCCGGGATTATACCGCCAATAAGCAGAACCAGGTGGACGATTATCCTTACGGTGGCGGCAGAGGGGCTGTGATGACCGCAGATCCTTTGTACCGTTGCTGGGAAGCGATCTGTGAAGAGGTAGGCGGCCCTGTGCATACGATTTATATGTCTCCCTGTGGCCATACTTTTTGTCAGTCGGATGCCATTCGGCTGAGTAAGATGGAGAATATTGTGCTGGTCTGCGGGCACTATGAGGGAATCGATCAGCGTTTTATCGATGAATGCGTGGACGAGGAAATTTCCCTGGGAGATTTTGTACTTACCGGCGGAGAGATCGCGGCAATGGCGGTAACGGATGCGGTGTGCCGTATGGTTCCCGGCGTTCTTGCGGATCCGGAGTGTTTTGAAGATGAAAGCCACTTTAATGGTTTGCTGGAATATCCTCAATATAGCCGGCCTGCCGTATGGCATGGCAGGGAAGTGCCGGAAATCTTGGTTTCGGGAAATCATGAAAAGGTACGGCTGTGGCGGCGAAAGCAATCTCTTCGCCGTACCCGCAGTCGCAGACCCGATATGTACGAAAAGCTGGATCTTTCTTCCAAGGAGGACAAGAAGCTTCTTCGGGAGATGGAACAAGAGGATAATGAAAAAACAGGAGTCTGAGACTCCTGTTTTCTAATGTTTTCCTGTTTTTACGGTAATGATTCGAACTACGGTGGATACCAACAGGATCGCCACAGCAAGAATTCCGGCAATGGCAATGGTGTGGAAACCCTGATCCGTAAAGGCCTGCATCTGCCCTTTTAGGATATAATTCATGGTGTAGTAAACACCCGCACCGGGAATGAGAGGGAAGATGGAAATCAGCAAATAAGAAATGGCTGGATATTTTCGGATTCGGGCCATGATCTCGCTGTATAGGGCGGCAAATATGGTAGCCCAGAAGTAACCGGTCAGATCGTTACCTGCAAATTGGGTGCAAAGGGAAAAAATGATCCAGGTGACTACACTGCCGGCAGCACATAGAAAAATGCCGCTGATGCCGTGAATGTTGAAAAGCACGGAAAAACCCATACAGCCTATAAGGCAGGCAATGCCTTGGATGAGAAGCGGATAATTTACAGCAACAGGGGTAAGCTGTAAATTCCAGAATTGGTCGGCCATGTTCCAGGCAGCACCGGTGCCCAATGCAATGGCCAGAGCAATTAAAAGAACCTGTACGATTCTGATAATACCGGAATTGGTGTCCCCGTGGATAATATCCCGCATGGCATTGGTGAACAGCAGACCCGGAACTAAGATCATCAATGTGCCGATGATCACGGCGTCCGGATTGTTGGTTAGTCCGTAGGCGCTCATTGCATAGGCCACGATGGAAAGTAAAAAGGTGGCGGTGACGGTACGAAAAAACTGGTTCGCGCCCAGCCGATCCATAAGACGGTTGAGCAGACCTACTAAAATACCGCAAAGTCCGGCGCACAAGGCATCGGTTAGAGTTCCGCCAAAGAGCAGATCCAAACCGGAGGCTGCAAAAAATGCGCCAACCAAATATGCAGGAAGATTGTAATGTCTTAGGTTGGCAACCGTTTCGGCTAACCAGTCGGTTGCGATTTCCGGGTCCGGTCGTTCGTTGCAAATGCGGCGGCTTAATCCGGAGAAACGTTCCACTGCGTCCAAATCGTTTCCATGGATTCCAATACGTCGCATGCGGGTCAGGGGCGTTCCTTCGGGAGTTTCAATACTTACCGTGAGACAGTTGGGAATTGCATATACTTCAGAATCAATATCGTAGGCTTTTAAGATGCGGCTGATACTTTCTTCTATTCGGTATGTTTCCGCACCGTTCATAGCAAGTCTGTAACCAAGGTCAGAGGCTAAATCCAGAAGTTTAAAATATTTCATTGCATACCTCCGGAAAACTCATGATGATGGATTCAGTATACCATATAATGCGAAAAATACAATACCAATCTCGCCGATGTTCCTCATGAGCTTGAAGGAGTGAAAAATGTTTTAAGCTATATGCTACGCTTTTTTCTAATATTAAGTAATAGTATAGTAACAAATGTGATTGGGGAACCCGACACCATGACTGTCGCTAGTGTATGAATATTTGGCTCAAATACCTTTCCGTTATACAGATTGCAAATTAGCATAATTGTACCGCATACACAGATTAGTGTTAAAAAAACGGATGAAATTATAAAAAACATATCCCAAATGGAATTCCTATTTTTGAAAGAATTTTCTTCTGCGTTGTTAGAACCTGAGAATAATTGATTGGGGGTTATCTTTAATACTTCACATAATTTTAAGCATGTATCAATATCCGGGGACGATTGCCCCAACTCCCATTTTGAAACAGCTTGTCTGGAAATGTTTAGATGCTCCGCAAGATCCTCTTGGGATAAATTTGCTTTTTTGCGTAAAAATTGTAAATGATTAGCGAAGTCAGACATAATTGCACCACCTTGTTTAACTTAGATTTACTGCATTATCTGCCCATATTTGCCATTGACTTGTCGAAGAACTTACATTAACTAGGTATGTCATGGTATATGCTAATCCTAATCCACCTCCAGCTCCAGATACAGATGCTGAAGGCGTAAAAGAACAACTAGCGCTGCCACTTATATTAAAAGATGTATATGTGTGCACAAACTTGGAACCATATTCCATCCACCCAGTAGAAATAGGCTCTACTTGTACTGTTCCGTAAACATAGCTTCCAGATGACAAATTATCATCTTCGATATTGAATAAAACAATTCCAGCATCTCGTCCTTGTACGGTACACCCATTTCCGCTTGTAGAGGATGAGTAGTATGTTCCATATGCGGTATCCCATTCCAGACTCATAAAATCAAGAGGTCCTGGATACCATTCTGTTGCATTTACTTTCAAGAGGCAGGTTAAATAGACTCGGTTTGAATTACTTCGTTTAGTACTAGCGACTGACAATTCATAACTTGACGGGGACGTTCCACGTTCTTTAGAGTTATTGTTGTATTGTACAATTGATGGTTCGGAGATAAGTGTAGTGTCGATTTCTCTCAGTGCTTGTTTAGCGGCTTCTGGGTTATCAGTATATGTTGCTAAAATTGCAGCAACCTGTGCTTCGTATTCTGCATCATTCGTAGATGTTTCAACCGCAGATACAGGGGTGAGGCAACTAAGCACTAATGCAAGAACAACTAGAATAGATAATGCTTTCATGTTAACAAACCTCCTAAGTGCTATTTTGATAATTTATTACGCTTTTTAGATAAGCTTATTTTGTTTGGCTATCTCTCATGTCAAGTATATCATTTTTAAAGGTTGCAAATAAAGACGCAATCTTTTGCATTACCGCAACGATTAGTTGCATTCTGTGTTTGAGTGTGCGATAGATGTTGCAGAATATAATCATGCTATCTCGTTAATATAATCTCTGGCGTAGTAGAGATCTGCCACCTTCTATAACAGTTAAGATAAATGAAATCCCGTCGATTGCTCGACGGGATAGGAATTATTTGCGCACAAAAAGCACACCCAGAGTCCCCGGCCCGCAGTGGCAGGAAATGGTACAACCGGCGGTGGTTTCATATACCGTTTCAAAATTGCCGTACTGTTCCACTGCTTCAAAAACGGCTTGTTTGCAGTTGTTATCAATGGGCGTGTAGGTTACGAAAAGCTCTCTGCGCTGGATGTCTTCCCGATCTGCAAGTCTGTCCTTGACGTAGCTTGCAAGGCACTTGGCATAGGGACCGCGGTACTTTTTAACCACGGACATTTTCCCATCACGTACTTCAATGCAGGGCTTTAAATTCAGCAGATTTGCGCCCAATGCGGTGGCAGAGGAGCAGCGGCCGCCCTTGGCCATATATTTGAGCTGATCCAGCAGAAAGCTGGCTTCCACCCGGGAGGTATAATCCCGAAGCTGCTCGGCAAGGGCATCCAAATCGTCGCAGTTTTGGGCAAGCCGGCAGGCTTCCAAAACCACAAGACCCTGACCGGTGGAGAGATTCTTGGAATCAATGACCCGTACCTTGGGATAATCTTCTGCCGCAATCATGGCATTTTGATAGCAGCAGGAGAAACCGGAACCGATGTTAATCATAATAATGCCGTCGTAGTCCTCGGAATAGGTGGCAAACAGCTTTGCATATCCGTCAATATTGTAGGCGTTGGTGGAGCAAAGGTCGCCGCCGGCTGCAACATGGGCAAAAATATCAGCCGGGAAGATGTTTTCGCCATCCACAAAAGCCTCGCCGTTTTTAATGACGGAAAGCCGGGCAAGCGTAATATCATATTGCTCCAATTGCTCCGGAGAAAGGTCACAAGTACTGTCAGAAATAATTTTAATTTTCATGGTGCATTTGCTCCTTTTTCTTTTTTTACGGGGTTGCAATACCCTTGCTATTATAAAATTATATGCTAAAATGGTATCATAAACCCTGTTTCGTGTCAATGTTTTTGAAATTTGTATCGGATGTAGAAGGATGATGGAAGGATGGAATTAAAATTTACAGTTTCTGGCATGACCTGCGCTGCATGTTCTGCTCGGGTGGAGAAGGCTGCCTCTTCCGTAGTGGGCGCGGAAAAGGTGCAGGTGAATTTACTCACAGGCACGATGACCGCTGAATCACAGTCGCAAAATGTAGCTGCGGATATCATTCGTGCGGTGGAGGCTGCGGGTTATCATGCTGAGATTTACGCTCAGCAAAAAAAGAATGAACAACCTAAGGAAAATGTGCGCAGCAGCATGAAAAGTCGCTTGATTGGCTCCGGACTTTTTCTTGCGGTCTTAATGTATTTTACCATGGGTCACATGTTGGGACTACCTGCGCCTTTCTGGTATCACGGCAGGGAGAACGCCATGGTGGCGGGGTTGCTACAATTGGTTTTAACTTTGCCGGTGGTGCTCTGGAATCGTGTTTATTATATCCGGGGAATCAAGAGCTTACTGCATCGCAGCCCTAATATGGATTCTTTGATCGCCGTAGGCTCCGGCGCAGCGCTGGTATACGGAATTGGGGCGCTGTTTCGCATGGCTTATGCCATGGGGCACGGAGATTGGGAAACGGTAGAGTTTTACAATCGTAATTTGTATTTCGAGTCTGCGGCCATGATTCTGACGCTGATCACCTTGGGGAAATTTCTGGAAACCAGAGCCAAGGAAAGAACCGGTGATGCCATTCGGGATTTGATGCAGCTGCGGCCGGAACAGGACACAGTGCTGCGAAATGGCGAAGAGGTAACGGTTGCCACAGAGCAGATCGTAGTTGGTGATACAGTTGTTGTTCGTCCTGGCGGACGGATACCTGTGGACGGCTCTGTGCTGGAAGGCTTTGCGTCGCTGGACCAAAGCGCTCTGACCGGGGAAAGTGTTCCCGTGGACGTAAAGCCCGGTGATCGGGTTGCGGCCAGCGCGATCAATACCGACGGTGTTCTGTATATCCGGGCTGATCGTGTAGGCGAGGATACTACCTTACAGCAGGTGATCCGTATGGTAGAGCAGGCCGGCGGTTCCAAGGCGCCGATTGCTCGCTTGGCAGATCGCATTGCAGGTATATTTGTGCCTGTGGTGATGGGTATTGCGTTGGTAGCATTCATTGTTTGGCTGGCGCTGGGAATGGGATTGGAATTTTCGCTTACCACCGCAATTTCTGTGCTGGTCATATCCTGCCCGTGCGCGTTGGGACTTGCTACTCCGGTGGCGATTATGGTAGGTACCGGAAAGGGCGCATCCTTGGGCGTTTTGTTTAAGAATGCCCAGGCGCTGGAACAGCTTCACTCGGTGGATACCGTGGTTTTGGATAAGACCGGTACGTTGACTGTTGGTAAGCCTTCTGTGACGGATATTTTGCCGAACAATATAACTGAGGAACAGCTGCTGCATATTGCCGGCAACCTGGAAAAATATTCAGAGCACCCCTTTGCCAAGGCAATTTTGCAGAAAGTTGACAATGTTGTGGGTTCAGAGGACTTTGTTGTGCTACCGGGCCGCGGTGTCTCCGGAAAAGTGGATGGCATTGTTTATTATGGCGGCAATTCCCGCCTTATGGCAGAGGTTGGAGCAGATGCTCCGCAGTATCCCAAATTGGCAGAGCAGGGAAAGACGCCTTTGTATTTCTGTCGGGAGGACGGAGTATTTTTGGGTGCCATTGCCGTGGCCGATGTACTGAAAGACGACTCTCATCATGCGGTAGATGCGCTGCTGAGAGAAAATTTAAAGGTGATTATGCTGACCGGGGATAATGAGCAAACCGCCCGCGCAATTGCCAAAAAGGTAGGAATCCTTGAAGTGGTTTCTGATGTTCTGCCCACGGATAAAGCAAATGTGGTCCGTCAGCTGCAAGAGCAAGGCAGGAAGGTTTTGATGGTGGGCGACGGCATCAATGATGCCCCGGCACTGGTTACTGCTGATGTGGGTATGGCCATCGGCGCAGGTACGGATATCGCCATGGAATCTGCCGACGTGGTGCTGATGTCCGGTTCTTTGCGCAATGTGGCAAATGCTGTGAAACTGAGCAAAGCCACGATTCGAAATATTCGTCAAAACCTGTTCTGGGCATTTTTCTATAACTGCCTTGGTATTCCTATTGCGGCTGGTGTTCTCTATCTGCCCATGGGGTTGCAGCTAAGTCCCATGCTGGGTGCTGCGGCTATGAGTTTCAGTTCTGTGTTTGTTGTGACAAATGCGCTGCGCTTGCAACGTTTTCGGCCGGACAGAAGTAAGTTAAAGAAAAAGGAGAAGAAAAATATGGAAACAGTAATTAAAGTAGAGGGTATGATGTGTACCCATTGTAAGGCTATGGTGAAAAAGGTCTGTAAGGCCGTTCCCGGTACAGTGGACGCGGTGGTTGATCTGCAAAAAAAGCAGGTTACCGTTACCGGTGAAGCTTCCTTGGAGGCGCTGAAAAAGGCCATTACCGAAGCGGGCTATCAAGTGATCTAAGGGATTAAAAGTCCGGTTTATTGGACAGAAAATGGTATAGGATATAGCTGCAAAGAAAAGAAAGAGGTGGCAGCTATGTATACCATGCGTCATATTCACGGACATGTTCAGGTCTTCGATCATACAGGAAAATTCCTTTTCTCGGCAGATACTGAGAAAGAAGCAAGGGAGGAATTGGAGGAATATGCGGAATCTGCGGCTTGATCTTTGTTATGACGGAAGTCGGTATCGGGGCTGGCAGCGGCTGACAGGCGCAGAAAATACTGTTCAGGGGAAGCTGGAAACGGCACTTTCCCGTATTATGAATGAGCCGGTGGAAGTGATAGGCAGCGGCAGGACGGATGCCGGCGCTCACGCAAGACATCAGGTAGCGAACTTCCATTGCAAAAGTGATATGCCAAGCGCGCAAATTTTGGCTCAATTACGGCGGTATTTGCCAGAGGATATGGGCATATATTCCTGTGAGGCGGTTTCGTCCCGGTTCCATGCACGGTATCACGCAGTCCGTAAGACTTACTGCTACCGGATTTGGAATTCTGATATGCCTTGCGTATTTGACCGACGGTATGTCTACATTCTGCCGGATAAGCTGAATGTGGACAAGATGCGCCGGGGTGCGGCAGAATTTTTGGGTGAGCATGACTTTTCCGCTTTTTGCTCCGACAAGAAGATGAAAAAGTCTACTTTGCGGCGGATTGAGTCCCTTTTGATCCAAGAGGTGGGAGAGGAAATTCAGATCACCGTGACCGGTGACGGTTTCTTATATAACATGGTGCGGATCATGGTCGGCACGCTGATTGAAGTCGGTCTGGGGAAAAGGGAAGCAGAATCCATATCAACGCTTTTCGGTGCGGATCGAGCACAGGCAGGTTATCTTGTACCGGCTCAGGGCCTTTGCCTGATGGAGGTAGAATATTGAATATACAGATTTTTGGAAAATCCAAGTGTTTTGAAACGAAAAAGGCAGAACGGTATTTTAAAGAGCGGCGGGTCAAGTTTCAATCGGTGGATCTGCTCCGGTTTGGTTTATCCGGAAAGGAATTCGACAGCGTTTTGCGGGCTGTGGGCGGTATTGACAACCTGATTGATTGGGACAGCAAGCATCCGGACATTACGCTCATGAGGTACATGGACGATGTCCGGGCAAAGGAAGATAAGGTCTTCGACAATCCTGCACTGATGAAAACACCCATCGTGCGAAACGGCAAAATGGCCACTGTAGGCTATTGCCCGGAGGTTTGGGCAACTTGGGAATAAAGTGTACAAAAGCAGTTTCTCTGATGTGGGGGACTGCTTTTTGCATTGTTCGCGGGAAAATGGTATTGCGTTACGGCGCAGATTGTGGTAAACTGGGAGGAAATATGGCTGAGTTTTTGGAAATGCTGAACGGATTTGTTTGGGGAGCGCCGGCATTGGTGTTAATCCTGGGAGTGGGACTGTTTATCAGCCTACGGACGGGGTTTGCACAGTTCCGCCTTTTTCCCCGGGCATTTTCCAGTTTCCTTCATAAGCTGACCGGCAACAGTGGAGAAGGCGGAACAGTATCGCCTTTCCAGGCGCTTTGC
Source organism: Faecousia sp. (assembly GCA_045589195.1). GTDB lineage: Bacteria > Bacillota > Clostridia > Oscillospirales > Oscillospiraceae > Faecousia. Next base: position 13,733 of record JAZNFY010000035.1, on the reverse strand, counting down.
ACGGCCCTGGCGGCAACGGTTGGCACCGGAAATCTGGCGGGCGTGGCCGGAGCAATTGCTATCGGCGGCCCGGGTGCGATATTTTGGATGTGGATCTGCGGTTTTATTGGCATGGCCACAAAATTTGCCGAGGCCACATTGGCAGTACGCTACCGGGTGAAAAACGACCACGGGGAATTTGTGGGCGGGCCTATGTATATGATTCGCGAAGGCATGGGGAAGGCTTGGTCACCTCTTGCAGGGATCTATTGCTTTTTCTGCGTGGTTGCTGCTTTTGGGGTGGGAAATGCCACCCAGATTAACGCAGTAATCGGTGGTATCAACCAGGCGGTCATTGCTTTCGGCGGACAGGAAACTTTTTTTGGAAACTGTATCTTAGGTGTGTTGTTGGCAGCGCTTGTGGCGTTCATTCTCCTGGGCGGAATGCGGCGCATTGGTGAAGTTGCAGAACAGTTGGTGCCTTTTGCATCGTTGGTATATTTACTTCTGGGCATTGGTATTTTGATTGCCAGATGGCAGTTGATTCTTCCGGCCCTGGGTGCTATTGTACAGGGCGCATTTTCTCCCAGTGCAGTGACCGGCGGAATTCTGGGTTCTTGGTTTGCTGCCATGCGTGTGGGCGTTTCCAGAGGGGTATTTACCAATGAGGCGGGCATGGGTACAGCATCCATCGCACATGCTTCTGCGGCGGTATCCCATCCGGTGGAACAGGGCTTGATGGGGATCATGGAGGTGTTCCTGGACACTATTGTGATTTGCACCATGACGGCGCTGGTGATTTTGGTCAGCGGTGTGCCGATTCCTTACGGGGAAGATGTGGGTGTTGTGCTTACTACGCAGGCATTTTCATCGGTATACGGTGATTGGGTATCTGTTCTTATTGCGGCGGAGCTTAGCTGCTTTGCCATAGCAACGGTTTTGGGCTGGGGCCTTTATGGTACTCGCTGCGCCCAGTATCTTTTTGGCGACGGTGCATGGAAGCGCTTTGTGCTTTTGCAGGCGGTGGCTGTGGTGTTGGGTGCAGTGCTGAAAACACAGACGGTCTGGCTTCTTTCCGAGACTGTGAACGGTCTTATGGCAATCCCAAACTTGATCGCCCTGGCGGCGCTGAGTCCGGAGCTCAGGCGGTTGGTGCGGGAATACAAGAGTAAAAAAAGAACGGCTGAAACAGCCGTTGGAGGTACATATGAAAGTTTCAATCAATGCAAATCGCTGCGAGCCTTCTCCTATGCGGAAATTCCACCCTCTGGCGGTGCAGGCAAAGCAGCAGGGAAAAACCATCTATCATCTGAATATTGGTCAGCCGGATCTGAAAACGCCCCAGGCGTATTATGATGCCATTCGGAATTTTGACAGCGCAACCCTTGCCTATGCAGAATCTCCCGGTATGCCCCTGTTGATCGATGCTATTCGTAATTACTATAAGCAGATCGGTGTAGATCTGTCTGCCAAGGACGTGCTGATCACCACCGGCGGCAGCGAAGCATTGCTTTTGACTTGCCTGAGCATTCTTGATCCTTATACTGAGGTTATTGTGCCCGAGCCCTATTATCCCAACTACACAACTTTTGTGGACGCAGCTGGCGGTCGTATCCGTGCGCTGCCCACCAGTCCGGAAGAGGGGTATCGCTACGCTGACAGAAAGCGCATCGAGAGCCTGATTACCAAGAATACCCGCGCAATTCTGATTACCAACCCCGGTAATCCCACCGGCGTGGTTCTGACCCGTCGGGAGATGCGTATGATTGCGGATATCGCCAAAGAGCATGACCTGTTCCTCATTTGTGATGAGGTGTACCGCGAGTTCTGCTATGACGATAAGTTCGGCGTTCCCTCCATGGCAAAGTTTGACGATATTGACGACAATCTGGTGATCATCGATTCCGTTTCCAAGCGGTTCTCTGCCTGCGGCGCCCGGGTGGGCTGTGTGGTGACCAAGAATAAGGAATTGCAGCAGGCGCTGCTGAAATTCTGCCAGTCCCGTCTTTCCGTTGCTACCATCGATCAGGTGGGCGCGGCAGCTCTATATAGCGTGGATCATCAGTTCTTCCGGGACTGCAAAGAGGTGTACCGCGGCAGAAGAGATACGGTGGTGCGCCTGCTTCGCCAGATCCCCGGCGTTATGGTGGAAGAGCCCATGGGTGCGTTTTATGTAATGGCCAGTCTGCCCGTGGACGATGCGGATAAATTCCAGCGTTGGCTTTTGGAAAATTTTGATGATAATGGCGATACGGTCATGTTCGCGCCCGGCGCGCCCTTCTATGAAACACCGGGTAAGGGCATTAATGAAGTTCGCATTGCTTACGTTTTGGAGGAACCGAAACTGGTTCGAGCCATGGAAATCCTGGGAAAAGGCATTGCTCAATACCGCAAAGAGGTTATGGAAGCATAAAAAATGGGTGCCGGTCGGCACCCATTTTCAATTATGCAGCAGTTAAGATCATGTCGCCGTTTGCATTAGCGGTAAGGTAGTAGCAATAGCTGCTTTCGCCGCTTTGATAGCTGAGCCTTAAAAGACCGCTGGCAGTCGGCAGCGTAGACCGAAGCACCAGTGCATCGCCGGGAGAGAGGTGATTGGCTGCGTATACGACGGAATCGGGAGTATATGCGCCGTTTTCCGACAGATGGCCCTGCTCGATACGAAGATCATAAAGGATACCCTTTGTGCTGAGGATATAGCGGGTATCGGTGTTGGGATCGGTGATCAGTTCGGAGAAGCTGGTGAAGCTACCCAGGGAGTCGATTTGAAATTTTTGCGCTGTGATTTGGCCGGGAGAGCTGGCCTGCTCGCCGGGGAAATAAATGTCATGAATGATGCCGGAGAGCTGGCTGTACGGCACCGTAGCAGTGACAATGCCCACGGAATTGGGAGCAATTTCATAAGGCTCAAAGAAGAAACACAGACCCTCAGATGAGAAGTACCAGGTGTTGTCCTTTTGCAAGTCCGCATCAAAGCGGGAATTTACCACATCTGCATAGTCCTCGAAAAGCTGGTTACTGTCTTTTATGGATTCCATAGTAGCCAAAAGCGCCTGCTTTAACCGTTCTGCGGCGTGGTTTTCTTCCACAAGAATATCCATAAGTGTCAGCGGATAGCCATTGGTCAGATTATAGTTTACGGAAATGCCGTGTACACCGGAACCTACATTACTGTAAATGTCTTCTACGCCGTAAAGGCTTAGAATGTTATCGTCCACCCGAGTGGGACTGTAAAGAATTTGGTAAGTGTAAGGTGTCCAGGCTTCCTGACCGGTGTAGTCGGCAAATGCACTGGATTGAATGTCACTCATGACAGAGGCGTTGGTGTCCATTCTGCGAAGAAGGTCCAGGGTAACGGTTTGGATAATATCTGCATTGGGTAAATTCAATACAACGTCCTGATAGACCCGGCGGAATACCACCGTTCTATTATCGGCAGTGTCCTGCTCTACCATGATGGGCAGGGAAATGGATACCATGGGAACATTCAGCAAAACCGGACCGCTGGGAGATTGGGAATTCTGAGAGCTATTGGGATTTACAGGCGGTTTTCCGGTGGAAGGTTTTGGAGCGGTATAGTCGCCGTAATGGACAATAACACCGATCATCGATACCATCAGCAAAACACCCATAAGGATAATAACGATTTTTTTCATGCACGGCGCTCCTTGCAATTAAGCAATATTTTCAATAATATATCATATAATTTTGAATTACGCAATGGTTTGCTGAGATTTTCCTTTTTGGTAAACCTTGACAAGCAAGTGGCCCGGATGGTAAAATACTAACATAAAATTGCGCAGAACGGAAAGAGTAGCAGAACTGAACCTTAACAGAGAGTCGTTGCCTTGGGTGTGAGCATCGGCAGGAGCGGTCTGGGAAGTGCGTCCGGGAGCAATTCCAAGTGGATATCAAGCAATAAATGAGAGTGGAACCGCGGTTATGCCGCCTCTTGTACAGTTCGTACGGGAGGCGTTTATTTTTATTTTCAGTATGGAGGAAAAGCCATGTATCTTTATAATTCTCTGACCCATAAGAAAGAGCTTTTTGTGCCTAATAATCCGGAACAGGTGAAACTGTACACCTGTGGCCCTACGGTATATCACTATGCCCATATCGGTAACCTTCGCACCTATATTATGGAGGACGTACTGGAAAAGAGCCTGCGGTATCTGGGCTATAACGTTAAGCGTGTTATGAATATCACCGACGTGGGTCACCTGGCATCTGATGCGGATACCGGTGAAGATAAAATGCTCAAAGGCGCAAAACGGGAAAATAAGTCGGTTATGGACATTGCAAAATTCTATACCGACGCATTCTTTACAGATTGCGACAAGCTGAACATCAAGCGCCCGGATGTGGTGGAGCCTGCTACCAACTGCATTGATGAATATATCCATATGGTGCAGAAGCTTCTGGATACCGGCAAGGCTTATTTTGTGGGCGGCAACGTGTATTTTGATACGTCTACGTTGGATAAATACTATGTATTTAACGACCATGATGAGGAAGATTTGGCCACAGGTGTCCGGGATGGCGTGGAAGAGGATACAAATAAGAAGAACAAAAACGATTTCGTTCTGTGGTTTACCAAGAGTAAGTTTGAGGACCAGGCGCTGAAATGGGATTCTCCCTGGGGCGTTGGTTATCCCGGTTGGCATATTGAGTGCTCCTGCATTTCCATGAAACATCTGGGAGAGGATCTGGACATTCATGCCGGCGGTATTGACAATGCCTTCCCCCACCACACCAACGAGATTGCCCAGTCGGAAAGTTACCTGGGCCATAAGTGGTGCAATTATTGGTTCCACGTGCACCACCTGAATACGGATACCGGCAAAATGAGCAAATCCAAGGGTGAGTTTTTGACTGTATCCCTGCTGGAAAGCAAGGGTTATGACCCCATGGCCTACCGCCTTTTCTGCCTGCAAAGTCATTACCGGCGGAATCTGGTGTTTAGCTGGGAAAATTTGGATAATGCGGTGGTTGCTTATGAAAAGCTGGTCAGCAAGATCGCGCTGCTGAAAAATGACGGCGATGTGGACCAGACGCAGATGGATGCTTTGAAGGAGCGTTTTGTGGGCGCTTTGAACGGAGATTTAAACACCTCTTTGGCAGTGACCGCGGTTTATGATGTGCTCAAAGCCAAGTGTAATGATGCTACCAAATTGGCAGCGCTGGCAGATTTTGACCGGGTGCTCTCTCTGAATTTGATTGCAGCAGCCCAAAAATTGCAGGAAAAGCAGGAGCAGGAAGCGGCAGAAAGTGCTGATCCGGAAATCGATGCGCTGGTGGCGGCCAGAACCGAGGCCAAGAAAGCTAAAAACTTTGCAGAGGCCGACCGGATTCGGGACGAATTGAAGGTCCGTGGTGTGGAAATCATTGATACGCCCCAGGGTACAAAGTGGAGAAAAGTATGAAACTGCTGATTTTAGATGGCAACTCTGTAATTAATCGAGCCTTTTTCGGTGTCAGACCCCTGACCACCCGGGATGGGCTTTATACCCATGCCATTTACGGTTTCCTCAACATTCTGGAACGTATGGAGAAGGAGGAACAACCGGATGCGGTGGCAGTCGCCTTTGACCTGCATGGTCCTACCTTCCGGCATCTGCGTTATGAGGGCTATAAGGCCACCCGTCACGGTATGCCCGAGGAACTTGCGGTGCAGATGCCCGTGATGAAGCAGGTGCTGCAAGCCATGAATGTGCCTATTTATGAATGCCAGGGCTGGGAAGCGGATGATATCATCGGTACGGTGGGCAACATTTGTTCCAATAACGGTTGGGAATGTGTCATCGCCACCGGTGACCGGGATTCCTTGCAGTTGATTGATGAAAATGTTCATGTAAAGTTGGTCATCTCCAAGCCGGGGCAGACAATCACCACCCTTTACACGGAAGAAAAATTCCGGGAGGAGTACGGCTTTCCCCCCAAAACGCTTATTGACCTGAAAGCTCTTATGGGTGATTCTTCCGATAATATTCCCGGTGTGGCCGGTGTCGGACCCAAAACTGCCACGGAGTTGCTGTTAAAGTTTGGCTCACTGAACGGTGTGTATGAAAATATTGACGATCCGTCCATTAAGGATAAGCTTCGGGAAAAGCTGTTAAACAGCCGGGAAAATGCCTATCTTTCCTATGAACTTGCTACTATCGTGCCCGAAGCGCCCATTGATTTTGAGCCGAAGGATGCGATTATTCAGCCGTATAATAAGCCTGAGCTTTATCAGCTGTTCCAGCGGCTGGAATTTGTGCGGCTTATCGATAAATACGGTCTGCGGGATGCGGCGGTTGCCGCACCCAAGGTGGAGTGCCATGTGCAGGCGCTGCCCAAGGTTAGCGCCATGCCCAATGATGCCCAGTTGTGTGCCGTGTATCTGGCACCGGACGGTTCAGTGGGTGTTGCCTGTGAAAAGGGTGTGTATGTTATGACGCCAATGGAAGCGCAGATGGGCGTTACCCTGCCTGCGGGAAAATTGATTGCTCACGATGCGAAATCTTCCATGCATGGACTGGATGCTCTGGGCCTGGCTTTTGAGGATATCGTATTCGATACGGCCTTGGCAGCCTACGATTTGAATCCTTCTGCATCTGATTATCCGGTATCCAAACTGGCTACTAATTTCCTGGGCGTTACTGTGGACGATGGGGATGCAGCAGCCTGCGCTGAGGCGGTTTGGCATCTTCGCCCTGTACTCATAGAGGAGCTGGAAAAGCAGGGAATGACCCAGCTTTACCGTCAGATTGAGCTGCCTCTTTGCGGGGTGCTTTACAGAATGGAAAAGGAAGGCATTGCTATTGACCAGGAGCAGCTTTCCCGATTTGGAACGATGCTTTCCCAGAGAATTAAAGACTGCGAGGAGCTGATTTATTCCTATTCTGGCGGTGTGTTTAATATCCAGTCTACGAAGCAGTTGGGCGAACTGTTGTTTGATAAATTGGGCCTGCCCCCGGTAAAGAAAACCAAGACCGGCTATTCCACCAATGCGGATGTGCTGGAAAAACTGAAAAACAAACATCCCATTATCCCGGCAATTATGGATTACCGGATGCTGACCAAATTGAAATCCACCTATGCAGATGGCTTGATGAAGGTGATCTGCGAGGATGGAAGAATCCGCACCACGTTCCAGAACCTGGTCACTGCCACCGGCCGCCTTTCATCTACTGAGCCCAATTTACAGAATATCCCTGTACGAACCGATTTGGGTATGGAGATTCGAAAAATGTTCGTTTCCAAGCCGGGCCATGTGTTTGTGGATGCGGATTACAGTCAGATCGAGCTGCGGGTTTTGGCCCATATTGCCGGTGATCAGGTTATGGGTGATGCATTTCGTCACGGCATGGATATCCACGCGGTAACAGCGTCGCAGGTGTTCTCCGTTCCTCCTGCGGACGTGACACCCTTGCAGCGGCGGCACGCCAAAGCGGTAAATTTTGGCATTGTGTACGGTATTTCTGAGTTTTCTCTTTCGGAGGACATTGGCGTTTCCCGCTGGGAGGCTAAGGCGTATATTGACAATTATCTAGCTAATTATCCCGGCGTTCGGGATTATATGAAAAACGTTGTGGAAGAAGCCCGGCAACGGGGTTATACCCAGACTATGTATGGCCGTCGGCGCTATATTCCGGAGCTGAAAAGCAGTAACTTTAACATTCGTTCCGGTGCAGAACGTATGGCGTTAAATACGCCAATCCAGGGCACAGCGGCGGATCTGATTAAACTTGCCATGATCCGGGTAGATCAGGCGTTGCGCCGGGAATTCCCGGAAGCAAGGCTTCTGCTGCAAGTGCACGATGAACTGATCGTGGAGTGTCCGGAGGGAATGGCAGAAGATGTTGCGGCTTTGGTCAGCAGGGAAATGAGCGGTGTTGCCGATCTTTCTGTGCCGCTTCTTGCGGAGGCGAAGACCGGAAAGAGCTGGTTTGAGGCGAAATGATGGAAATTGTAAAAATGACAGATGTCCATGTTTCCCAGATCGGGGAATTGGAAAAACGCTGCTTTTGCGATCCTTGGAGTGAAAAAAGTATAGCAGCGGAACTTCAAAATCCTCTTTCTTTGTGGTTGGTGGCCGTGGACGGTCAGAAAGTTCTGGGTTATGTGGGCTCTCAGTCGGTGCTGGGAGAGGCTGATATGATGAATGTTGCGGTTGACCCCGATTTTCGTCGCAGATACATCGGCCAAAAGTTGATTGAGCAACTGGTTAATTTGCTTGGTGAAGCCGGTGTGCACAGCCTGTCGTTAGAGGTTCGTATAACCAACGAATCCGCCATTGCACTGTATGAAAAGCTTGGCTTTGTCCAGGTGGGCAGAAGGCCCAATTATTATAGAAATCCCAAGGAAGACGCATTGATTTTACGAAAGGAGTGGTAACTGTGAACATTTTGGCTGTGGAATCGTCTTGTGATGAAACTGCGGTTGCCATCGTTCGCGACGGCAGGGAAGTGCTCACCGATTGCATTGCTTCGCAGATTGCCCTTCATCGGGAATATGGCGGCGTCGTTCCGGAAATTGCGTCCAGAAAGCACATGGAGGCCATTTACGGCCTTGCAGATAGGGCGTTAAGGGAGGCAAAGCTAACCCGCCGGGAGATTGACGCGGTGGCGGTAACTTATGCCCCGGGTCTGATTGGCGCGGTGCTGGTGGGCGTTAATTTTGCCAAGGCTGCCGCAATGGCGCTGAACAAGCCGTTGATTCCTGTGCATCATATCCGGGGACATATTGCGGCAAATTATCTGGCGTATCCGGAGTTAAAGCCGCCCTTTTTGTGCCTTGTTGTGTCCGGTGGTCATACGCTGATCGTGGACGTGAAGGATTATACAAAAATGGAGATTTTGGGTACGACTCTTGATGATGCGGCAGGAGAGTGCTTTGATAAGGTGGGACGCGTGCTGGGAATGCCATATCCCGGTGGTGCGGCGTTGGATCTGGCGGCGCAAAGCGGAGACGATACAAAGTACCCGCTGCCCCGGAGCAAGCCCGGTGGGAATCCTTATGATATGAGTTTTTCGGGACTCAAAACCGCGGCGCTGAATCTCATTCACCATGCCGAGCAGGTTGGGGAGGAATTGGATATTAGCAGCCTCTGCGCGTCTTTTACCGCGGCGGTGTCCGATACTTTGGTGCCCCGTGTGGTACAGGCGCTGAAACAGACCGGTTATCAAAAAGTAGCGGTTGCCGGTGGTGTAGCAGCCAATTCCCGGATTCGCAAGGATATTCTGGCTGCGACGGAAGCCCTGGGTGTAAAAGTTTATATGCCGCCCCTTTCTTTGTGCGGTGATAACGGCGCTATGATTGGATCCCAGGCTTATTATGAATATTTAGCGGGCAACGTGGCAGATATGAGCCTGAATGCCTATGCCACCAAGTCCATTTTGGGTGAAATGATTTGATTTGCCTGCACTTGATTTTTTCAAAAGTCGATGTAAAATGTGTGTAATTAGAAATTTGGGGGAAAGACCAATGAACAAGACCTATATTCCGACAGGATACCGGCCGGTGCTGGATGCTTACGATACCCAGCGGGCCATTGCTTATATCAAACAGACTTTTCAAGAGGAGTTTTCCGCTGCTTTGAATTTAAAGCGCGTTTCTGCTCCCTTGTTTGTTACGGAGCAGTCCGGCCTAAATGATAATCTGAACGGCTATGAGCGCCCGGTGAGCTTTGATGTTCCTGCTGTGGGTGCGGATGCGCAGGTGGTGCATTCCCTGGCAAAATGGAAGCGCCTTGCGCTGAAACGGTATCATTTTAGCGTGGGCAACGGCTTGTATACGGATATGAATGCAATCCGCCGGGATGAAGAGTTGGATAATATTCACTCCATTTACGTAGACCAGTGGGACTGGGAAAAGGTCATTACCCGGGAGAACCGGAATCTCGATTATCTGAAACTCATTGTCCGGGCAATTGTCAATGCCATTTGTAACACCAATGACCGTTTACATGTCCGTTATCCTCAGCTTCGTGTTGAACTGAAACGGGAAGTGGCGTTTATTACTACGCAGGAGCTGGAAGACCTGTACCCGGAGCTGACTCCCAGTCAGCGGGAGCGGGCGTACTTAAAAGAGCACCGCACTGCCTGCATTATGCAGATTGGCGGTAAGCTTCGTTCCGGCAAACCCCACGACGGCAGAGCGCCGGACTATGATGATTGGGGCTTAAACTGCGACATTTTCTTCTGGGACGATGTGTTGGACCGGGCGTTGGAAATTTCCTCCATGGGCATTCGTGTGGATTCAGAAGCACTGGACCGTCAGCTAACTGCTGCCGGCTGTGATGACAGACGGCAGCTGCCGTTCCATCAAATGCTTTTGAACGGCGAGCTGCCCCTGACGATCGGCGGCGGTATCGGACAGTCCCGGCTGAGTATGCTGATGATGGGTTGTGCTCATATCGGTGAGGTGCAGTCCAGTATCTGGGATGCACATACGCTGGAAGCCTGTGAGGCTGCGGGAATCCCGCTTTTGTGACGAGAAACAAGAAGGACTGCTTTTGCAGTCCTTTTCTTGTGAACGCCATGAAAATTATTTCATATATTTCCCGGAAATTGGTTGCTATTTTTGGAAAGTTATTGTACTATATATGTGATTAAATTGCACTGGACATTCCCGAAAGGAGATATATCTATGAATACATTAATGGCTGGTTTTGCCAGAGTAAATGTAACACCCCCTATGGGCATCCATGTTCGCGGCTATTTTAAGCCCCGTTTTGCAGAAGGTGTGCTTGATGAACTGGAACTGAACGCCTTGGCGCTTGCCTGTGGTGAGATTAAGGTGCTGCTCATGTCCCTGGACAACTGTGGCTATAAAAAAGACATTCTTAATGGTTATCGGCAGAGCATTTCTCAGCATACCGGCGTTCCCGTGGAATGCATTTTTATTTCCTGTACCCATACCCACACCGGCCCCGGCCCAGCTTTGGAGGGGGAGAGCAATGTCGGCTCTTTGGAATATGAGTACGAGAGATTCCTGAACCATAAGTTCGTTGACGCCGCTGCCTTTGCGTTGAACGATTTGAAACCTGCAAGGATGGGTTACGGTATCGGTCAGGCACCCAATATTGCTTTTGTCCGCCGTTTCCGCATGAAGGACGGCTCCGTTCGCACGAATCCGGGTGTTGATAATCCGGATATCGTTGCACCCATTGGACAGGTGGATGAGCGGGTTGGCGTGATCCGGTTTGACCGTGAAGGTGCTGAAAGTCTGGTGCTGGTCAATTTTGCTGATCACCCCGATGTGGTGGGCGGCAATTTGATTTCCGCAGACTGGCCGGGTCATACCCGCAGAATTGTGGAAAAAGTCCTGGATAACACAAAGTGCATTTTCTTCAATGGCGCCCAGGGCGACGTGAACCATGTGAATGTGCATCCCAGAGGCGGATACCTAAACGATATGTTTATGGATTTTGATGATGTAGCCCGGGGCTATAACCATTCTATGTACATGGGCCGTGTTGTAACAGGCGGCGTGCTGCAAGCTTACGATAAAGTACAGTATGTGGATGTAGATTCCTTGCGCTCTATTGTTATGGATATCGATGTTCCTTACAATAAGGCAACTGCTGAGCAGCTTCCTGAGGCGCACCGTATTCACGAATTACATATGGCAGGCAAGGATAATGAGCTTCCCTATACCGGCATGATGCTGACCACTGTGGTGGCAGAGGCTGGCCGTATGGTCCGGTTGGAAAATGCGCCGGAAAGTTTTGCAATGCCCCTCATCGGCGTGGCAATCGGTAATGTGGCAATGATCGGTATCCCCGGCGAGCCCTTTAACGGTGTTGGCCGTGCGTTGAAGGATACAGAGGGATGGGATATGATCCTGCCTTGCTGCCTGACCAATGGCGACGAAGGCTACTTCCCTATGGAGGATTCCTATGCCGAGGGTGGCTACGAGGCCCGCAGCAGTGATTTCAAGGCCGGCGTGGCGGAGCGGATCATTGCAGGCGGCAAGCAGCTGCTTTCCGAGCTGAAATAAGAGGTGAGTAACATGACGGCAATTATCAATGCGACCTTAGTTATGCGCGATCATCTGATTCCCGATGGCGTTTTGCTCATAGAAGAAGGCAAAATTGCAGCATTCGGCAAGAAAAAAGATGTTGCTGTTCCGGAAGGTGCGCAGATCATTGATGCCGAAGGTTTGTATGTGGGACCCGGTTTTGTGGATATTCATACCCATTCTGATGGCAAGGTTTTCTTTTATGATGAGCCGGAGGCTGTGCAGCATCACTTGAAGCATGGAACAACCACAATTCTTGCGGCGCTGTATTTCAGTATGAATACCCAGGAATTTGTGGAGGCTATGAATAAGCTTCGCGCCGCCATGAAAAAGCCAGAGTGTAAAAATCTCTGCGGTATTTACATGGAAGGCCCGTACATGAACCCCAAGTTCGGCTGTGACAAGGAACATAACCCCTGGGTAGGGCCGGTGGATCGGGAAAAGTACCAGCCCATTATCGATGCCAGCTGGGATCTGGTAAAGGTCTGGGGCTTGGCACCTGAAAAGGAGAATATCTTGCAGTTTGTTTTGGATGTAAAGGCCAAGAATCCTGCGGCGGTGTTCTCTGTTGCCCACTCTGAGGCTTCTCCCCAGCAGGTGGAGGCGCTGATGCCTTACGGTCTGCGGATCGGCACACACCATACTAACGCCACCGGCGACCGCATTTTCTATCCGGAGGTCCGTGGTGTCTGTGTGGATGAGGCGGTCAATTATAACCGGGAAATCTATGCGGAGCTCATCTGCGACAGCATGGGTATCCATGTGGATCCCTATATGCTCCGCCTGGTGCGCCGGATTAAGGGCGACGATCGGGTGATTCTGATTTCCGATGCATATGCCTGTGACGGCCCTGTGCCTCCCGGATATGACGGTGTGGACGATATTAACTTCGACTGGACCGGTGAGATTGCCGGCTCCAAGCTGACGCTGGATATTGCCTGCCGCAATGCGCTGAAACATTTTGGTGCATCTGTGGTGGATGTGTTCCGTTTTGCGTCTTACAATCCCGCTATGGCCGTGGGATTCTATGATCGCGGCGAAATCGCCGTAGGAAAACGTGCTGACCTGGTGATCGCTGATCACTGGATGAAAGTAAATAAAGTAATTTTTGAAGGAGAATTGCAGTAATGAAAGACTTTATCACCGATCCCGCAACAAAGTTTGATTTCCAGCCTCATGACTTTGTTCCTTTCAAGGACAAGAAAGTTTGTGAGTATGTTCGCAGTCTGAGCGGCAAGGATCTGGAAAAGCGCGAGCCCTGGTGGCATCCGGAATTTGATGTTAAGGTTATCATGAACCCCCATCCCATTCTGATTGCCACTCTGTTCAGCCGTTTGAAGGCTGCATCCGAGGCCGGCAAGACCTTTACCATGATCCTGGGCAATCCCGAGCCCGACACCTACATCCCTCTGGCTCAGCTGATCAACTATTTCCAGGTTGACTGCTCCAAGGTGCACCTGTTCGCCGAGGACGAGTGGGCTGACGAGGATGGCAACATTGCCCCCATCACCTATGAGGCTGGCTTTGCTCACTCCATGATCAAGTATTTCTACTATCAGATCGATGAGAAGCTGCGTATGCCCATGGAAAATGTCCATTTCCCCACTAACGCAAACATTAAGGACTATTCCAAGATCATCAACGACATCTCTGAGGGCGGCGCTGACATCGCTTCCACTTCTCCCGGTTGGGCTGGCCATATGGCTTTCGTGGATCCTATCCCCGAGTTCATTGGCTCCGGCGATATC
>JAZNFY010000034.1:0-4858 GCA_045589195.1 Faecousia sp. | reverse complement strand
GAATGCTGCCCGGGCAGCTGTGGAAGAGGGCATCGTGGCCGGTGGCGGTACTGCACAGGTCAATGCCATCGGCGCTGTGGAAAAGCTCATTGCAAAGCTCAAAGTCGGAGGCCAAGCGGTCTTAGGAAGACAAGACCTGATAACAACTCCTTGGCTCACAGAACGACATGGCTACGATCCGACTTGAATGCTGCCCGGGCAGCTGTGGAAGAGGGCATCGTGGCCGGTGGCGGTACTGCACAGGTCAATGCCATCGGCGCTGTGGAAAAGCTCATTGCAAAGCTCAGCGGCGACGAGAAGACTGGCGCAAAGATTATTGCTGCCGCTTTGGAAGCGCCCATTCGTCAGATCGCGGAAAATGCCGGCGTGGACGGCAGTGTGGTCTACGAGAAGATCAAGTCCTCCAAGAAGGTGGGCTGGGGCTACAATGCTTACACGGAGCAGTATGTGGATATGATCGGCGCCGGTATCGTGGATCCCACCAAGGTGACCCGTTCCTCTCTGGAAAATGCCGCTTCCATTGCCGGCTGCGTGCTGACCACTGAGAGCCTGGTGGCCGACAAGCCCGATAATGCTGCGGACGTAGCTGCTGCTGCGGCAGCTGCTGCTCAGGCTGGCGGTATGTACTAAGAAAACAGTTTGCGCCCCCGGAAATTTCGGGGGCGCTATTTGTGTAGTGGATCATTCTTCAATATTACCAAAAACAGATACATCAAAGGTGCTGGTGTGACTGTTTTTTACAAAATTTGCAAGGTTGTGTAATTTGAATTGCACTTTCTATTGCGTTTTTCTGTGGACTGTGGTAAAATACCAACATTCAAATGCAAGTATTTGCAGTTTTTGTGGGAGGTAATTTCGTTATGAGCTATGTAGATGAAGCATTGCAAGGCGTGATCGCCCGGAATCCCGGTCAGCCGGAATTCCATCAGGCAGTGAGCGAGGTGCTGGAATCCTTGCGTCCTGTTATTGAAAAGAATGAGGCTAAATTCCGCCGGGAGGCATTGCTGGAACGGCTGACGACCCCGGAACGTTGCATTTTGTTCCGTGTTCCTTGGGTGGATGACCAGGGTCAGGTGCAGGTGAACAATGGCTACCGGGTGCAGTTTAACAATGCCATCGGACCTTATAAGGGTGGTCTGCGTTTCCATCCCAGTGTGAACCTGTCCATTATGAAGTTCCTGGCTTTTGAGCAGACCTTTAAGAACTCTCTGACCAGTCTGCCCATCGGCGGAGGTAAGGGCGGCGCAGACTTTGATCCCAAGGGCAAGTCTGATCGGGAAGTAATGGCTTTCTGCCAGAGCTTCATGACCGAGCTTTATAAGTACATTGGCGCGGATACTGACGTGCCCGCCGGCGATATCGGCGTGGGCGCCCGGGAAGTTGGCTATCTTTACGGCCAGTATAAGCGCATTCGGGATGTGTATGAAGGCGTGCTCACCGGCAAGGGCCTCAGCTACGGCGGTTCTTTGGCAAGAAGAGAGGCAACCGGTTACGGCCTGCTGTATCTGACTGATGAGATGCTCCGCACCAACGGCCATAGTCTTGCAGGCAAGATCGTTGCTGTTTCCGGCGCCGGCAATGTGGCGACCTACGCTATCGAGAAAGCATGGCAGTTGGGTGCAAAGCCGGTGACTTGTTCTGATTCCACCGGCTGGATCTACGATCCCGAAGGCATTGATGTGGCGACTTTGATCGAAGTCAAGCAGGTCAAGCGCGCCAGACTGACTGAGTATGCCAAGGCTCGTCCCAGTGCAGTGTATCACGAGGGCAAGGGCGTTTGGAGCACCAAGTGTGACGTGGCGCTGCCTTGCGCTACCCAAAATGAGCTGCTGCTGGATGATGCCAAGATGTTGGTGGCCAATGGCTGCATGGCGGTTGCCGAAGGCGCCAACATGCCCACCACGTTGGATGCTACCAAGTATTTGCAGGAGAACGGCGTGCTGTTCTGCCCCGGAAAGGCTGCCAACGCAGGCGGCGTGGCTACCTCCGCGTTGGAGATGAGCCAGAACTCCGAGCGTCTTAGCTGGAGCTTCGAGGAAGTGGATTCCAAGCTCAAAGGCATTATGGTGAACATTTTCCACAATGTGGACGCGGCTGCCAAGGAATACGGCTGCCAGGGTGACTATGTTGTGGGTGCGAATATTGCCGGCTTCCTGAAAGTGGCGGATGCTATGTCTGCTCAGGGCATCGTGTAAGAAACATAATTTGCGGGTGCGCGTTGGCGCGCCCGCTTTTTGTCGGTTGCTTTTTGGAGAATTGTAGGGTACAATAGGAAAAAGTGTTTTTCGCGAGGTATTGTAAAATGCATGATATTATGGTGAGTATATATGTTCCTGTTTACAATCATGAGAACTATATTGTCCGAGCGTTGGATAGTATTTTGATGCAAAAGACCCAGTATTCTTATGAAGTTTTTGTGGGTGAGGATTGCTCGACGGATAATACCCGGGAAGTTTTGCAGGCCTGGGAACGGGAACACCCCGGAAAGTTTCATTTTTTTTACAGGGAAAGCAATATGCACAAGCTGCCATGTAATAACGCACTGGATTTGAAATCACGTTGCAAGGGTAAATATATTATTTGCCTGGAAGGTGACGATTTCTGGACAGATTCGGAAAAGTTGGAAAAACAGGTGAGCTTTTTGGAAGCGCATCCGGAGTATTACGCGGTTTCTCATAATTGCACTGTTGTGGGTATTGATTCTTTGCCCAATGGAGAACAGTATCCGGAATGCAAGGATGAAGAATATACGCTGCGGCATTTTGCCAGCGAGATTATGCCGGGGCAGTTTACAACACTTCTTAGCAGAAATTATGTGATTGATTCGAATTTTGACAGGACGTTGACCAGTACTCGCTGCGGCCCCGGCGATCGGAATGTTTATTTTTCTATTGCCGCCCAAGGGCGTATTTACTGTATGCAGGAGGCAATGAGCGCCTATCGCCATGTGACTACCCAAGGAAGCTCGTACAGCGCTACCAATGTACACAATTATGCCGTTGAATCTCAGGCATTAAGAAATCGGATAGAGTTTGCGGAAAGAATCGGCAACGCGGAAGCGCTTTTTTGCGCGCGGGTGCAGTATCTTTTGTATTTAAACTATGCCCATCGGCATAAGCACATCAGCAGAAAGGGAAAAAAAGCCGTAGCGGCCGTTGTACCACATCATTGGAAGTATCTTCCTGCTATGTTGAAACGGAACATTAACCGTTTCGTGTTTCATAAGTTTCCCAATTTTTAATTATAAATAGAAACTGCGCCGGAATATCCGGCGCGGTTTTTTGTGATACAGGACAACCAATCGACACAGATGTAAACTTTTTCGCACATAGGGACGTGCTGTGACGAATAAAGTAGAGCGGAGGTGACGATGATGCTGGCAGCAGTATGGTTGATGCTCAGCGGTTTACTGTATTCCCTTCAATTGAACACCGGAAGTTTTCCTCGGCCATTGACGGAACAGGAGGAGCAGTATTATCTCTCCCTTTCTGCCCAGGGGGATCTGGATGCCAGAAATGTTCTGATCGAGCGGAATTTGCGCCTCGTGGCGCACATTATGAAAAAGTACTATGCCCAGACCGCCGATCAGGAGGATCTGATTTCCATCGGCACCATTGGACTGATCAAAGGGATCACTACTTTTGATGCCACCAAAGGGGCGCGGCTGGCTACTTATGCCGCCCGGTGTGTAGAAAATGAGATACTAATGTATTTCCGAAGTCAAAAGAAAAACAGTCAGGATGTTTCACTTTCTGATTATATTGAGACGGGAGCGGATGGCGCGGCTCTTTCTC
Organism: Faecousia sp.; assembly: GCA_045589195.1. GTDB lineage: Bacteria > Bacillota > Clostridia > Oscillospirales > Oscillospiraceae > Faecousia. The sequence continues at coordinate 1,064 of JAZNFY010000034.1, read as the reverse complement.
TGATGGATGTTTTGGGGGAAGAGGAAGATTTGCTGGAAATGATCACCGCGAAGGATCAGCTGCATCAGGTGCGTCGGGCGGTGCAGGAGGGGCTGACGGAGCAGGAGCGGAATGTGGTATGTATGCGTTACGGGCTGGGTGGCATCAAGCCTTGCCGGCAGCGGGAGGTGGCGCAGATTTTGGGCATCAGCCGTAGTTATGTTTCGCGTATTGAGAAAAAGGCGCTGCAAAAATTACGGGATATATTAGAGGAAGGCTGATGTATAAAAAAGGAAAAAATTGCACATAATGGACGCCGGGAGTGATGCATATGAAGATTCGGGAAATTATGACCCCTACGGTGATCCAGATCCACCCGGAAGAAACAGTGGCGGCAGCGGCGCGTACCTTGGCTCGTTACAATATTGGTGCGCTGCCGGTGTGCAATAATGGCGGCGACATCTGCGGCGTGGTGACGGACAGAGATTTGGTAACCCGTTGTCTTGCATCAGGGCAGTTACCGGAAAATACCAAGGTGCGGGAAATTATGACTTCGTCAGTGATTTCTGCACAGCCGGACATGAATACAGATCAGGCGGCGCAAATTATGGGCAAGGCACAGATCCGTCGGCTGCCGGTAGTGGAAAACGGCAAGGTATGCGGTATGGTAAGCTTGGGGGATCTGGCAAATCGGCAGGAATGCAGCCAAAATGCGGCCAATGCCCTGGAAAATATCAGCGCAAATGTATCCAGACGATAAAATTTATCACACATTAAAAGAAATGCTTGACAATGTCCGTCGGAAATGTTAGTATTGTCAAGCTGCCCGATGAACGGATATGAACGGGAGGGCGGCTTGGCAGAAAAATTTCATAGAAATCGCAAAAAGTTGTTGACAACTATGGACTTTTGTGCTATATTGTAAAAGTTCGCTGTGGCGAGCGCACTGTACCTTGTAAATTGAATAATGTGAGACGAACTATAACACCTTGGACAATTAATGGATTGTTTAAGCGATGTAAATCGAAACAGCCAACGAAATTCTTGAGTAAATTTGCTAGTACAAATTATTCGGAAATTGATTT
>JAZNFY010000033.1:0-26946 GCA_045589195.1 Faecousia sp. | reverse complement strand
AGCGCTCTCCTCATCGTCACCCAGCTCATCGCGAATGACCTTCATCTGCTCACGCAGGAAATAATCCTTTTGCTGCTGGTCGATATTGGCTCTTGTCTTCTCCTGGATCTCCGACTCCAAACGAAGCATTTCCACTTCCTGGCGAAGCATTTGTACGGCCATTTCCAGCCTGCGCACCGGATTCAACTGGCCCAAAAGGCGCACCTTATCCGGGTAATCAATTCCAGAATTCTGGCCGATACAGTCCGCCAAAAAGCCATTATTTTCCGTAGAAACCATACGAAGCTGAATGGCCTGGGTAGGCTGTTCTGAAAGATCCAAATAAGAATTATAAAGTGCATTTGCTTCGCGGCGCAAAGCTCTGTGCCGCAAATTGGCAGTTACTTCCGTATCCGAAACAGAAGCAACAACACCGGACAAATAGGGGGTCTTTTGCGTCAAATTCTCAATCCGCGCCCGGTAAAGTCCGGTAACGAGTACCCGGATCGTCTCCGAATGCACTTTCAGCACCTGCTTGACCTTCGCCACAGTGCCGATGGTATAAAGACCGTTTTCGTCCGGGTCGTCATCGGTAATATCCCGCTGGGGAATCAAAAGCAAAGTCTGATCGTTCTCCATCGCCTTTTCCAAAGCAAGCACAGACTTACGACGACCCACCTCAAAATGGACCGTCTGCTCCGGAAAGACCGTCAAACCCCGAAGGGCTAAAATGGGCATTGTACCCACATGAAGTATCTCACTCATAGTATTTTCTCCTTAACAACAATAGCAAAAGAAGGGGGAAAACTCCCCCTCTTTCTTGCATATCTTAACCGTTACCGGAAGGAAGCCGGGGTTTCTTGGGTTCCCGAAGGATCTTCGGTTCACCGCCTGTTATTGCTTCCTTGGTCACCGTGACCTTCTTGATGGAAAGGTCGGAAGGAATGGTATACATGATCTTGGTCATGACACCTTCCATAATAGCCCGCAGTCCTCTTGCGCCAATCTGCCGCTCCAACGCTTTTTGGGCAATTGCCTGCAACGCATCATCCTCAATTTCCAGCTCCACATGATCCATGGCAAGCAATGCCTGATACTGCCGGGTCAAAGCATTCTTCGGCTCAACCAAAATGCGAACCATATCCTCCTGAGTCAAGCTTTGAAGACTTGTAATCACCGGCATACGACCCACAAGCTCAGGAATGATGCCAAATTTCAGCAGGTCCTGAGGCTCGACCTGAGAAAGAAGCTTACCCACATCCCGCTGCTTTTTGCTCTGCACCGGCGCATCAAAACCAATGGCACTGCGATCGGTTCGAGCTTCGATGATCTTGTCCAGACCGTCAAAAGCGCCGCCGCAAATGAACAGGATATTGGTGGTATCGATCTGAATCATTTCCTGCTGGGGATGCTTCCTGCCACCCTGGGGCGGCACGCTGGCAACAGTACCTTCCAGAATTTTCAGAAGCGCCTGCTGCACACCTTCACCGGAAACGTCGCGGGTAATGGATGTATTCTCACTCTTACGGGCGATTTTATCCATCTCGTCGATATAAATAATGCCCCGCTGAGCCAATTCCACATCAAAATCAGCTGCTTGCAGCAGACGAAGCAGAATATTTTCCACGTCGTCGCCCACATAACCTGCTTCCGTCAAGGTAGTGGCATCTGCAATAGCAAAGGGTACATCCAAAATTTTGGCCAAGGTCTGGGCAAACAGGGTTTTACCGCTGCCCGTGGGACCGATCAGCAAAATATTGCTCTTTTGCAGCTCCACATCCGTATCCGCAGCCAGGTAGATGCGCTTGTAATGATTATAGACCGCCACTGCTAAGGCAATCTTCGCCTCTTCCTGCCCGATGATATAGCCGTCCATATAGGTCTTCATCTCCACAGGAGTGGGCAAACGCTCCGGCTTCTGGGCGGCACGTTCCAATTGGATATCTTCCAGAAGAAGATCACTACATGCCTGCACGCAATCACTGCAAATGCAGACACCGGGTCCCGAGATCAGTCGGGCAACCTGCGTCTCCCGCTTGCCGCAGAAGCTGCAACGGATGCTCTGGTCTTCTCTTTTTGCCATGACCCGCTACCGCCTTTCTAAATAATCAATGGCGTTCCAGCACACGGTCCACCAAGCCGAATTCCAATGCTTCCTGGGCGGTCATAAAATTATCACGCTCACAGGCATCGGTAATCACATCAATGGACTTACCGGTATTTTCCGCCAAAATGCGATTCATGCGCTCCTTTATGGTTTGCAGCCGCTTCATATGAATCGCCATATCCGTAATCTGACCCTGGGTACCCGCAGAGGGCTGATGGATCATGATCTCGGAGTTGGGCAGTGCCATACGCTTGCCCTTTGTACCTGCACTGAGCAGGAATGCGCCCATGGACGCAGCCATACCAACACAAATGGTGGCAACATCACACTTGATGTACTGCATCGTGTCATAAATCGCCATGCCGGCAGTGACGCTGCCGCCGGGGCTGTTGATATAAAACTGGATATCCTTATCCGGGTCCTGGGCTTCCAGGTAAAGCAGCTGCGCTACCACCAGAGAAGCGGTGGTATCGTTTACTTCCTCGGACAAAAAGATGATCCGGTCATTGAGCAGCCGGGAGAAAATGTCGTAACTGCGCTCTCCGCGGCTGGTCTGTTCCACAACATAGGGTATAAAACTCATGGTAATGCTCCTTTCAAAGGGTCTGAAACATTCTAACCACCAAATTGGAAACTTATTCCTCAGTCTTTTCCTCGACCTTGGGAGCAACAGCAACCGCATTGTCCACAATGACCTTTACAGCCTTGCGGGTCTTGATGCTCTGCTTGATCTCCTCGGTGGGAACCAGCTCCTTGATCTTATCCAGCTCCATGGAGTACTGCTTGGCAAGAGCATCAAATTCAGCAGCCAGATCCTCATCGGAAACCTGAATATCCTCTACCTCAGCGATCTTTTCCAGGGTCAGATTTACCTTAGCCTGCTTCTCAGCAGCAGGACGGAAGGCGTTGCGCATGGTGCTCAGGTCGCCGCCCATCATCTTGGCATACTGCTCCATGGAATAGCCGCTCATTTGCAGCTGATAAGCAAAACGCTCCATCTGATTATCCAGCTCGGACTCGATCAGCGCATTGGGCATCTCCACAGTCACATTCTCCGCAGCCTTATCAACGGCAGCCTGCTCAAAAGCGCTGTCAATCTGCTTCTGGGCATTTTCCAGAGCCTTAGCGCGAATGTCAGCCTTCAACTCTTCAAGAGTCTCAAACTCAGAAACGTCCTTGGCGAACTCGTCATCCTGGGCGGGAACGTTGGTGGTAGTGACCTTGTTGCACTTGACATGGAACACAACAGCCTTACCGGCCAGTTCTTTGTGATAATCTTCGGGGAAAGTGATGTCGATATCCTTCTGCTCACCGGCGCTCATGCCAACGACCTGCTCTTCAAAGCCGGGAACGAAAGAGCCGCTGCCCAGTTTCAGGTCAAAGTTCTCACCCTTGCCGCCATCGAACGCAACGCCGTTGTCGAAGCCTTCGAAGTCGATATTGGCAGTGTCGCCCATCTCAGCGGGGCGCTCCACAGTTTCGGTGGAAGCAACGTTCTGAGCCATACGGTCCAGCTCAGCCTGCACCTGCGCATCGGTGACCTCAGCCTCAGCCTTCTCCACTTCCAGACCCTTGTAGTCGCCCAGGGTGACCTCGGGATAGAGTTCAGTGGTGAGAGTCAGTGTGACAACATTATCGTCATTGATGTCCATATCCGTCAGGTTGGGACGGCCAATGGCCTTCACTTCCTGATCGATCACAGCAAACTTATAAATTTCGGGGAAGATCTCTTCCAGACCGTCTTCATAGAAAACATGAGGGCCGTACATGGACTCGATCATTTTCCGGGGCGCCTTGCCCTTACGGAAGCCGGGAATCATGATGTTCTTACGGGCTTTCATATAAGCCTTGTTTACACCGGACTCCATCAGTTCCTTGTCGATCTCAACCACAATAGTGGCCTGATTGCCGTTTTTCTCAATGCTCTTTACGTTCATAACACTTGTCCTCCATATGGGCCGCATAAACGGCCATTATATATTTATTTTCAGCCGTAGTATTTTATCAAAGAAATCACAAAATGTCCACCCTTTTATTGAAAATTTTTCGGATTTTTCCGTTTTTAAGGGCATTTGCGTCAAAAGGACCGGGTGAATTCCCAGTCCTTTTACGGCAATATCCGATAGGGCGCGAAATTCAGCCGATCTGCAGACAGTAAACGGAAGTCGATTCCGTCCCACAGACCCTCCATTGCCAGTGCGTGACCGGCTCCGTGAATGTGCCCATAAAAGCATTGGCGCACACCGTATTTTCGCAAAATTTCCAGAATTTCTTTACACTCATAGCCCTTATACTTGGGAGGATAATGTAAAAATACCAGTTTCTCACGATCACCGGCAACGCGCAGGGACGCTTCCAGCCGCATCAGCTCCCGGCGAAATACCTTCTCATCGTGTTCCCCGCTTTTTTCTTCTTCAAAAAACCAACCCCGGGTGCCGCAGATGGCCACATCACCATAAAGATAATGATTATTGTGAAGAATATTCATATCATGCAGATCGTTTTTCTCACAGAAATCATAAAACTTACTGGCAGTACTCCACCAATAGTCGTGATTTCCTTTCAGAATGATCTTCCGACCGGGAATTTCGTTGATCCACCGGAAATCCAAGAGCGCTTCGTCCAGAGAAAGAGCCCAACTCAAATCACCCAGAAGTACCGTTGTGTCCTCCGGACCAATGACGGACAGTCCCGATTTGAGCTTGTCCATATAACCAACCCAAGCGCCGCCAAATATATCCATAGGTTTTGGCGCGCCCAAGCAAAGGTGCAGATCACCGATTGCATACAGTGCCATTTTTTCCTCCTCAGACCACACCTAGCCGGGATTTTAACTCTTTGGCGGTCATATGCATGGACATAGCCACCATAGCCATATCGCATACAGGGTGCCGGTCGGCCAGAAGCAGCGCCGGACGGCTCACAGCATTCTTGACGCGATAATCGGAAAGTGCGCCGTAAGCAAGAGCTGTATAAGGATTCATCATGTAACCGCAGGTGTTATAAACATTGGGAATTACTGCTTCCAGCCGTTCCATGCTGATTACCGCAGAATACATACCCTTTCTCAGCAATTCCATCTGCGAGGCAGTTGGCTCATAGATGCCACCGTCGGTGCAGAGCTTTGCAAAACGCACCGCTTCATCTGTGCCCAACGTAGCGCTGATAAGCCGTTCCAGCTCAGCAGGAAGCGCCACATCCCCATTAGGAGTTGTGGTGGCAATAACCGCAAGATTAGTCCGAACACTACCCTGATGCAGCAGATCCCACACACCGCTGTTTTCATTGCAGGCGTAGATGATATTGGCAACCGGCAGATTCATCTGGCGGGCATACCACACCGCCATGACTCCGTTAAAGTCGCCGGTGGGCAAGGAAATATCAAAAAGCTGTCCCTGCTCCAATGCATTCTTACGCAAAAGCTCCGCGTACAGACCGAACAGCACTGCGATGCGGGTACCGATGCGCAGCCAGCTGGTGCTGACAGAACCGGCATATCGGGCAGAAACCATGGTGATCAAGGTGTTTTCCAGCCATGCATAGCTCCACTGAGGATTGTTCCACAGCTCCGCGACTAAAATCTTATGATTTATCGGTGCAATATTGCAGATATTACGGCCAACGGAGCACTCCACATCCCAGCCGGACAAATTTACGGAAAAAAACAAATTTAAAACATCTGCGACACATTGGCCAAAGCCTTTTTCGCCCAACTGCATGATCTCTTCTGCGGTATAAACAGGCATCTTAAACGGCACATAACGGCCGCCGTCGGGACCGCAGTCACTTTGCAGCGAGGCAGCAACGGTATGGGCATCAAAACGGTCTCTTGTGGTCATGTACAGCATGTGGCAAATACCTCCATAGCATTATCCCAGAAAATTCTGTGCACAATTTCATCTCCTACGCCCCGGCGAAGGAGCGCCTCGGCCAAAAGCGGATAACTCTGAACACCTTCAAACCCTGCAACCAAGGTATCGCAGCCATCCAGATCTCCGCCGAGAGCAATATGTCTACCATCAGGATCCAATTCCAGAAAATGAAGAATATGATCACAGGCAGTATCCAAATCAGGATTTTCACCAACAAATTCGACATATTGATTAAAGCCTGCAACGCCGCCCTTTTGACATATTGCACGGAACATATCGTCGGTCAGATTTCTACTGTGGTTGCAGATGCAGCGGCTGTTGGAATGGGTTGCAATCACCGGCTTCTGAGACAGCTCCATCATATCCCAAAAGCCTTGATCACTAATGTGACTTACGTCCAGAATCATGCCCAGACGATTGGCTTCCCTGACAAACTCCCTGCCCTTTTCGGTCAATCCTTCACCTGTCACATGAGAACCGGTAAGCGGGTTGCTCTCATTCCAGCCAAGGCTGGCAATACGAAAACCGACCTTGTGTAGATCTTCCAGCAAAGCAGGATCATACCCGTATCCCGCCGCGCCTTCCAAAGTCAATATTGCCGACATTTTCGTTTTTTCCAAATTGTTTTTTACATCATCAGCAGTATAAGCGACCTGGATAATATCACTGTTTTTTTCCAGTTGATACAGCAAATTTGCCAATTCCCGCTCGAAGGCAACCACCGGAGAAACCTGATACCAGTTTGCAAATTCCGGCGTGGTAAAACACGCAAAGCACTGGGCCAAACCAGGTAATGTTTTTGCTCTCTGCAAATCCAGCTGCCCTTCGTTTTTTAGGAGCGAAACGCCGCCTTTCATATCTTGCCCCAACAGCGCCAGCGCCGTATCGCAATGCAGATCAAAAACCGGGAAAATCATTGAAACGCGTCCTCCGTATGTTCAATCAAGGGTTCCTGAGTATCCACGCCCTGGGGTGCATAGATCTCGATCACATCAAATCGCGGCTGCAAAGAAGTGGGGTTTTGAGAAAGGTAAATCGACGCTGTCATGCGGATCCTGTCCTGCTTTGCCCGGTTCACATACTCCCGAGCTGTGGCAAAATCCCCGCTTTTTCGCAATTTCACTTCCACAAAAACCAGATTTTTTCGATCCTTAACGATCAAATCGATCTCGCCAAAGCGGCAAGAATACCCAGCGGCTACCAGCTTATAATGCTTTTTACGCAAATACTCTGCCGCCAGCGCCTCACCCCAGGAGCCAGTCAGTTTATTTCTCGCCATAAAATTTCCGTAAGAAGGTCATGCGGTGAATACCGCTGGGGCCGTATGTACGAAGGGCATCATAGTGCGCCTTTGTACCGTAACCCTTGTGAATTTCAAAACCGTACTGGGGATACTCCTTCGCCAGATCTTCCATCATATTATCCCTGGTCACTTTTGCAAGCACAGAAGCCGCAGCGATATTGGCGCTAAGGCTGTCCCCTTTTATTACCGTCTGAACCGGAATTCCGAAATCCTTCTCCCGATTTCCGTCGATAAGCGCAAGCTCCGGCTTTACGGAAAGCTGGGCGATCGCCCGCTCCATCGCCAAAAAAGTTGCTTGCAGTATATTGATTTCATCAATCTCTTCATGGGTTGCAATGCCGATGCCGTAGGCGATCGCGCTCTGCTGAATCACCGGAAACAGTTCCCTTCTTCGCTTATCCGAAAGCTTTTTACTGTCATCAAGGCCTGGGATCTGCAAATTCTCCGGCAAAATCACTGCGGCTGCACACACCGGGCCGGCCAAAGGACCTCTGCCCGCCTCATCTACGCCGCAGATCACCTTCACGCCCTTTGCATACCATTGCTTCTCGATCTGCCACATATCCCGCTCACTCATGGTGCTGTTCCTCCGGCTCTTCCAGTGTAAATCGGCCCAATTTTCCGCTGCGGAATTCGTCCAGCAAAACCTTGGCCATACGCTCTGTGTTGATTTCACCTCTTGCCAGCAAAAAACCGCGGTTTTTACCGGCGGCTTGCAGCAGCTCATATCCGGTAAACCCGTCCGCACTTTCTAACTTGTAACGCTCGGAAAGGGCGTCGGGGTAGCGCTTTGCCAGAAGTTCCATCAACCGGCAGGCAAGCTCCTCAATATCCATTACATCTTCTTTTACAGCGCCGGTATAAGCCAGCATCATCCCCACTTCCGGGTCATCAAACTTCGGCCAGAGGATACCCGGTGTATCCAAAAGTTGCAAGTCACTATCCACAGTGACCCACTGCTTGCCCCGGGTCACGCCGGGACGGTTCTCCGCTTTCGCGCCTTTACGGCCGGAAATTTGGTTGATGAGTGTGGATTTACCCACATTGGGGATTCCCACAACCATAACACGAAGAGGCCGGTGCATGCCTCTGGCGGCATCCCGCTGCAATTTTTCCGCACAGGCAATACGCGCCGCAGGGGTAAAATCGCCGATGCCTCGGCGGGTCTTGCAATCCGTAGAAAGCACGGCCATACCAAGGTCCTTAAAATAGACCGTCCAACGTTTTGTCGCCTCAGGGTCAGCCAAATCCATGCGGTTGAGCACAACAATCCGAGGCTTATTGCCGCAAATACTGTCGATATCCGGATTCCGACTGGATCTGGGAATCCGCGCATCCACGATCTCGCAAACTGCATCCACCAGGCTCAGATCCTTTTCCATCTGCCGCCGGGTCTTGGTCATATGACCGGGATACCACTGAATATTCATTGTACCTTCCATCAGGATACCACCCCAATTCTGCCGAAATCCCGAGAATTTTCACCCTCATTGGTACCGGGGAAGAACAAAAACAACACTTTTCCCATTACTTCCCGCTCATCGATCTGTCCGATTTGAGGATTGCGACTGTCCTTGGACTTGTTCCGATTATCACCCATTACAAACAGGCAACCACTTTCTACCTGCAACGGAAAATCAATGCCCTCAAACAAGTTCGTATCCGTTAATGTATAAGGCTCGTCAAGGGGCTGCATGTGATCCGCATCTTCACCCACGTAAACAATGCCGGCGTCAAAATCAATATCCACCCACTGACCTTCAACCGCAATAACGCGCTTGATAATTGGCTCGCCATCTTCAAAGCTCTCCTTGCTGGCAACCACAATGTCTCCGTACCGGAAACCACCGCAAAAGGCATCATCCAGCAGCAGTACATAGTCTCCGTCCATAAGGGTATTGTTCATGGATGTGCCGGACACCACGACCACCCGAAAGCACAGCAAAAATACCACCACGATAGCCGCCAAAAGATACACAAGGTCATGCAGATACATCAGACAGCTTTTTTCTCCATTGGGCTTGCGCTGTTTTTTCCGCTGCGGTGCTGTTATCTGCTCCGGCGCGACCGATTCATTGGAACCAATATGATCCTGTTCAAAATTCTCCAAAGCACTCACTCCAAACATTTCCTGTGAGAATGTACATAGTTACTACCATTATAAACCAAAAATAAACAAAAAAAAAGAGGGCAAGCCCTCTTTTTTTCTTTTTTGGTTACACTCTTTCCTTAACCTTGGCGGATTTTCCGAAACGCTCACGCAGATAGTACAGCTTTGCGCGGCGAACCTTGCCCTTGCGGACGGTTTCGATCATAGCCACATTGGGAGAATGCAGCGGGAAAACCTTCTCGCAACCAACGCCATAGGAAACACGGCGAACGGTGATGGTCTCGGTGATGCCGCCATGCTTGCGGGCGATAACCGTACCCTCAAACACCTGAATACGCTCACGAGAACCTTCCTTGATGCGTACATGAACACGAACAGTGTCGCCAACCTTAACTTCGGGCAGCTCTTCCTTCATGTACTTGCTGGACAGTGCTTTTACCAAATCCATAATAATGTCCTCCTTAAATATTAGGCGTTCATGCGTGCAGAAGCCGCAGAGGACGCACCTTGATTTCACAGACTGAGCCATTTTAACACAGGAATCCGTAAAAATCAAGTGTTTTTTTGCAGAAAAATCAATTATTTCTCGCGCAATTTAAGAAATCCCGCCCTGTCAGGCGGGATTTCAGAATATCAAAGCTTACACGCCATCCTTGGAACGACGGAGCAGCTCAGCCTCGTCGCAGGTGTTAACGGGGGTATAGCCGTTCAGGGGCACCAATTTATCATTGATGGCATCCAGAATCCAGCTGGCCTGCGGGAAGAAGAACTCGTCAAACTCGAAAGGAGGTGTGATCCAGTTCTTGGCACCGATGACCACGGGAGGTGCGTCAAGATCGTCGAAGCACAGCTCGGTGATGGTCTTCGCCACATCGTTCAGGTAAGAACCGCGGGCGCAGGCATCGGAAACCAGAACCACCTTACCGGTCTTGCGAACAGATTCCAGAATCTTGGTATAATCCAGAGGCACCAGAGAGTGAATGTTGATAATATCCGCCTCCATACCGTACTTCTCGGACAGAGTTTTAGCAGCATCCACAGCGCGGTAAAGAGCAGCGCCGATGGTCAGAATGGTGATATCCTTACCATCGCGAACCTTGTTCACATCGCCAATGGTGATCTCATAACGCTCAGCAGGCACGCCACCTTCATGGAACTGCTCGCCCACGTCGTAAATTCTCTGGCTCTCGAAGAAGACCACGGGGTCAGTGCCCTTCAAAGCAGTCTCCATCAAGCCCTTGGCTTCCCAGGGAGTTGCGGGGAAGCAAACCTTCAAGCCGGGAATGTGCGCGCAAAGAGCAGTCCAGTCCTGAGAGTGCTGGGCGCCGTACTTGGAGCCCACGGAAACACGAAGAACCAGAGGCATCTTCAAAATGCCGGCAGACATGGCCTGCCACTTGGACATCTGGTTGAAGATCTCGTCACCGGCACAACCGATGAAGTCAGCGTACATCAGCTCCACCAGAGCGCGGCCACCGGAGAGGGCGTAACCGACAGCGGTACCGACGATAGCACCTTCGGCCAGAGGAGAGTTAAACAGACGGGAGTGCGGCAGAGCATCCATCATGCCACGGTACACGGCAAAAGCGCCGCCCCAGTCACGGCACTCTTCACCGTAAGCGACCAGGGTGGGATCCTCATAGAACCGATCCCAAATAACCTCGGACAGAGCGTCACGCAGGTTATACAGCTTCATTTTGGAAACAGGCTTGCCGTCAGCGCCGATGGGACTGCGTTCCTTTGCCTTGATCTTCTTGTAACCCTCGGCTTCTTCCTTGGGCACAGTAAACTCGGGCTCACGGTCGTCGAACTTCTCAACCACCTGGTTGGAGAACATCAAACGCTCTACAACGGCAGGATCCTTCTTGAAATCGCAGTAGGGGCTCACTTCCGGATCGGCAGCAGCCTTGCAAATCATGGTCATGCGCTGAGAGGTTTCAGCCAAAATGGCATCCACTTCTTCCTGTGTCATGACACCGGCCTCGATCAGGCTGGCAGGATATACAGTGATGGGGTCAACTTCCTTCCAGGCATCAATCTCTTCCTTGGTGCGGTAAGCATTCTGGTCAGAAACAGAGTGGCCGGAGTAACGGTAAGTAATGGTTTCCAGCATCACAGGACCCTGACCGTTGCGCAGCAGCTCCAGCTTTCTTTCCATAGCGTCAATCACAGCCAGAGGATTGTAGCCGTCCACAGTCTCAGCATGGAACTGCGTGGGGCTTACGCCGGATGCGATACGGGACATGCAGCCCTGGCCCATAGTCTCACCCCGGGTCTGGTCGCCCATGCCGTAGGAGTTATTGAAGATATTGTACAGGATGGGCATACCATCGTTGTGAGATTCCCACAGGGTCTTGTACTGATCCATTGCAGAGAAGTTCAGCGCTTCCCACACAGGACCACGGGCCATGGAAGCATCGCCGATGTTACAAACAACGATACCCTTCTTATTATTGATCTTCTTGTAAAGGGCAGAACCGGTGGAGATGGTGCCGGAACCGCCTACGATGGCATTATTGGGGTAAATGCCGAAAGGCAGGAAGAATGCATGCATGGAGCCGCCCATGCCCATATGGAAACCGGTCTCACGGGCAAAAATCTCAGACAGAGTGCCGTAGAGAATGAAACGAATTGCCAGTTCCTTAACGTCCTTGGTCTCGCCCAGCTTCTGGGTGGAACGCAGGCACTTACCTTCCAGGAAGTTCTCCATTACGTTCATCAGCTGCTCGTCGCTCATCTTGTTGATGGTAGACAGAGCCTTAGCCAGAATCTCGGAGTGGCTGCGGTGAGAACCGAAAGCAAAGTCGTTCTCGTCCAGCAGATAGGCCTGACCCACACAGGCAGCTTCCTGTCCGGTGGACAGGTGGGCAGGACCGGGATAGGTATGATCGATACCGTTGTAGCTGCCCTGGGTCTTGATCAGGTTCAGCATGGTCTCGAATTCACGCAGAATGGTCATATCCCGGAAGATACGAACCAGGTCTTCCTTGGTATACTTGCCGGAATCCAGTTCTTCCTTCACGGTCTTGTTATACTGGTTCACGGGAATGCTGTTAAAGGTCACCTCACCGGGTGCTCTGACCAGGTTGGGATCCACAAATAAACTCTTAGGCATAATTCATTTCCTCCTTCTTACTTGGAAAGCAGAGTTGTGAACTGCTCCAAATTCCTGCACAGCTCCTGCTGGAAGCGTGCGGCAGGAGTGCCGTCCACTGCTCTGTGGTCATAAGTCAGGCTAAGACCCATGGCGGGATAGATCTCAATAGAGCCGTCAGCTGCCTTGCGAACCCGGTCGATGGTGCCGCAGACACCCAAAATACCGGTCTGAGGAGGATTGATGACAGGGGTAAAGCTCTCAACGCCCATGTTGCCCAGGTTGGATACAGTAAATGTACCGCCGGACAGCTTGTCGGGATTGATATTGCCTTCACGGCACTCAGCAGCCAATTCCTTAACGGCCTTGGAAATCTCCAACAGGCTCATCTTGTCCGCACCGACGATGGTGGGAACCATAAGGCCTCTGGGCGTATCCACAGCAACACCCAGATTTACCTGCTTGAACAGGCGGATGTTGTTATCGTCCAGCATATGGGCGTTCAGGTCGGGGTAGTTGAGCACAGTACGGGACACGGCATAAAGCACGATGTCACCCAGGGTAATACCGGCATACTCGCCACCGGCGGCTTTCAGCGCCTTGCGGTAGTTCAGAATGCAGGTAGCATCGAAGGAAGTATTATGAGTCAGCTGAGCCATGGTGGACAGACTCTGATGCATGGACTTGGAGATGGCGCGGCGGATACCGCTGAACTTCACGTCCTCATACTCTGCCTCAGCAGCAACAGCAGCCACCGGTGCAGACTTGACACCGCGGTTAATGAGATCCTGCACGTCACGCTCAATGATACGGCCGTTGGGACCGGTACCGGCAGCCAGAGAAGCATCGACACCGGCAGCCTTAGCCAGCTTGGCAGCTCTGGGAGATACGGGAGCGCCGGAAACAACCTGCGCAGCAGGTGCAGCTTCGACAGCCGCAGCAGCGGGAGCAGCCTCAGCAGCCACTTCCATAACCACGGGAGCAGCGCCGGGTTTCAAACAATCCGTAGGCTCGCCCTTGGGACCGACTGCGCATACATTTTCCATGCAGGGAACTTCATCGCCCTCGCCGAAGAACACAGCAAGCAGCTCGCCCTCTGCGGTGGATTCACATTCAAAGCTGGCCTTATCGGTTTCGTAAGTAAACAGGACATCGCCGATCTTAACCTGATCGCCCACCTGTTTCAGCCACTCACCGATGATGCAGCTTTCCACAGTGATGCCGGCCTTGGGCATGATGACTGCCTGAGCCTTGGTGTTGCAAGCAACAGCCGCGGCAGCGGGAGCGCCGGTTGCAGCAGGTGCAGCCTCAGCAGCTGCGGGAGCATCAGCAGCGCTGCCGCCCTTCAATGCGGAGCAATCCTCTCCCTTGGTGCCGACGGCGCAGACATTAACGAGGCAAGGAACTTCATCGCCCTCGCCAAAGAAAATCTCCAAAAGCTCGCCCTCTGCGGTAGATTCACATTCGAAGCTTGCCTTATCGGTTTCGTAAGTAAAAAGAACATCGCCGACCTTAACCTGGTCGCCTACCTTCTTTACCCATTCGCCGATGATGCAGCTTTCCACGGTAATGCCCGCCTTGGGCATAATTACTGCGGTTGCCATATAGTTTCCTCCTTAAAAATGTTATCATATGTTATTTATAACATTTTATAACAATTCCGTCAATAGGCTTTTTCTGTCAATATAATGAAATTGCGTGGAATCCGTAAAATTCCACGCAATTTTTTACAAAATCTTTATATTCGCTGCCGCTGCCGCCTGAGCGATGCTTTCCGGCAGCGCAACATCAGTCACCAGACAATCCACGTCAGAAAAACCGGCGAAAGTATACGGCATCAAACGGCTGAACTTGGTGTGGTCACACATGAGCACCGTGGTTCTTGCCTTTTGGATCACCTTTCGCTTGACCATCATATCCCCCTCCGTACCGCAGGTGAAACCCGCATCGACGCTGCATCCGGACACCCCGATCAGCGCCAGATCAATATTGATCTGATCCAGCATATCCAAGGTGTTTTGACCGGAAAGGGCCATGTTTTTCCGGTTTAAACGGCCGCAGCACAAGGTAATATTTACATTGTGCAGGTGGCAAAGTTCGATGGCAATATTCGGCCCGGTGGTAAATATGTTTAAATCCATATCCGGCAAACTGCGGGCAAGAAACAAATTGGTGGTACTGGCATCCAAAAAAACCGTGCTGTGGGGTTGCAGCATTGTCAGCGCCTTCATAGCGATCTGGCGCTTACCCTCTATGTTTTCCCTCAGGCGCACGTCAAATCCAAGATCGCCGGAATGATGCACTGCACGGGCACCGCCGCGCACCTTTACGATTGCGCCGCACTGCTCCAACGCATCCAGATCCCGGTGAATGGTCATCAGGGACACTTCCGGAAACAACGCATGGATTTCCTTAATGCTCACTACGTTGTTTTTCTCGATATATTCCTGTATTTGCTCCTGCCGAATACCGTTCATGTTGTTCACCCAATGTTAAAAAAGTCAGAATTTAACACGAATATAACATAGTATGAATCGTTTGTCAACTGCAAAGTTCAGGGCGTGTTTCACATACGCCCTTTTGTTCACATTGAGAAGACAATTCCCACAATCGCGGACAATCCGATGAAGACGATGGGATGCATTTTTTTAACCTTTGGAACGATATTGGTCAGCAACCAAAGCAAGGCAGCTAAAATCAAGCCCTTCCAATTTACTCCAAGAATATGCCAATCAGCTTCCATGTACAGAAGATTTGACTGCATAACCACCAAACCCGCTGCCGCAATCAGCCCGGTAGAGGCAGGACGCAATCCATAAAAAGCATTCTGGACAAACGGATTATTCCGAAAACTGTTCAACACCATCGCAACCACCAGAATAATGATTATAGAGGGCGTAATCAAGCCCAATGTTGCAATCATTGCACCGAAGATTGAACCCAAGACTCCATAACTGCTTCCAGTAATAAATCCCACATAAGTAGCCATGTTAACACCGATCGGTCCTGGGGTCGACTCCCCTACCGCGATCATGTTTGCAAGATCGTTAGCTGTAAACCAGCCGGTCTTATCCGCCAGATCATAAAGAAACGGGATGGTTGCCATGCCGCCGCCCACAGCGAAAAGACCCGTTTTAAAAAACTCCCAAAACAGTCGTAAGTAAAGAATCATTTCTTCTTCCCTCCCAACGACCTGATGACAACGCCCAGAATGCCTGCCACCAAAACAAACAGCATGGGGCTAATGGGTGTCAGGCAGCTGCCCAATGCCACCAAAACGAATATTGCCAGAGTAATTTTATCCACAACCGCCTTTTTCAGCAATTTCACAACCGCATTGAGAATCAGCACACAAACGCACACCCGGATACCGCCAAAGGCATTTTGCACCCATGCGATGTGGGAAAACTGCTCGATCACACCGGCAAGCAGAGAAATAATAATAACGGAAGGAAATACCACGCCCAGTGTTGCAATGATACCGGCAAGGGTACCCTTTAAACGCTGACCAATAAACGTGGCCGTGTTAACAGCAATAACGCCGGGTGTACACTGTCCGATAGCAAAATAGTCCATCAATTCCTCTTCCGTGGCCCAGCCTTTATTGTCCACCACTTCCCGCTGCAAAATCGGTAACATAGCATAGCCGCCGCCAAATGTCATGACGCCGATTTTTGCAAATGTAAAAAACAAGTCCAAATAAATCCTCATGTTTACTCCTCTTACCAGCTGTTCGCAACCGTTTGCAGCGCCTGAATTCCCCGTGCAGAAAGCTCAGGGGTGACCACAGGACTATTCAAAAGGCCCCGATCCAGGCATTGGCAGATATGCTGCACCTCATATACTAGTTCATGCTCACAGGGGAACTCCAAGGTCTTGGTCTGACCGTTTTTAAAGTGATAAATGAGCTTTCGCGACTTCCAATATTCCGGGATTTCCACCCAACCGTTTGTACCAAATATCCGCGCTGTATTATCCAAAATTGCCCTTGTACTGTTGGCCAAAGAGAACAGCACGCCGTTTTCCATTTCACCGGAAATCACATACTGCCATTCCACGCCGCTGTCCAATGCAGAACGACTGCCGCGAATGGTTTTAAACCCGCCAAAAAGCCAAAGCAGAAGCTCCACCGCATAAATACCGCTGGAAAGCAACGGCCCACCGCCGGCAGCAGCGTCAAACATCCAGTTATTATAGCTGGCAGGAAAACTGTGATTGAACTGTGCCATGTAAACCGTGCCCAATTCACCCTTTTCCATGCTCTCGCGCAACGCAAGAATTGCCGGCAGAAAGAGCATTTTCTGCGCTTCTATCAAAAAACGCCCTTTTCTCCGGCCAGGTCAAACAGTTCCTTTGTCTTCGCAAAATCGGTGGTGCAGGGCTTTTCACAAATCACATGCTTGCCCTGGGCGATCGCAGCCTTTGCCCAGGTATAATGTGCAGAATTCACGGTGGAAATATAAACCACATTCACCCGCGGGTCTGCAAGCAGTTCCTCGTGACTGCCGTATGCCGTTTCAATATTCCATAATGCTGCCTTTTCTTTGGCTTTTTCCAAGGTGCGGGAGGACAAAGCGATAACCTCACCGGCTTGTGCATCCCGTACCGCCGCAATGAACCGTGGCGCGATAGAAGATGTACTGAGTATTCCAAAACCATATTTCATGCACTCCACCTCCTGATTTTTCTTCATTATAATATAAATTTTATCGGTTTGCAATCAATAAAACAGCGGCGACCAAAGGTCGCCGCCATCTTAAAATATTCCATTATTTACGGATTGCAGTCTTGTCATTCAGGTTCAAGGAGAAGTTTGTGTTATCTGCTGCACAAAGCAAATCCTGATTACAAAGAGCAACCACCTGATCACGATTCAGGGTATGCTTCGGGCAGAACTCGCCACTCTGCGCATAGCTGATCAAACGATTTTTCAGCCACTGGGCTGCGGGATCGGGCTGATCAAAGTACAGGAAGATTCTAGGCTCTCGGCCTCTATCCTTATTGATGTGATAGGTTGTATCGCATTTAAAGTTAAAGCTACATACCAGCAAACGGCCGTTGAGGATATTAAACTCAAACAGCGAGCTCATGGGAATGGCAAACTTATGGGTAGATGCGATCTCAACGATAGGATCATAAGGCACTTCCTTGGCATCAAAGCGAACCGCAACGCCATTTTCCATCAGACGTCGGAACTGCCAACCACAGAAACCGTCATGGGGCAGATCTTTCAGCGCAGGATGATCATGAATCACTGTGGCCTGGATGCCGGAAGTACGGCCGGCCAGGCAAACCTGATAAGTAGTCATCATAGCCGCAAAAGGACCGGCGCCCAGAAGCAAAACGTCCTTGCCCTGTTCCATCCAATCCAGCAGCTGCTCCATGGTCACATCCTCGGTAACGATCAATTTGCCGGGATCTGCCTGCTCCACCTTGGGGAATGCATAAACTTCCCACTCGTTCTCCGCATAGGTTTCACCGCATTCCAAAGTAACGTATAGCTTCATAGCCACCGGTTTCTTCCAATCGGGCAGCTGAACAGAAAGCTTATGGAGCTTAGTGATCTTGCCGTTTTCGACCACAGGAATAGTAAGCTTTTCCTGATGCACAAGCTTCCCCTCAGCAGTCAGGCGGATATTGAGCTGTGCATCACGGAGTGTTTCCTTGCCGTAGTGAGAGGTTTCCAGTTGGATCTCCATCTTTTCACCAGCAAAGAAGTTATTTTCCGTCAGCAGATCATTCATCAGAATAGTCTCAGAGTTATACATTCTCACGTTCCGGACAGTCTCGCCGGGTTTGAGCTCATAGAACTCATTCATCATACCCACATCATAACCGAAAGTATGCCAGTGGGTATCGATGGGGCCAAGGAAGTCATAACCGGCAGCAGTTTCACAACGACGGAGTACCTCGAAATTGTGCTTGCGCATCCGGCGCATCCACTCACAAGAGTTCTTAAAGTACAAAGGCGCCTTATGAAGCAGGCCCTTATCCCGCAGATGGCGCTCAATAGAATCAAACATATCGGAAGCACCAACCCGGGTATTTTCATAGCGGGATTTCAGGGAAAGATCGGTATAACTGCCCTGAATACAGATCTCATGGATCACCTGGGGCCGTCTGGAATACACCTCGTTGTTCCATGCGTCGATAATCTCGGGGTTTGCATCCACGCAAGTATAATTCAATGCGCCGTAACCGCCGGTCGTAAGATAATCAGAGAAATCGCAAACCCACTTAATACGACGGGGATGGTGCTCAAAGGGCTCCTGTTTTAGTTCTTCCATTGGAAGATCGGGTTCCAGCGCGAAACAATAATCCAGGCCACGAAGTGCACTCATAGGAACGAACAGAGAATCGGTATTACTATGTACATAATCTGCACACCGCTCATGGTGGGCAATAAAGTGATCGTATAGCTGCAGCTCATTACCACCGCAGTACATAACCACAGCAGTATGACGGCGGCAGAACTTGACTACCCGTAAAAATTCCTCATAGGTGGTATTGTTGGGCGTCTCCACGTGCATGATCATACCCAATTCGTCCGCAGCCTGCATATATTCCTCAACAGGAATGTGGGTATGGAAGCGAATGAAGTTAAAGCCCAATTCTTTTAACGTACGGACAACGTTACGATAGAAAGAAAGATCATGATTGGGGTGCACAGTCTCGGGATAATAGCAATGTTCACAGACACCGCGCAGGAAATAAGGATAACCGTTCATATAGAAAGTCTTACCCTTGGACACCAGGCGACGAACACCAAAATTCCGGGTAAGTACATCGCCACCGCAGTTAAGCTCCAATCTGTATAGCTTGGGGCTTTCAGGGCTCCAGGTCTCCATGTCGGTAATATCAAAGGAAAAATTTCCGGTGGCTTCGCCGGACTTGATGCACTGATCCTCATCGTACACTGCCCAGGTAAACTCCACATCAGAAACCGCTTCCACGTCAACGGCAGCTGTGGCGCAATCCTCAGAAATGATTACAGCCGCATCCCGCAGGCCGCAGCGGTAAACCCGCAGTTCAACATCGCCGGTAATACCACCGGTGTACTCATTGGCAGCCCGGGTAGTCAAACCGGAAATGGGCTGACCGTCATAACCTTTCAATCGATGGTTGGAAACGGAGATAACGATGCTGTTCTCCCCTTCCTTCAAGACGCCCTGGGGGATTTCCATATCAAACGGTGTACTGTAACCCTCGTGACGGCCAAGGAAAACGCCATTGATCCACACGGATGCCGCATTTTGCACACCCTCGAAATGGATGTACACAGCGCCCTCAATGCGATCGCAGTGAATGGTCTTCTCATAGAAGAAATTGCCCATAATATTGGGCAGCGCCATATCCGGTGCGGTGCCTGCAATAGGATAGCTCTGCATGCCATACTCCGGGTTTATCAAAAGCTTACCGAAGAAAGGTGCCATCTGGAACGCTTCCTTCATATCCTCCCAGTAGCCAGGAACAGCATTGGGGATCATAAAGCCGCCTTTCCAGGGATTCTCCTGACCAACATAAGCATCCTGCTGGTATGCCATTTTCCACGAGCCGTTTAGAGAAAAAGATTGATACACCATAATTCATTCTCCTAAAAAACGATGTGATATTAAGTATGCGGGCAGAAAATGAACCGTTCCTTACCTGCTGAACTCATTATAACAATAAAAAGTAAAAATGGAAGTCCAATTTTGCAAAAAAAAAAAACGAAAATTTTTATCACTGAAAACACAAATACCCGGCGATATTCGCCGGGTATTGCATTTACATCATTGTCTGGAACGCCTTGATCCATTCCCGCTTGATGAGTTCATAGCCAGCAGCAGTCGGATGGACACCGTCCTCTGTCCAGTATTGAGCAGGGGCGATCTTCATTGCCTCGTCAAAGACCGCTTGCAGGTCCACCAAGGTCAGGTTATACTTCTTTGCAATTCTCTTTGCGGCAGCTGCCTTTTGAGCCACATCCGACTGGAAACGATCCCAGCGGTCAGGGATCTCGACTGTGTTATCCGTACGATTGCCAGGTGTTACATACGCAGACATGATCATCAGTTTGATACCGGGACAAGCTTCCAGCACTTCTTCCACCAGCATGGTATAAATCTTTTCAAACTTCGCAGTATCCACGCCGTTATTCGCCTGGATCTCATGCCAGGTATCGTTTACGCCAATCAGAATGCTGGCATAATCCGGTTTCAAATTGATAAAGTCCGACTTAATACGGGCATACAGGTCAACGACCCGGTTGCCGCCAATACCACGGTTGATAAATTCGTATTGCTGTGGTTCATCCAGTGAAAGGCTGGCCTTTACAAGGTTCGCGTAACCAACGCCCATGCTGTAAAAAACCTCATGATATCTGCCTGCGTCTGTAATGGAATCGCCCTGGAATAAGATTCTCTTTGTCATAATTGCACCTCACTTAAATTACTACAACGGAAATACCATCGGGTATCGCAGTTATTTCCGGTTTTTTTGCTTCCACAAGAGACTTGGCCTTTTTGATCGCCTCATCCAGACTGTGTGCCGGAATCATATGCATGGATTCGATAAGTTCGTCGTCCATCTGTGAAATATAGATCACTCTGGCCTTCATCAAGATTCGCAGCAGGATCTGCGCCTGCCACTGATCGGACTCTGTTTCCTCTCTGGTTCTGGAAAGAAAAAGCGCCATGGTTTTGCTGATATCAGCTTCGTCAGATAACTGATGATAGAAATGGTCGCCGCCGGTACCATCGTTGGACGCAGCCAACATAATAATCACGCCGCCCTCTTTTACCGTTGCCTCAGCGGCTGTCATACCCTTGACCGCCTGATAAATATTCTGGTCAAGAGGATAACCACCGTTGGTGGAAATCACAATATCCGAAGGAGCTGCGCGAACGCCGCAAAGTCCGGAAATAAAATCTGTACCCTTCTTATGCGCCTGCTCCAAATCACCCGCAACTGCATATATCGGCTCTTTCTCACCGTTCAAAACCACATTAACAATAAAGGTCAGTTTCGCTTTCTTCGCTGCCCAGACCATGTCTGCATGAATGGGATTGCCGTCCAAAATTCCAGTTCTTGCTTTCTCGTGAGCAATAAACTCAGAACAATGGTTGGCAAGCACTGTTGTTCTCCCGGCAATACCCGGGAGCACGCTCTTACGGCCGCCGGAAAAACCGGCAAAGAAATGGGGTTCAATAAAACCCTCTGCAACCAAAAGATCGGCGTCATAAGCAATCTTATTGATCTGGCATTGACCGCCGGAGGGCAATGTGCCGATATTTACCAGTTTTTCCGTCTCGTCACAGTCGTGAATATAAATCTTCTCCTCTGCGACAATCTGTTCACCGAACTTATGGACCAATTCCTGTTTTGTCGTGCCACGATGGCAGCCGGTGGCAATCAAAATGGTTATGTCCGCATTGGGATTGCCCTGCCGAATCTCCCTGAGCATTTCCGGCATAATGACCTTGCTGGGTACCGGCCGGGTATGATCACTTGCGATAATAACGATATTATTTTTGCCCTTGACAAGCTCAGAAAGCCGGGGACTTCCCACAGGATTTTCAAGAGCCGACCGCACCAGCGCACGACCGACGTGCTCCGGAACATACTGCTCGATGGACGAAGTCAACACCGCTTTAAGTTCACCCTCAGCAAAATCGTAAGAAAGATGTTCGCGACCGTAAGGAAATGAAATTTTACTCATACACTACCTCAATTCATATCAAAAGGCGAAACGCCTGATATGAAGTTGCTGCCAAATTTTTATAGGCATTCTCCGAATTCATAGCTTCTTCCAAAGTGGTAACGCCCCGAACAACCGGAAAATATGCATCAATTCCATGCTCGTTGCAGATTTCCGCATCCTCTGTAACAGAGCCGGCAAAGGCAATGACCTTCTTTCCATACTTCTTCGCCAGCTTTGCCACGCCAATGGGTGCTTTGCCCATCACCGTCTGGTGATCCAGCCTGCCCTCACCCGTTACCACGATGTCCGCACCCATAATATCTGCTTCTATATTGGTTTCCTCTAAAACAATATCAACGCCGGAACGAAGCACTGCATTGGTAAAAGACAAAAAGGCAAACCCGAGTCCGCCAGCCGCACCGGCGCCGGGATAATTCTGATCCGCGTTAGGCGATATTTCTTTTGCAAGTGCTGCATAACGCAGCAGCCAACCGTCCATATCCCGTACCATTTGCTCCGTAGCGCCCTTTTGAGGGCCGTAAACTGCACTGGCGCCCGACGCACCGCATAGAGGATTCGTTACATCGCAGGCGATGGAAAAACAACATTCCGAAAGCGCCGGAAGTACGTGCTCCGCAGAAATTCTGCTTAGCTTTTCAATGCCTTGCGCGCCAAGGGCAATGGATCTTCCCTGTTCATCAAAAAATTCATAACCCAACGCCATGAGCATACCCACGCCACCGTCATTGGTGGCGCTGCCACCAATCCCGATAACAAACCGCCGACAACCTTTTTCAGCAGCATCCCTGATCATCTCGCCTACGCCGTAAGTAGTGGTCTTCAAGGGATTGCGCTCCTGCGGGGAAATCATGGTTATTCCGGCTGCCGCAGCAATTTCCATAACCGCCGTGGTTCTATCCTTGGAAACAGCGTATTTTGCAGGCACAGGCTGCAACAAAGGGCCGGAGACTGTAATCTCCACCGGGTCATAATCACCGCTGGCGCAAAAAGCATCCACCGTTCCTTCTCCCCCATCCGCCAGTGGCTTCACCAAAACAGCGGCATCCGGTTTCAGTCGCAGAACCGCTTCTTTTACCGCGTTTCCTGCCTGCGCAGAGCTCAAACTGCCCTTAAAAGAATCAATAGCGACAACAACACGCATAACGCCACCTCAAAATTTACCGCAAATAGACCTTCCACTGTGGGCCGCACTGATCGATAAACGGTTCATATTTCTGATCGCAGTTCTTGCACTGGAATTCAAACCACTCATCGTCAAAGCCCGGTACCCGGTGATGCTCCACCGTACCATTACCGCAAAAACACTTATGAACTGTGCAAAGTGTGGGTGCATTGGCGCCCTGTGGATAATATTCTTTTTTCTCTATAATCTTTGGGATTTTTATGTATTCATATTCCATAACACTGCCTCCTTTTTCATTGTACATCAACCGTTTACAATAATCAAGACAATTACGTGCAGAAATCCCGGCTGTTTACACAGCCGGGATTACCATTACAAATTGCTGAAATATTCCACTAAATACTGGCAGTTAACAATCTTCTCCACCAACTGACCCTTGGAAAAATAATAGTGGTTTGCGGCTTCATAGCCAATGGCAGCATTTTTATTCATCTGCTGCAGCATGATGCGAGCAATCTTCTGCTCATTCACAACTGCGCTAATCGCATCCTGCCAGCGGCCGTCATCCCTTGCGCGAATAAAGCGGATTTGGTTCAGCGACGACCGGAACAGGCAATACGCGCCCCATGCCATTACATATTCCTCAGAATCCTCCGATTCGTGAAGCAATTTTAGACCTTTCTCCCATTTGCTGCACAGCTTATCAAACTGATCCTCATAAACATCAACAGGATAAATGCTGCGCCACTTGTTCAGGTCATCATAAACAAACCCAGTCATTGTCGCTTCATAACCGGTAGGTTTCGCAAACAGCATGCTGGACGGGCCGGCGTTATGAGGCCCAAAATAAAGGGAGCGAATATGGAACGGAAATTCCCGGAATGCCTCCGCAAATTGCAGCTGCGCGTCATGGATTTGAGGATCACAGGAGGAATAGTCGCATTTTTCATAAAAATACTTGGCTGCCGCTGCCAAATTGCGACTGGGATAACCGCCCAGTGTCCAGCTCAAAAGCAAATGCCCAACACCCTCCCGGGATAACCTTTGCATATGCTCATCAACGGACGGCGTAACCGGCACAGCAGGCACCGTGGAAGCTTCCCATGTGGTATTAACCTGCACCTTTGCGCCCACCTCATGGCCAAGCTGTCTTGCCAGCTGCCACTCACCTTTCGCATGGTCTCCTGGACCCAGGATGCTCATGGAATAATCCCGAACCTTACCCTTAATGCCGCCGATTTCAAAAGGTACAGCAAGTTCGCTCTGGGTCAGAATGATAATCTCCTTCGGCAGTCTTTGGATAATCTCCTCAGCCGCACTGTCCCATCCCCAGCTCCAGGCAAAAACCTTAATATCCTTGCTGACACTGCGAACGCCTTCAAAAATGCAAGTAACCACCTCGGCAGTTACTTCAGCGGCGCTGCGATTTTTGCACCTGGAGCAGTTACAGGGAATGTCGTCCTCTTCCACCCGAGAATGGCAGTTGGTTAGATTCTCAGAACGGGATATGATAAAAAAGCCGCCCAACTCCGGCACTGCCCGGCAAATAGATGCAACGGAATCTTTCAAATATTTCTGCACTGTATCCGTGGAGGTACACAGGCAAGCGTTCCCCTCCTGCTCATGACCGCGAAGCTCCGGATATTGATCAAAGAACGAAACAGGCATAAACCGAGGCTCATTAATATAAAGATACAGCTTGATTCCGTATTTGCCCAAACGGTTAACCAGCTGCCGCATTCTTTCCAGACGCTGCTCATATCCCGCGGAAAGTTCCGGCGCAAAGGGAAATTCCGAAAGCTGTGATAGAAGGGCCTGCGTCCAAATACCGTTGATACCCAGCTTTTGATAAGCCTCCAGCTGCTCATCGGGCAGATAATAAGTACTCTCAACATCAAAGGCATGCTGGTAAAGCCCGGAGAACGGATAAATGATCCGGGACGCAAACTGCTCCGCGCCGGAAAAATTGATCTGCGGCACATGATACTCAAACTGAAACGGTGCCTTACCACTGATATCAACCGTTTCCATCACGGCCTTGATTTTTGCAGTCTGCTCCTTCTCAGCTTCTGTAAGCTCACGCCATTTTACCGGTTCACAATCCGGCTTCTCTTTCAATTTAACATAGAGAAAGTCTTCTTCCTTAATAATCAGCGCAAGTTCCTCCATGCTCATATCCAGCGACTGAAGAAGCTGCTCGTAAGGAAGAATATGCCACATTCTGCGGATCACCGTTAAATATCCCCGCTCCAGCCAGATGTTACCGGGAGCATAATCCGGCAGACCCATCTGCTTTGCGGAATTAATAACATTTTCCTCGGTTGTATCGAGAATTTGCGCAATTTTCGCCACAGGCAGGTATTCCCACGCGCGAAACAAAAACGCCTGAAAATGTGTAGGAAAATGCGATAATTCTACCGGCTTTTGACCAATTGGGGGCAAAGAAATCACCATAGCAAAAAAACACCTCATGAAAATCAATAATCATAGATGATTATATAATTTAATCACCGAAAAATCAACCAGATTAGCAAATAATGATTGCATAATTATACCCTTTAAAGGCAAAAAATCTCGTTCCGAAGAACGAGATTTTTTTGGCTTACAACACGAAAATGAACCTATATGTTAACAGACCTTTTTCTTCGTTATAAATGGAATTTCTCTTGAATCATTTTTGCAACTACATCGGGAGGAAGTTTTGAATTATCAATTTTAATGTAGTTATCAAACGGAATTTCACCCTCAAAACTTTCGAGTCGGTATTTTGTATCATCGTTGATAAGTCTTTGATTCGATACCTCAACATTTCTTTTCGATGCTTTGTTCTTCAACCGGTTTTCAGTAACATTTCGTTCTAATCTAATTTCACGGGGAGCAACAAGTTCCACATAGTAAAACTCTGTATTATAGGGTTCAAAAATGTTTTTCACATATTCAATATAATCCCAATCTGCTTGTTGGTCGAAAGCCCACATATATGTGAAAATCATTCCATAGCAATCTGACTTCGCAAATTCCTCAAAAACCACCTGACGAAGTCTATTAATTACTTTTCCATTATATTGGCCAAAGATTTCTATTACGGGTTCTATTGTCATATGATTGTGAAATAATCTCAACCCCGTGAGTTTCATAAGTTCCTGCCCAACAGTCATTTTACCGACAGCAGCATTGCCTATAATAAACAACAATTTCATTATTAACACCGACCTCGTTGATTGTTCAATTTACTCTTTGCAGTATTTATTGAAGTAATCAGTAATTTCTTAACTTCTATACATTTATCTAAAATATCGTTATTATCGTAATAACCACTTTCAATTAATAGTTCCAACCAATATTCACTTTCGGAACATTCTTTGAGCGCAATTTGAAGTTTGGCAATAAAATCAGCAGTTCCGTGACCGTAAAATGCCTCACGAATGTTTGCACCTACACTTGTTCCGCTACGGATAAGTTAGTTTGTAAGCACACTTTCTTTTTTAGTTTGTTTTACATAGTTACAAACTTTTATAATCTGCAAAGCAAATTCTTTAGATTTTGCAATCAACGGACTATCAGCCATAATATTACCGCCTTTCATATTGTCATTATACCACTATAACACAATAAGAGCAAGGCAAAGCCTTGCAAAAGACTTATTAACTCTTAC
>JAZNFY010000032.1:0-6810 GCA_045589195.1 Faecousia sp. | reverse complement strand
GCTGCTGAGGCTGGGGGGGCTGGCTGTTCTGGGGAGCCTTAGGCTGCTGCGCAGGCTGAGGCTTGTTCTGGGCCTTGGGCTGCTCCTTCTGGGGAGCGGTCTTGGGAGCGTCCTGCTTGGGTGCTTCCGCCTTGGGAGCCTCGGGCTTGGGAGCTTCCTTGGGCTTCACATCGAAGACCACCGCCAGAGAAGCGATCTGGTTATGGGTGGTAATGTGGTCAAAGAACACATTCAGTTCCTCAGCCGTCAGCACCTGGGTGTAGGACTTGGGTTTTTCAAAATACTTGGAGATGATCTCCGATACTTCCTTGGGAGCCATGCCGAAATCCGCGGCAAGCTCCTTCAATCGATACTTCACTAAACTCATATATGCACCTCCATAACTGGATAGGGGAAAGCGCAAACAGGAACGGAAAAGCTTTCCCCGTGCCGATTATTGCTTTCGAATCTATAACTTATTATTTCTTTCCCATGCGCTTGTTGCGCACATGCGCCTTGGCTTCTGACTGGCGTTTTTTGGCCTGCTGGGCTTTTTGGGAAAGAACGGAAAGGGTATCTTTGTGCGCCTGCGGCTGGCCGAGGGATTCCACCAGCGCCAGGGCAAGACCCACATCGGTAACGGCGGCAATGGCCAAACTGGTGCGGCCGATGGCCTGACCCATTTCATCTTTGCTGCTATCAAGGCGGATACATTGCTGATCGGTGCCTGCGGCATAGCTTTTGGCTCTGCGCCAGGTGTGGTCTGAGGCGTCTTTTGCCACTAAGATCACGTGGGCATGAAGGGCTCTTGCCGCAGCGCCCACCGGTTCCTCACCCAGCTCGGCTTTGCCGGCTTTTCGGGCAAGAGCAAGGTAACGCAGGGTGTTATCCACGGCTGGCAGCCTCCATTTCCTTTACCAGCAGGTCCACGACTTCCTGGGGAATGGGGGTTTCCAGGCAACGCTCCAAAGCCTTGGTTTTTTGCGCCTGTTTCAGGCACTCGGGATTGGGGCATACGTAAGCGCCCCGGCCGTTGACCTTACCGCCAAAGTCCAGACGGACGATGCCGTCGGTACACCGGACCACCCGGAGCATATCCCGCTTGGCTTTGCGTTCCCGGCAGCCCATACACTGCCGCTGAGGAATCTTTTTCTGCATGGTCCATGACCACCTTTTCTAAAAGATATGAGATATGGGATAACCCGTATGTGGTATCCCTTATCTTATTCTTCTGCCTGGGAGGCAGGCTTGATGTCGATCTTATAGCCGGTGAGCCGGGCGGCAAGGCGGGCATTCTGACCCTCTTTGCCGATGGCCAGAGAAAGCTGATCGTCGGGCACGATGACCCGGCAGGCTTTCTGACCGGAAATGGGAGTGACGCTGATCACATCTGCGGGAGACAGAGCAGCCCGGACATACTCGCAGGGGTCGTCGGACCATACCACAATGTCGATCTTCTCGCCGCAAAGCTCTTCCACAACGGCGCTGACACGGCCGCCGCGGGGACCGACGCAGGCGCCCACGGGATCGATGCCCTCCATTGCGGCGCGAACGGCCATCTTGGAGCGGGAACCGGCTTCCCGGGCGATGTTGCGGATTTCCACCTGACCATCAGCGATTTCGGGAGTTTCCAGTTCAAACAAACGGCGGACCAGGTTGGGATGGGTCCGGGATACGTAAACATTGGTGGAGCGGGCGCCTTGCCGTGCTTCCAGCACATAGACGCGGATCTTGTCGCCCACCTGATAGCTTTCGCCGGGGATCTGTTCGCTGGTGCGCAAAATGGCGTTATGCTGCTCTGCGCCCTGACCCACGGTGACCAGCACGTCGCCGCTGGGATCCAGCTTCAAAATGGTGCCGGTGAGAAGCTCCTGGGTCTTGGAGGAGTAGCTTTCGTAAACCATGCCCCGCTCAGCTTCGCGGATGCCCTGGATTACCACCTGCTTGGCGGTCTGGGCAGCGATGCGCCCGAATTTCTGAATGTCTACGGGGATGGATACGTTGTCGCCCACCCGAACGTCGGGGTTGATGTTCCGGGCGGCGTCCACATGGATCTCCAAAGCGGAATCTTCTACTTCTTCCACTACGGTCTTAACCTGATACATGGAAAGACCCTGCTCGGAAAGGTCCACCACCACGTTCTCCGCGGGGATATCCCGATGGTCCTCCCGGTCTTTCCGATAAGCGTTGGTCAGCGCCTGTTTCAGCCGCTCGACCATGTATTCCACACGAATGCCTTTCAGCTTTTCCAGATCCCGAAGGCTGGCGAAAATTTCTGCGCCGATATCGATCTTGAGCGCTTCGGGCTGCTTCTTTTTGGAAGTTCTTGCCATTTCTGTTTTTCCTCCTCAAAATTCTACGCGAAGCCGCACCAGGGCGATTTCGCTTTTTTGAAATACGATGGTTTCTTTTCCCGCTTCTACGGTGACGCAGCCGTCCTCGTAGCCCCGGAGAATACAGGGGATCTCTTTCAGGCCGTTTCTGGGCCGGTAAAGCTTGACGGTAATGGGGCTGCCCATGAACCGGGCAAAGTCCGAAGGCCGTCTCAGCGGCCGTTCCAGACCGGCGGAGCAGACCTCAAAATGATAAGATTCCGCAATGGGGTCTTTTTCGTCCAGAATAGGGTCCACAGCCCGGGAGATGGCTTCGCAATCGGTGATGTCCACACCGCCTTCTTTTTCAATGTAGAGCCGCAAAAATCGCTGGTCGCCTTCCCGGACGTATTCCACGTCCCAGAGGGAGCAGCCGTGCGCTTCCACAATGGGTTGGGCAAGCTGGGTGACAATATCTGTAACCTTCATGTTTACTCCTTTGTGATTTAAAAAGAGAGAGGGGCGCGCCCCTCTCTCCTGAGTTTAACATCTTACATTAGGGATTATAGCACCCTTTCTATGCAATTGCAAGCACTTTTTTCAAGAAATATCCATAGATTCTCGACAAAATACGGGTATTTACAGGCCTGCGTGGATATATTTTCTGTCCCAATCGTCGTCAAAGAGGTTGCTGTCGGCAACCATGGGGCAGCCGTTTGATAGATCATCTGCCAGTTCCAGCAGGTAGGGGGTAGGCTCCAGAGATTCCAGATAGAATTCCGGAAGCGCCTGTTCGCCCATGCGCGCGCCCAAAATTGCGCCGGTGATGGCGCCCACCGCGGCGCTGCGGCCAGAGTGGTTGACGGCGGTGATCAAGGCGGTGTCGAAATCACCCCGGCAGGTAATGCAGGCGTAGAGTACGCCGGCGAGAACCTCCGGTGCGGTCTGGCACCGCAAAAGCTCCATGGCTTCCATGGGAGAAGCGTCGGACTGGGAAAGGGTGATGGCCAGCTGATAAAGCTCCCAAAGCTTGGCGGTTTGGTGATATTCTCTGCCAAACTGGAACTGAATGGCGTCCAGAGTTTCCTTTGCCAGGGTCTCCGGGTCGATTTCTTCCTGGGTCAGAATCCGGCTCATGGCCTCGGTCAGCGCGGCGGCGCTTAAAAAGGCGTCGGGGCTGCTGTGGGTCAGAGCCACGGCCTCCGCGCACAGGCGGTTGCGCTCCGGCTGTTCCAGGTTCAAGTCGGCAGAGAGCATGGCAATGGGAATGGCCTCGGTGAGGGTGGCAGGGTGGGAAGAATTGTTAATGGGTTCTTCCATGGTGCCCAAGGCTTCTTTCGTTAGTGTGCCCAGCATCCAATTGTCCATACAGTGGCGGCGTTTCATTTCCGGAACGGTGGACAGCCAGCAGTAATTTTTTTGGGGATCGGAATATTGCTGGGAGCGGGACCATTCCCGCAGCGCCAGCTCTATGTAGCGCACCGGCGGCGCCATGATGCCCCGAAGCTGACCCCGGGTGATACCAAAGAGCAAGCCGTTGGCGGTGAATGCCGCAAGCTGGGTGTAAGAGGTTACGTCTGCATACCCGTTGACCAGATCGTAGCCTAGTAGTCCGTTGGGACCGTAATCTTCGCAAATTTCAGCCAGAGTTTTCCGGTCCACCGCATAGCCCATGGCGTCGCCCACAGCAAGACCCAGAAGGCAGCCTCGAAGGGTGTGTTGCTTTTCGATCATACGCAACCTCCTTTCTCGTTTTCTAAGGTTATTATAGGGGAAAAGGTCGAAAAACGCAAGAATTTTATAATTTGGGAAGGTGATTCAGCCGATAAAGCTGCTGCTCGTCAAGGCCGGAGTAGTTGATCAGCAGACAATGGTGGCGGTTTGCCGGAACGTTGCCGTGATAATACCGGCTCAGGGGATTGACCCGGATCCCGGCTTTTGCCCAAAGGGCGGCCAGTTCTTCGTCGGAGAGCCGGGTATCGACCTGCAAAAGAAAATGAAGGCCGGCATCTTCTTCCAGAACGGTCATCTTATTCGCCCAGGGACAGTTTTTCAGAGCGCTGAGCACCTTGTCCCGGCGGTTGCGGTAGAAGCGGCGCATCCGGTTGATGTGCATTTCAAAGTAGGCTTCGTCCAGAAATCGGGCCAGGGTATATTGCTCAAAACTGGATACGGTGCAGCTGTAAAAGCCCAGGGTCTCCCGGAATTTTTCCATCAGCGCCGGAGGAAGAACCATAAACGCCACGCGAATGGACGGGGCAAGGGTTTTGGAAAAAGTGTTGATGTAGATCACCCGGCCATGGGGATCCAGTGTCTGCATGGCAGGTAATGGGTGGGCGTGAAAACGAAACTCCGAATCATAGTCATCTTCGATGATGTAGCTGTCGGATTTTGCTGCCCAGGCAAGAAGCTCCTGCCGTCGGGCAAGGGGTGTGATGATGCCTAAGGGAAAGTGGTGGCCGGGGGAAATGTGCAGTACCCGGGCATTGCCCAGGGATTGCGCTAAAACGCCGTGGCTGTCCATGGGGGCGTTGATCCATTTTACGTCTCCGGCGGTGTAGATCTTGCAGATTTTGTCGTAACCCGGGTTTTCCACTGCGTAAGTTTTATCCCGGCCCAAAAGCTGAATGATCAGGTTGTAAAGAAAATCCGTTCCTGCACCGATGATGATATTTTCCGGATCCACCTGCATGCCCCGGAATTGGGCAAGGTGACGGGAAATGGCCTGGCGCAGCACCCGGCAGCCCTGGTGGGGCAGGGGTCTGAGAAGTTCCTGGTCATAATCCAGTAAAGTTTGCCGTTGCAGCTTGCTCCAAACAGAAAAAGGGAAGTGTGCAGAACCGTTGCCGGAAAAATCAAGTATGGGCGCGCTTGTCTCGGTGGGGGCAGGGGCATAGGAAACGGCGGGGACAGCATGATGCCGGGTCTGCTCTACAAAGTAGCCGACCTTTTCCCGGGAACAGATATAGCCCTCAGAAAGAAGCTGATTATAGGCGGTCTCTACGGTGATCTTGCTGACCCGCAGGTGCTCGGAAAGAGCCCGCTTGGAGGGCAGCTTTTCTCCGGCAGAGAGCTTGCCGGACAGAATATCCGCCCGCAGGCATCGGTACAGCGCCTCGTAAAGGGGTATGCCCGGGGCTTTTTTCAGCTCATAGGTCAGCATGGGGATTCACCTCATTTCTTTTTGCGTTTTCTGTTGCTGCGAACATGCGCAACGATTCGATCGCCCCAGTCAAAGAGGCGCTGCATGGCGAAAAATACCGTGGGGGTCATGACCACCAGAGTCACCATGACCAGAAGACCCTGGGAATTTCCGGAGTGAAGGTCAAACAAGGGTGAAAGCACGGTAAAGCAGAATACCAGCGCTATGGCCATGGCGCTCCAAATGAGGATCCGGAAACGGTCAAAGGGTTTGCAGGTTTGGAACAGCACCAAAAGTCCCACGATGCCAAGCAGCGCGGCGCATACGGTGGAGGTCTGTTCCAGGGGCAGAGAAAATACGGACATAAAGGCCTGTGCTGCCAGCACCACGAAAATATTGGTCAAGCCACCGGGGAAGGCCCGGCGCAGCACGCCCCGGAGAAAGTGGCCGCTGAATCGTTCGTAATTGGGCTCCATAGCCAGGAAGAACGAGGGAATACCAATGGTCAGCGCAGAAATCACACTCAAATGCAGGGGCACAATGGGATAGGGGAAGTTGGTAAAGAAGGTTAAAAGGGAAAGACCCAGAGAAAAGATATTCTTGACCAAAAACAGCGTGGCTGCCCGCTGAATGTTGTTGATGACCCGGCGCCCTTCGCCTACGATATGGGGCAGGGCGGAAAAATCCGATTCCAAAAGCACGATCTGGGCTACTTGGCTGGCGGCCTGGGCGCCGGAGGCCATGGCGATGCCGCAGTCTGCGTCTTTCATGGCCAGCACGTCGTTGACGCCGTCACCGGTCATGGCGACGGTGTGTCCCTGACGTCGCAGGGCCTGCACGAGCATCCGCTTTTTATCCGGAGTGACCCTGCCGAAGACGGTGTATTCTTTTACCGCGTTATTAAAATCCGCCTGGGTTTCCAGGGAGGAAACGTCGATGCAGGCATCGGCGTTTTGAATACCGGCTTTGCCGGCAATTTGGGAAACGGTGACGGGGTTGTCACCGGAAATGACCTTGATGGTTACACCCTGCTGGGCAAAGTATGCAAAGGTTTCGGGCGCTTCGGGGCGAATGCGGTTGGTCAGCAGCACCAGAGCCAGGGGGCGAAGCTTGTCCGACATTAAGGGCGCGGCCGGCTCGCCGTCATATTCTGCCACCAGCAGTACCCGGTAGCCCTGACTGGACCATTGCTCTACGCAAAGTCGGATCGTAGCCATGTCGTTCTGTGAGCCAAGGAGTTGTTATCAGGTCTTGTCTTCCTAAGACCGCTTGGCCTCCGACTTGAAGCTTGTCCGACATTAAGGGCGCGGCCGGCTCGCCGTCATATTCTGCCACCAGCAGTACCCGGTAGCCCTGACTGGACCATTGCTCTACGCA
>JAZNFY010000031.1:0-8393 GCA_045589195.1 Faecousia sp. | reverse complement strand
TGAAGTGACCCCAAAAAGTTAGACAAATATTTCTAACTCAAATTGTTCAAGCAACCAAAAGGGCTTGTTGTCTGTGTAAAGCAGGCGGCAAGCCCTTTAACTTTGCCTTGCTGCGTCTGTTGTTATAGTAATCCAGGTAGTCAATGAGTTCGTTCTTGAAGTGTTCCATGGACTCAAAGTCCTGCAGATACAGTAGTTCGCTCTTCAGTATTCCAAAGAAATTCTCTATGACGGCATTATCAAAACAGTTACCTTTGTTGCTCATGCTTTGGATAATGCCCTTTTGTTCCAGCATCCGTTGGTACTTCTTATGCTGATATTGCCAGCCTTGATCCGAGTGCAGGATCAGTCCGGTTCCATCTGGTATGGCGGTGAACGCCTGTTCCAACATAGTTGTTACCATGGATAGTACAGGGTGTTCCGAAATTGTATAGCTGACAATATTCCTGCTGCACAGATCCAGTATTGGCGATAGATATAATTTCTGACCAAACAGATGAAACTCTGTAACATCTGTGACCCATTTCTGGTTCGGCTTTTCGGCATAGAAATTCCGCCCCAGACAATTGGGAGCAATTTTGCCCACTTCACCCTTATAAGAACGGTATTTCTTCATTCTGACACGGCAAACAATCCCTAATTCCTTCATTAGCCGCTGTACAGTCTTATGATTCAGAGGAATGTCTCGCTGATGCAACTCAGTAGTAATTCGGCGATAACCATATCGTCCCTTGTGTTCATGATATATTGCTGTTATTTCCTCTTTGGCAACAGCATATTTGTCCTCTCTGCTCTGAGCTTTTAGGTGATAATAGAAGGTTGCACGAGGCAATTGAGCAATCTTCAGCAGCATTGTTAGAGGGTGTTCTCGCCTTAGTTCCTGGATCGCCGTCACTTTTTCTGTTGGCGTTGCTCTCTTTCCGAAACTAAGGCTTGCAATTTTTTTAGGTATGCATTCTCTGCTCTCAGACGCTGTACTTCCGCCAGTAGATCTTCTTCTGTTTCTTTAGGAAGCTTTCTGGGACGACCGGTACTGGCGCGGCCGCGGCGTTCGATATACAAACCCTCTGCCCCTTCTGTTAGATAAATACGCTCCCAGCTGCGAACACGATCCTCGCCAGCTATGTCAAATCGTTTTCTGGTTTCTGTATAGCTTAACTTTTCTCGCATCATGGTTTCTACAACCATCTGCTTAAACTCACCTGTGTATCGTTTGTTCGGTATTCCTTTAGGCATAATAAAAGCACCCCATTTCTTAGTACAAGTATATCATACTTGTCTAACAAATGGGGTGCAGTTCAAAAACCCATCTGCGGTTCATGCTATATTATACCTTTTGTTTTCTGGGCTTGATAAAGCGCCAGATCTTCTTGACATCTGCCACAAAAGAGGCATGATCAAAGACCATGGCAAGCAAAAATGCCAGGGGCGTTACCAACACATACGCCGGGACGATGATCCAAAACCAGGGCCAATACTTGACCTGACCGGCAAACTCGCCCACAGGCACGATGGTGAAAAAGGATGGCGTAAAGGTGGCCAGGATATTACCGATGGCTTCATTGGTGCCTGGGCCCCAGATGTACGAAGAATTCTTATAACCGATACCGAAAAAATCTCCCCGGTCACGAAGTGGAATAAAGCCCAGTTCAGACTGGAAGATCTGATTGAGCATAATAAACAGCATCAGAAGGAGCAAGCCGGTGGGCGCAATCAAAATCCGCTTATAAGAGACCTTGTGATGACCGAACAGCACCATCAGCAGCGGCACGGCAAAGACCATCCAATGGTGGTAGTAGAACCGGATCATATCCAGCTGCTCTCCCGCCTGATTTGTCTTTGCCATGGGCTCTTCGGGATAAACCAGCGCCAACAGGCCGCTGATACAGCCGATAAAAAACATATAGTCCTTGATCTTCTGGTTCTTGGAAAAGAAGAAGAACGGGAACAGGGCAATATTCGCGCCGCAGATATTTACAAACCAGCTATCCCGGAGCAGTCTGGCTTCATCGACAGAATAGGGCGGAATATACACTTTCAGAAAATGCAGCAGCAGGCCAATGGCCAGCAGGCCGAACAGCACCGACTTCTGGACAAAGGTACCCTTATTGCGAAGCAGGAAGTAAAGTCCCGCAGTTGCGCCGCCGGCAAGAATCAACCAAAAAAAGTACCAACCGTTAAACATTGCGATGTGCATTGTAAAGCCTTCTTTCTCTGTCTGCTTTCTTTGGTGCGATTTTACAGCCACAGAAAAAGAATGTCAACGGATTTAAGAAAGTCTTAAACTTTGACCACCACACCCAGCTGCCCCTCGCGGCGAGTCAAATACGCCCGGTTCAACCGATGGATATACGCAAACGGCTCCGTAGGATGAAGGGGTACGAACAATTCGTCCAACTGGGGCTGCCGGGGTACGGCGCAGATTCGGAACACGCCATCCCCCACCCGGCTCACCGGCAATTTTTTGGTAAGCGGAAAAAAACGACCCTCCGGGAGTGGGATACCCAAATTTTCCGTTTTATCTCCTTTTTTTAACACCAATCGGTGCACCACCTCTGCGCTAAGGGTGCAGCGGCAGGCAATATGATAATAAAGTCCCTGTCTGGTAACCTTCGCCTCGCCAATGGATTCATTACCTAAGAATATCGGATATGTCATTTCCATAAAAATCCCCCTTTACCACAAGCCTATGCGGTAAAGGGGGAATCATTCATATTGTACCTTGATTCAGTCCAAAGCTCACGGCAATGGCATCATCTACCAACGCCATCTGCCCGCCGTCCAAGTGTCCCATGTGCTCTCTTAACCGGCGCTTATCGATGGTACGTATCTGCTCCAATAAGATCACCGAGTCCTTACTAAGCCCTACGCTGCCCCCGGCAATGCTGATATGGGTTGGCAGACGCGCTTTTCCTGTCTGACTGGTAATGGCCGCGGCAATTACGGTGGGTGAATGACGGTTTCCGGTGTCGTTTTGCACAATGAGCACCGGACGGGTGCCGCCCTGCTCGCTGCCTACCACCGGCGAAAGATCCGCATAGAATATATCTCCCCGCTTGACTGTGGTGTCCATGTTTTCACACTCCGAAGAAATCATTACCTGCGCTACCGGAATGCTCCTTATGTAACGCGGCTGATTCTATTGTCCCACGCACAACGGAATTTTATACGGCAGCACATCCGAAATATCCTATGCGGTTATTCTCTCCGAAGTTACACAAAACGAAAGTTGCTGACGAGAACAGACACGATTCGTCTGCCTTTGTAAATAATCTCCCCATGGGCGGGCAGATCATCTTCACTGAGCCAAACGTCCAGATGCAGCGCATCATCGGCATAGCTGTCATCAATGGCCAGGCGCACCTTGCCCCCCTCCATTCCGCAGGAGGTCAAATACCCGGTGCGCAAAGACCGAAACAGTACCCAGGGAGCGCTCACCGGGGTTATCTGCCCCTCGGCCAGCAGCGGAAACGCCAGGGCCTGATCGTCAAAGGTCAGCTTTCCCCCTTCCGAGGAAACTGTGCCGGTGATACCGGAGATGGATTCCGGCTCCTGAACAGAAAAGGTCAGCTTTCCCTGTTTATCAATACTGCACGCCATAGTAAATGTACAGGTCTTATCCCCATAATCTGCGGTAACCACCGCATCCAGTTCCACGGCCTGCGCCAAAAGCTTTGATCGCAGCGCCATGGCCCGATCCATACCGGAATCTGTCCCGGCGCAGCCTGTAAAAAGCAGCGCCAGCAAGCACAGTAAAGATAGTATTCGTTTCATTTGATCCCGCCTTATTTCATCAGTCGGGGCAATACCTCCACCATATCACTGGGCAGCATACCGTACTGCCCCATCTCCCGGGCGCAAAGATCCCCCGCTGCACCATGCAGCCACACAGCCACCGCAGAAGCCTTCGTTATGGGCAGGCCCTGTCCGATCAGGGACACGATCATGCCTGCAAGCAGATCTCCACTGCCGCCAACCGCCATTCCGGGATTGCCGGTTTGGTTAATATAACACTCTTTTGCGTCGGTGATCACCGTTTCATGGCCCTTGAGCACCATCACGCAGCCAAGGGAACGGGCGGCGGACTCTGCTGCCGGCACCGGGTCCGTATGGCTTTCAGGGAACAGTCTTTGGAATTCCCCGGGGTGGGGCGTCAAAACGGTGGGATATTGCCTTTCATACAATATATGCTTATGCTCTGCCATGACATTTATGCCATCGGCATCCAGTACCACCGGACAGCGGGCATTTTCAAGCACGGCTTTGGTAACCGCAAAAGTGCTCTGTGACTGACCCAAACCGCAGCCGACGAGAACCACGTCTGCTTTTTCGAGCCGTTTCAAAATTTCCGGAATTCCCTTTTCCGACAACATTCCCGCTTCTTCCGGCAGTGGGAACACCATAGCCTCCGTGAGTTTCACGGCCTCAATCACATAAATGCTCTCGGGGACACCAAGGCTTACAAGCCCTGAGCCGGTTCTGAGCGCGCCCATGGCGGCAAGGGCGGCCGCACCGGTATAACCCCGGCTGCCGCACAGTAGCAACACTCTTCCGAAATCCCCTTTATGGGCATCGGGAGCCCGATCCGGCAGGGACAAAAGCACGTCTTCATGAGTCAATATTTTCCGATTCATGCTACCGCCTCCTTTTAAGGGCATACTACCACAAAAAGAACCGCTTCGCAAGGAAATAATTGTGATGTTTTTCCGGTTTTTTTATTTGACAAATTTCTTTGTTCATAGTATAATATTCTGCGATAAATTTAATGAACTTAGAAGGAGACCACTATGGAAATGCAGATGGAAAGCACCAACATCCTCAATGCTTTTTGTGCGCCGAATGTTCGTGTTTCTATTGCCGACCGTCTTTCGTCTGTTGATCTTTGTGCCTTTCGTTCTCCCGAATATGTAGTCATTCCCGGCTTTTGTGATGTGCATGTGCATTTCAGAGAGCCGGGTTTTTCATACAAGGAGACTATTTTGACCGGTTCTCTGGCCGCAGCCCGGGGTGGATACACCGCCGTTTGCACCATGCCCAACCTGGACCCGGTGCCGGACAGCAAAGAAAATTTAAAGAAGCAACTGGATATCATTCGACAGGACGGCATGATTCATATCTACCCCTACGGTGCCATCACCGTGGGTCAAAAAGGAGAGCAGCTTGCCGATATGCGGGCCATGGTTCAGCAGGTCATCGCCTTTTCTGACGACGGCCGGGGTGTGCAAAACCCTGCCAAAATGCGTGACGCCATGCTCATGGCCAAACAGCATAAAAAGCTGATCGTGGCTCACTGCGAAGATAATTCTCTGCTGAACGGCGGCTACATTCACGACGGCGATTACGCCCGGGACAATCACCACCGGGGCATTTGCTCTGAAAGCGAATGGGGCCCCATTGCCCGGGATCTGGAACTGGTGAAACAGACCGGCTGCGCCTACCACGTTTGCCACATTTCCACCAAGGAAAGTGTAGAACTGATTCGAAAGGCAAAGGCCGAAGGTCTGAATGTGACCTGTGAAACCGCACCTCACTACCTTTTGATGGACGACAGCTATCTGCAAGAGGACGGAAACTTCAAGATGAATCCGCCGCTGCGCAGTGCTGAGGATCGGGAAACACTGATCCGGGGCATTCAGGACGGCACCATCGATATGATCGCCACTGACCACGCCCCCCACACCCAGGAAGAAAAGCGCAACGGTCTGGACGGCAGTCCCTTTGGTATTGTGGGCCTGGAAACTGCTTTTCCCCTGCTTTACACCTATCTGGTGAAAGAAAA
This sequence comes from Faecousia sp., assembly GCA_045589195.1. Classification (GTDB taxonomy): domain Bacteria; phylum Bacillota; class Clostridia; order Oscillospirales; family Oscillospiraceae; genus Faecousia. The sequence continues at coordinate 2,614 of JAZNFY010000031.1, read as the reverse complement.
CGTCATCACCCTGGAAAGACTGCTGGAATTAATGGTGACCAATCCCCGGAAGCGGTTCTCGATTCCCATGGGCTGCGACTTCTCCATCTGGGATCTGAAACAAACTTACCACATTGAACCGGAGCAGTTCCTGTCCCAGGGCAAGAACACCCCCTTCACAGACTGGCGGGTCTGGGGCAAATGCCTGGCAACCGTCTGCGACGGCAAGCTGGTTTGGATGGAAAAAGTAAGAAAATAATATAACGGAACGTTATTGGAGGTAATTACCATGGCAAAACGGACAGATATCAAAAAAATTATGATCATCGGCTCCGGTCCGATTGTGATCGGTCAGGCTGCCGAATTTGACTACGCGGGCACTCAGGCTTGTCTGGCGCTGAAAGAAGAAGGTTACGAGGTGGTTTTGGTCAACTCCAACCCCGCCACCATCATGACCGACACCACCATTGCCGACAAGGTATATATGGAGCCCCTGACTCTGGAATACGTGGCGAAAATCATCCGCCACGAGCGCCCCGACGCCATTGTTCCCGGCATCGGCGGTCAGACCGGTCTGAATCTTGCCATGCAGCTGGAAAAGAAGGGTATTCTGAAAGAATGCCGGGTGCAGCTTTTGGGTACTTCCAGCGCCTCCATTGAAAGGGCAGAAGACCGGGAAATGTTCAAGGATCTGTGTCAGTCCATCGGCGAGCCGGTAATCCCCTCCGAGATTACCTATAATCTGGAAGAAGCCAAAGAAGCTGCGCTGCGCATCGGCTATCCTGTGGTGCTGCGTCCTGCCTTTACTCTGGGCGGTACCGGCGGCGGCTTTGCTTACAACGAAGAAGAACTGATCGAAATAGGTCTGAATGCATTTAAGCTCTCCCCCGTGCATCAGGTTCTGATTGAAAAAAGTGTTAAGGGCTACAAGGAGATCGAATTCGAAGTCATGCGTGACTCCACCGACCATGCCATCACCATCTGCGGCATGGAAAACATTGACCCGGTAGGCGTGCACACCGGAGACTCCCTGGTGGTCGCTCCGATCATGACCCTGAGCGACCATGACCTGAAAATGCTCAACGACTCCGCCATCAAGCTGATCAAGGAGTTGAAAATTGAGGGCGGCTGCAACGTACAGTTTGCGCTGAATCCCAACTCCTCTGAATACTACCTTATTGAGGTCAATCCCAGAGTATCCCGCTCCTCCGCCCTTGCATCCAAGGCTTCGGGCTACCCCATTGCCCGGGTTACCGCCAAAATCGCGGTGGGTATGTCCCTGGATGAAATCAAAATCGCCAATACCACCGCCGCTTTTGAGCCCCGGTTAGATTACGTCATTGCCAAGCTGCCCCGGTTCCCCTTCGACAAATTTACCTCTGCCACGAACATTCTGGGTACCCAGATGAAGGCCACCGGTGAAGTCATGGGTATTGGCTCGACACTGGAAGAATGTCTGCTCAAAGGCATTCGATCCCTGGAAACCGGCGTCAACCACATTCATGTTGCCAAATTTGACGGCATGACTGATGAGCAGCTGCTTGACTATATCCGCGCCTTCCGGGATGACAACATTTTTGCTGTGGCGGAGCTTCTTTACCGGGGCGTGGCCATTGAAAAGATCCACGAAGTGACCCAGATCACCTCCTTCTTCCTGGAAGCAATCCAGAGAATCGTGGATATGGAAAAGACCCTGAAAGCCAATGCTGGCAACCTGGACACACTGGCAGCCGCCAAGAAAATGGGTTTCGGCGACAAATACATCGGCAAGCTCTGGAACATGACGGAGCTTGAAGTATATCGGCTGCGCAAGGAAAACAACATTCGCCCGGTATTCAAAATGGTGGATACCTGCCACACCGGCGCGTATATTCCCTACTTCTACTCCTCCTACACCGGCAAAAATGCATCCGTCCTCACCGACAAGAAGAAGATCGTGGTGCTGGGCGCAGGCCCCATCCGCATCGGCCAGGGCGTGGAATTTGACTACTCCACCGTCCATGCGGTTATGACCATTAAAAAGGCCGGCTACGAGGCCATCATCATCAATAACAACCCCGAAACCGTTTCCACAGACTACACCACGGCGGACAAGCTGTACTTTGAGCCCCTGACCACCGAGGATGTGATGAACATCATCGATTTCGAAAAGCCGGAAGGCGTTATCGCCTCTCTGGGTGGCCAGACTGCCATCAATTTGGCGCAGCCGCTGACAGACCGGGGCGTGAAGATCATCGGTACCGACTGTGCTGCCATTGACAAGGCAGAAAACCGGGACGCCTTTGAAAAGCTCCTTTCCGAGCTGAACATTCCCCAGCCCACGGGCAAAGCCGTTACCAGAATTGAAGACGGCATTGCTGCCGCCGCAAAAATCGGTTATCCGGTGCTGGTGCGTCCCAGCTTTGTTCTGGGCGGCAGAGCCATGCAGATCGTTGCCAATGAAAATCAGCTGCGCCATTACCTGAAAACCGCAGTGGAAATCGACGAGGACAAGCCGGTTCTGGTGGATAAATATATCGAAGGCCGGGAAGTTGAGGTAGACGCCATCTGCGACGGCCAAAATGTGTTCGTGTCTGGCATTATGGAGCTGGTGGAACGCACCGGCGTTCACTCCGGCGACTCCATCTCCGTGTAT
>JAZNFY010000030.1:0-19420 GCA_045589195.1 Faecousia sp. | reverse complement strand
TGAATACGAAGGACGGCACTCCCTTTTACGAGATCTCCGTCTCCCGGGGCAGGGGCATACCCCGCCTTACCACACGATGGTATCCACCTGCAGGTTGGAGTCAAAAAGCTATTGACCGTGAGCTGGTCAAGGTGGCCGTGGAGTTTGAGCAGAAGGTCAAAGCCGGCGAAGTACTTACCCGGCAGGAAGAGCGCATAGAGAGTTACCGGAAAGAGTTGGAAGCCGCGCAGATAAAAACCCTAAAGCAGTATGGCGAAACGGTGTATATGCCTTCTCTGGCGATCCACTGTTCTGAGAACACACGGACGAGCTATCAAGGCAATCTGAACAAGTGGATATATCCGGTATTAGGGGATTTCAAGCTTCCGGAGGTCACTGCCGCGCAAATTACTGCTCTGCTGCTGTCCATACAGGCACAAAACAAAAGCCACAGCACGGTGATCAAAGTGTATACGGTTCTGCAAGGGCTGTTCAAAATGGCATATCTGGCAGATCTGATTGACCGCAACCCCATGGACAAGGTGCAGCGTCCCAGACCCCGAAAGGACGAAGTGAAATCGCAAGAGGCGGAGGCTTATACTGTTGAGGAGATCCGGCACATCTGGAATTGCCTATCCCAGGAGCCGCTGAAATGGCGGGCAATGATCCGCCTGCTGATTGACACAGGCATCCGCCGGGGAGAGTGTTGCGGACTGCAGTGGAAGGATGTGGACTTTACAAAGAATACCATCACCATCTGCGGCAACCTCTGTTATACCCCGGATAAGGGCATCTATCTGGATACGCCGAAAAACGGACGGAACCGCACCATTGATGTCGATCCGCAAATCATTGCGCTGTTGCGTGAGCTTCGGCTTGAGCAGAGCAAGAAAGCCATCAGCCAATATGTATTCACCCAAGAAGGCAGTCCCGAGCCGATACATCCCCAAAGCCCGGCGCGTTACCTGCAGAACTTTGCAAGGAAGTATGGTGTCCAGGGTCTGCACCCTCACAAGCTCCGGCACAGCTTTGCCAGTATCGCCATCACCAACGGCGCAGACATTGCCAGTGTTTCGGAAAAACTGGGACACACCGATAAGGCTGTTACACTCCGGATGTATACCCACGCCGATCAGGAGAGCATAAAACGAGCAAGTCAGATCTTTAGAGACGCAATTAAGCAGGCGTAGAAACCGACACAAAACCGTAACGGACCCCGAAAAACCGACACAAAACACCCACCGCAAGCTACAGCAAGCAGCAACAAGCAAATCCGAAAAGTCCTTGATACACAAGGGTTTTATCCAATAATTTACGATAAGCAGCGCAAAGCAAAAATCGCTCCAAAATAGTTGGTAAGGATGAGGTCGCCAGTTCAAATCTGGCTAGCAGCTCCAAAAATAAAGTCGTCCCATACGGGACGGCTTTATTTTTATAGTTATTTAGGTCAAATTTGAACTGGCGAAGCCAGTGAAAATTTGGGGAGCGAGGGAAGCGCCGCCGGGGGCGGGAGGAGCGACCCGAGCGAGTGGCAGAGGTCGGCGAGGGACGAAGGCTTTTCAAAGCCAAGGACATTCGTCGGGTACCTCAACAGGATAGCAGCTCCAAAAATCCCGTCCACGATAGTGGGCGGGATTTTTACATATTACCTTTTCACTCTTCACTTTTCGCTAAAACTCACGAATGGTTTTTTGTGAAGTAATAAGTAAGAGGAAATAGGCAATAAGTATTGTGGGTTTGGCCGCTTTTATGCTATAATTAGAAGAAAGGAGTGTTTGTGTATGAATGGAGAACAAATTATTACGTTATGTCTTGGGGTGGGTAATTTAGTAGTAAGTGTTTTAGTCGTTGTATTGTCTGCAACTTTATTTAGTAAGCGCGAGAAGATATATATGAAGAGGCAGGAAGTAATACACGATGCGTTAAATTTTTTAGATAACTATTTATCTTGGCTAACTTTTTATACCAATAATAAACCTGAATCAATAGCGATAAGGAATTTGAATTATAATACAACTAGAATTACTATTGAAGCCAGAGAAGTGTATAATACATTGGTATGCTATTGTAAAAACCAAGAAATCGTTGGTGTGTTTCTTGCAATTGTTTTTGGTGACGGCAACGCTATGGAGAATTATTATAAATTTAGGAATTTATGTCGTAAAGAACTTGGCTTAAAAGAAATTAATAGTTTGAGCAAAGAACGTATTTTTCTCTCACAAATTTCTACGGATGATTTAGTGTTACATACTAATAATAATTAAAAGTGGTGGTATTGTGAAAAAGCCTAGAATTCTATTATCCGGAAATAGAAAACTGGAATTTTACGTGGACGCGGTGAACGGCGTCGGCGGTACTGCGGTGGCGAAGTATTTGCCGGAGATCGACACGGATTATGACGGTCTGATTCTTTGCGGCGGCAACGACATTGACCCTGCTCGTTACGGCGAGTCGGTGAATGGCTCGGTGAATATCGACTATTCCAGAGATGAAGTGGAATTTCAGCTTTTACAGGCCTTTTTGGACGCTGGAAAGCCAATCATGGGTGTGTGCCGGGGTAGTCAGCTGATCAATATTTTCTTTGGGGGTACCTTGGATCAAAATATTGCCAATGCAGCTGCACATTCGTCTTTTTCGGATTATGATCTGATTCACCCGGTGACTGCGGTACAGGGAAGCATTTGCGACAAGCTATATGGAACGGAGTTTGTGGTGAATAGTTTTCATCATCAGGCGATTAAAAAACTAGGTAGCGGGTTGACAGTGACCATGATGTCCAATGACGGGGTGGTGGAGGGCATTGCCCACGAAAGTTATAATCTTTTCGGGGTGCAATGGCACCCGGAAAGAATGTGCTTTACTAAACAGCGAACCGATACGGTTGATGGCACAGCAATTTTTGAATATTTCGTTCGGCAGTGCATGAAATAGTAAAAATGAAAGATCCGGTGTCATTGACCAGATGACACCGGATCTTTACAAATAGAAAGGGATATAAAATAGAAGAAAGAACAAAACGTTTCACGTTTGCCCTTTTATTGTACGGCTTGTTTATTAAGAAAATAAGTGAGAAGATATTAAATTTTAATTAAGTTGAGGCGTTATTGATATATTTGCCCATTCCGGCAGGGACTCAAAGGAGTATTCTTTGCCAAAGAGGGTGAATTGCAGGTAACAGGAAAAGAGCCTGGGCGCGGGGAATTCGTCCTTTGCGCCGTACTTATGGTCGCCCAGCAGGGGATAACCTCTGCTGGAAAATTGCACGCGAATTTGGTGGCTGCGGCCGGTATGCAGACGTACCCGCACCAGTGCGTCTGGACCGGGTGTGAGCCGCCGGAATTCAAGACGTGCAGGCTTTACGCCTTTGCGGGGGCGCTTGACTGCAAAAACCTTGTTTTGTCGGCTGTCTTTGAACAGCAAATCTTCCCAGTCGCCGTCTAACGGCGGTTCGCCGTGAGTTTGCGCCACATACTCTTTCACCATTTCGCCTCGTTGTATGGCCGCAGAAAGGGCAGCGGCGCTTTTTTTGTTTCGGGCATAGACCATCACGCCGCCTACGTTTTTGTCCAGTCGGTGCAGCGTGTAGATTTCACCGCCCAGCTCAGTCGGCACGTCGTGCTCAGAGTCCAGTCCCACCGGTTTTACGCAGACTATGATATTGTCGTCAAAATACAGAATTTTCATAAAATGACCTCAAATGTTGACCTTTTTCTCAGTATAACATATTTTTCACGGAAAGTAAAAAGTATTTGCCAAGTCATCAAAATTATGTATAATAAAGTCAGATTTGGAGGAATGTACAATGACCACGAAGGATTATCAGAGCAAATCGCCCCTGGCGATTTTTCTGCGTTATTTTGCGAAGCACAAAAAGATCTTCGCTGTTGATGTTTTGTGTGCCGTTTTAATTGCGGCAATCGATCTGCTTTTCCCGTTGGTGACCAGAAGCGCCCTTTACGATATGCTCCCAGGCCAAATGTACCGGACGTTTTTTGTGGTGATGGCGGTGGTGGTCGTATGCTATTTGCTGCGCTCGTTCCTGAATTATATCGTGGCTTATTACGGCCATACTTTTGGCATTCGGGTGGAGGCAGATATCCGCAAGGATCTTTTCACCCACATGCAGGATATGAGCTTTGACTTTTATGACCGCAACCGCACCGGCCAGCTTATGAGCCGACTGACTACCGACCTTTTTGACCTGACGGAGCTTGCCCATCATGGCCCGGAGGATTTGCTGACTTCCGTGCTGACCATTATCGGTGCGCTGATCGTCATGGGCACGATTCAATGGCGTTTAGCGTTGGTGGTAGCGCTGACGATTCCGGTGTTTTTGATCGTTGTGATATCCATGCGCCGGCAGATGAGCAAGGCATCCAAGGCCGCGAAGGAAAAGACCGGATATATCAACCAGGAAATTGAGAGCAGTCTTTCCGGCTTCCGGACGGCTAAGGCCTTTGCCAATGAGGAAACGGAAAATGCCCGGTTTACCGCTGCCAATGAGATTTACAAAGGCTCAAAGAGGGAATTTCACAAGGCTATGGGCCGTTTTCACAGCAGTGTAGAGTTCTTTCTGTGCAGCCTCAATGTGGTCATTATCGGTGTGGGCGGCTACTGCGTTATGCAGGACATGATGGATTATCGGGATCTTTTAACTTTTACCCTTTATATTTCTTCTTTTGTCGGGCCTATGCGGAAACTTTCCGGATTCAGTGAGATGTTTGCCAGCGGCTTTGCAGGATTGAACCGTTTTGTTTCCATTATGCGCACAGAGCCGACATTGCGGGATGAGGAGAATGCTCCGGATTTGCAGAATGTGCAGGGACGGATCACCGTTGATCGTGTCTCCTTCGCTTATGAGGGAGATCTGGATGTGCTGCGGGAGGTCTCTTTGCAGGTCGAACCGGGAGAAACGGTTGCCATCGTTGGCCCGTCCGGTGGCGGCAAGACAACCTTATGTCAGCTGATTCCGCGGTTTTATGACGTGACAGAGGGTGCGATTCGCATTGACGGCCAGGACGTTCGGAGCGTGACTCAGAAGTCCGTTCATCGGAATATTGGCATTGTGCAGCAGGAAGTGTTCCTGTTTGCGGATACTGTGCTTGAAAACATTCGGTACGGAAAGCCGGACGCTACTATTGAGGAGGTCGTTGAAGCGGCCAGGAAGGCGGAAATTTACGAGGATATCATGGCCATGCCCCAAGGCTTTGAGACTTATGTGGGTGAGCGGGGTACGTTACTTTCCGGCGGACAAAAGCAACGCATTGCCATTGCTCGTGTGTTCCTCAAAAACCCGCCTATTTTGATTTTGGATGAAGCAACTTCTGCTTTGGATTCTGTTACTGAGGCGAAGATCCAAAAGGCGTTTGATGCGCTGGCTAAGGGACGCACCACGCTGATCATTGCCCATCGTTTGTCCACCATCCGCGGGGCGAACCGAATCATTTCTATTGCTGGTGGAATGATCACGGAATGTGGCACTCATGAAGAATTGGTTGATCGGGGCGGAGTATATGCTCAGCTTTATAAGACCCAGAACGCGTTGGCGTTGGAAACAATGAAATAACAAAAATCGCCCTTGCTTTGGCAAGGGCGATTTTTTATCACATTTTGTCCGGTGCGGAGAATCCGAGAATATAGATACAGGTTTCCAAAATGTTTTTAGCCAGGCCAATCAAGGCAATATAGCCGGCTTTCAGTGCTTCGTTTTCTTCACCCAGAATCCGGGTCTCGTGATAGAATTTGTTGACACAGCCTGCAAGCTCATAAATGTAGGCGCAGATCAGGTTGGGGGAGGAGGTCTTCAAGGCGCTCTCCAAGGTCGGACCGAACTTGGTGACGGAGAGCATCAGATCCTTGGCAAAGTCGTTGGCAGGTACTTGAACGGGCAGAGCTTCCCAGTCGCCGTATTTTGCAAGAATGGACTTGATGCGTACGATGGTATAGAGAATATAAGGGCCGGTGTTGCCCTCAAATGCGGCGAAACGTTCCAGATCGAAGTTATAGTCCTTGGTGGGCTGGTTACTCAGGTCGCCGTATTTCAGCGCAGCCAGAGCAATTTTGGCGGTGGTGGCATCCACATCATCTTCAGAAACGATCTTGTTTTCCACAACCTTGCTCCGGACAAAGTCCGTCATGTCATAAATCAGCTGCTCCAAACGCAGAGTGCCGCCGTCCCGGGTCTTGAAGGGCTTGCCGTCAGCGCCGTTCATGGTGCCGTGACCTACGTGCTCCAATTCAGTTTCTGCGGTTACAATACCGCTTTTGCGGGCGGCGCGGAATACCTGCTCAAAGTGCAGGTTCTGCCGTTTGTCGGTCACATAGAGTATTTTGTTCGGTTTCCAGTCCTGCATCCGCTGGACGATGGTGGCCAGGTCGGTGGTGGCGTAGATGGCAGAACCGTCGGATTTGATGAGAATCATGGGAGGTACTTCTTTTTTGTCGCGCTCCTCTGCCACGGGAATGACCCACGCGCCTTCACTCAACGCGGCAATGCCCCGGGCTTTCAGGTCAGCAACCATAGGCGGAATGTAGGGATCAGCATCGCTTTCCCCAAGCCACTTTTCATAGTGCACGTCAAGCAGATCATACAACCGTCTTAAATCGGGCAGGGAAACACCCATGATATGATTCCAGATGGCCCGGTAGCCCCGGCGGCCCTGCTGTAATTCGAAGGTGGCGGTGTGGGCTTTTTCCGCAAAGACCGGGTCGCTTTTCTTGCTGGATGCGGTGGGATAAATCTCTTCCAGCTCGGAGAGGGTGAACGGAGAGGTTTCGGGATACGAACCGGTAAAGTCCGGGTCAAAGTAGGGAAGTTCCGGCTGCCGTTCGTGTAATTCCGCAATAATCAGACCCATTTGCAGGCCCCAGTCACCCAGGTGAATGTCGCCGATGGTCTCGTAGCCCAGGTAATTGTGCAGCCGTTTTAATGTCTCACCGATGATAGCAGGACGCAGGTGACCGATGTGTAAAGGCTTGGCCACATTAGCACCGCCGTAGTCCACCACGCAAAGCTTGCCCGCGCCAATTTTCTTTACGCCGAAATCGGGGGAGGTGCGCATCTGTTCCAGATATTTGGCAAGAAATGCGCCGGAGAGTTTCAGATTGATGAAACCGGGCATCACCGCTTCTGCCATATCATAGTCTGATGCGTCCAGCTGGGCGACTACCGCGTTGGCAATTTGAATGGGGGCGCATTGATATTGCTTGGCAGCGGAAAGTGCGCCGTTACACTGATATTCGCACAGGTCAGGGCGGTTGGAAACGGTTACTTTACCGAATGCCGGGTCGTAACCGGCGTCGGAAAAGGCCTGCTGCATTTTCCCGGTGATAATATCTAAGATTTTTTCCATGTTTCAAATACTCCTAAAATCAAGGTAGGGGTTATTTTTGCTTCTGCTGCTCCAACCAAGCCAAATACTCGTCATAAGTGCCGTAGCGGTCCACAATGGTGCCGTCGGGCTGGAAGGCGATGACCCGGTTACAGGTGGATTCCAGCATTTCGTGGTCGTGGGAGGCAAGGAGCACCACGCCGTTGAAGGCTTCCAGACCTTTATTTACTGCCTGGATGGATTCCATGTCCAGGTGGTTGGTGGGTTGGTCCAGAAGCACCACGTTGGCGCCGGAGAGCATCATTTTTGAGAGCATGCAGCGAACCTTTTCGCCACCGGAAAGGACATTGACCGGCTTGAATACGTCCTCGTTGCTAAACAGCATACGACCCAGGAAGCCACGAAGATAAACATCGTCCTTCTTGACAGAATATTGCCGCAGCCAGTCTACCAGTTCCATGGTATTACCCTCAAAATAGGCGCTGTTGTCCTTGGGCAGGTAACTGCGCACGGTGGATACGCCCCATTTGATGGAGCCTTCATCCGGTTCCAATTCACCCATAAGGATCTGCATCAGGGCGGTTTGGGCTTTCTCGTTTTCGCCGACAAATGCAATTTTGTCGGTTCTGCCTACGGAAAAGTAGATGTTATCCAGAAGCTTTTCACCGTCTACGGTGACGGAAACATCCTTTACAGTGAGAATATCCTTACCCAGTTCCCGCTCCGGCATGAAGCCTACGAAGGGGTAGCGTCGGGTGGAGCAGGGCATTTCTTCCACAGTCAGTTTATCCAGCAGCTTACGCCGCGCAGTGGCCTGTTTGGCTTTACTTTTGTTGGCGGAGAAACGCTGAATAAACAGCTGCAATTCTTCGATCTTTTCCTGATTCCGCTTGTTTTTGTTGCGAATCATGGCTTGTACCAATTGGGAAGACTCGTACCAGAAATCATAGTTACCCACGTACATTTTGATCTTTCCGTAGTCAATGTCAACAGTGTGGGTGCATACAGTATTTAGGAAGTGCCGGTCGTGGGAGACGGCGATGACCATGCCGGGAAAATCCAGCAGGAAGTCTTCCAACCAGTTGATGGCTTCGATGTCCAGGTTGTTGGTGGGCTCGTCCAGCATGACGATGTCTGGGTTGCCGAAAAGAGCTTGGGCCAGAAGTACTTTCACTTTCAGACGGGGGTCCAGTGAGCTCATCATATCATAATGCAGATCTGTTCCGATACCCAGGCCTTGCAGCAGACGGGATGCATCGGATTCAGCCTCCCAGCCGCCCAGCTCGGCAAATTCCGCTTCCAGATCCGCGGCACGGATACCGTCTTCATCGGAAAAATCCGGTTTTTCATAAATGGCGTTCTTTTCAATCATTACATCGTAAAGATGCTGATTGCCCATGATAACGGTGTCCAGAACTGTGTAGTCGTCGTAGGCGTTCTGGTTCTGCTTCAAAACAGAGACCCGCTTGTCCGGGTCAATGACGATAGATCCGGAGGTGGAGTCCAGCTCGCCGGTGAGAAGCCGCAGAAAAGTGGACTTACCGGCGCCGTTTGCGCCGGTGATGCCGTAGCAGTTGCCGGGCAGAAATTGCAGATCTACATGCTGGAACAGCCACTGACCGCCGAATTGCATACCTAAATTGCTGACTGTAATCATTTTATACTCCTTAAACCTTGGGTGCATAGGCACATAATTATACATGATAATCATAGCACATAATTTGGAAGAAGAAAAGAACTTTTTTCCAAAGTGGCAGAAGAAATTCATATTGCTTTTGCTATGGGGATATGATAAAATTTGCGGTAGAAAAGGGGTGTATTTTATGGAACAAATGCTGAAATCATTGTTTGAATTTGTGAATCATATTCCGCTTAGACTTGCGATTTGGGATATATTTAACATCGGTTTCTCCGGAATTGTTGTGGTTGTGTTTTATGTGTTGCAGGCGATGGGCCTTTACGCCATTGCCAAACGCAGAAGAATCCGTCATGCCTGGCTTTCCTGGCTTCCGGTAGGTGATGCCTGGATTCTGGGCAGCATTTCCGACCAGTATCAGTATGTGGTGAAGGGAAATGTTAAGAATAAACGGAAAATTTTACTGGTGCTTAGCCTTTTACAGTGGCTTGTCAGTTTGCTTGCGGCGTTCTTTGGGATTCTGCTGTTGGTGCGGGGGCTCGGACTGCGGTTTGATTCTTATGTGACCAACGGGGAAGTACTCAGTTTGCTGGGAATCCTGATGTGCTTGCTTTGGAGTACTCTTTTGCTGTTGGGTTTGAAAATTGCATTGGCGGTCGTTTCTTATATGGCGGTGTTTAATCTTTACACTTCCTGTGATCCGATTAATGACGTGATCTTCCTGCTTTTGAGTATTTTTATCAGCGGCGCACGGCCAATTTTGGTGTATATTTGCCGGAAGAAGGATCGGGGCATGCCCAGAAGAAAGAGTGCACCTGCGGAGCAAATTTTGGATGAAAACATAGAATAAGAAAAACAGCCGCCATTGGCGGCTGTTTTCTATTTGCTTTTAAACAGAGCATTTTCAATACGCTTGTAAAGCAGTAGTGTCAATATGGATACGCTGATGCCTTTTACCAGATTCAGCGGTACGACGCAAAACAGAACAAAGGTGAAGATATTGCTGATTCCCGGGTGGATGGCTGTGCCAAGGGCAATAATGGTATCCAGAGGCATGCCAAACAGCTGGGAGAATTTGGGCAGCAGGTAGACGGCGTTGAATGCAGAACCGAATATGCTTAAAAATATGGTACCTGCAATCAAACCAAGCTGGGCGAAGGTTCTCGTCTTTTTTATGTGGTAAATCAAGATTGCCGGCAATACTAGTGCGCAGCCGGTAATAAAATTGGCCAGATCACCAACAAAAGCGGTCGAAGTGCCTTTCAGCAGCAGTTTCAGCAGGATCTTCATGCTTTCGCAGGCAACGGCAGCGGAAGGACCAAGATAAAAACCGCAGATCAGAACCGGAAGTTCGGAAAAGTCTAATTTATAAAATTCCGGAGCCAGGAAGGTTAGGGGAAAGTCCAGTATGTGCAGCACCGCGGCGATGGCGGCGCAGATGCCGATGAGCGTGATCCGCCGCGTGGGAGAGACGGTGCGTTTGGTTTTGATGAGCCGTTCCGCGCCGTGGGTCAGCGCAGAAAGTGTGGCAATAATGCCGACGCATACCAATACGAAGGACAGGTTGTTTTGCAGCTCTGCGAGAAGTTTTTCCATATCATCACCTCAAAAAACGCCCTGAGCATATACTCAGGGCGCAATTGACGGACAAAGCCGATCTTCTTTCATCCAGACTATACTGTCGGTACCGGAATCCAACCGGTTCAGCCAAAGCTCGCGGACTATACCGCCGGTGAGGAATTACACCTCGCCCCGAAGATCTGTTCAATTAGCTTTATGTTAGCATGGGACAGGGGTGTTGTCAAGGAACAGTTTTTGTGATAAGATGGGTTTATTCGGGGTTGGCGGTGTCCTGGTTGGGCATACGGAAGCCCCGAACCACACCCTTGGCAGCCGTGTCGGTCACGTCGCCGCCGATGATCTGGTTTTTGTAGATCAAAAGTGTGGCGTATACCGGCTCGGTAGCATTGGGGTAGTTGTTGATTTTGTATACGAAGCGCATGACGGTTTTCCCTGCATAAGCGCTCAGATCGTATCCCTGGGATTTTTGCAGCGCGTTGTATCGGTCGAAAACATCGCTGGTTTCCTTGGGAATACGTACTTGGCTGGATTCCACCGGCGAGGTGGTTACATCCCAGCCAAAGCTTTTGAGAAAGGCTACCCGCGCGTCATTATTGGATACATCTGTGGAGATTGTGGGTGTGGCGTCGTTACCGCCCAGAAGCATGAAAAGGCCGGCGATTAGGACGACAGCTGCGGCCAGAACGATGGCGATCTTCTTCTTGTCGATTTTTGTGGTCATTACCAGCATATTGGATCCCTCCTGTTAAGTGATTGGCATTCTAGCCTATTCATGGGTGGACGAGGATAGAACGGAGAAACTATGGAAAGATTGGATAAATTTTTGTGCGACAGCGGAGCGGGAAGCCGCAGTCAGGTCAAGGTTATACTCAAAGCCGGCAGAGTTACGGTAGACGGCGCGGTGGAAAAAGACGGCGCCCGGAAAATTGATCCCGAAACGATGCAGGTGTGCCTTGACGGGGCTGTACTTGGCGGTAAGCGCCGGGTGGTGGTGATGCTCAACAAGCCTGCCGGGTATGTGACCGCTACGGAAGACCGGCAGGAACGCACGGTAATGGAACTGCTCAGTGAGGAGCTGAGAAAACAGGATGTAAAGCCTGTGGGTCGGCTGGATAAGGCAACGGAAGGGCTGCTGCTTTTTACCAATGATGGGGATTTGCTGCATCGGCTGATCAGCCCTAAAAAGGCGGTGCAGAAAATATACTATGCCCGACATGAGGGAACAGCAACGGAAGAAGATGTACAGGCGTTCCGGGATGGTTTGGTGCTGGGCGACGGGACAAAATGTCTTAGCGCGACCTTAGAAAGTCTGGGGCCGGGAGAGAGCCGGATCACGGTTTTTGAGGGGAAATATCATCAGGTGCGGCGCATGATGGCGTCCCGGAATATGAAAGTACGATACTTGCAGAGGCAGCAGGAGGGAGCGTTTACATTGGGTGATTTGCCCTTGGGTCAGTTCCGGGAACTGACCGAGGCGGAGCTGTTGCTTTTGGAGTAAATCAGTCAATACTGACAAAAAGAACAGCTTATTTTGCAATAAAATGTCAAAAGGCACTTGCAAATTGTGCAAAGTAGATATATAATGGTCGTACAATTTTGTGGAAAACGCAATATGTGTAGATTTGTAAGGAGGCCTGAAAAATGGCGAACAGTGTTTTTCAGAATGTGATTCTTCAATTAAAAGATGTCTCTGACCGGGTGTACGGTGTTTTGGATACCGAAGGCTGTGTCATTTCCTGCACGGATGCGACGATGCTGGGCGAGTGCTGGCCGGATGCGGTTGTGAAAGTAAACGGATCACTGAACAGTGTGGTTACATTTGGCCAGAAGTCTTTTAAGGCAATCCTGAACAGTGCCAATTATCTGGAATACGTGGCTTTCTGCACCGGTAACGACGAGATGGCCAAGGTGTGCTGCCAGGTTGCGCAGATTGCGTTGAACGATGCGAAGCTTTTCTACGAGGAAAAGCATGACCGGGGCACGTTTGTGAAGAATATCATTATGGACAATATTCTGCCTGGTGATATTTATATTCGCGCCAAGGAACTGCATTTTGCAACAGAAGCGCCCAGAGCCGTATTTTTGGTTCGGCAGCTGGGTCATGGGGATGTTTCCACGGTGGATGTTCTTTCGGGCCTGTTTCCGGATAAGACTCAGGACTTTGTGCTGAATATCAATGAAACGGATATCGCGGTGGTCAAGCAGATTACTGCTCGCACCACGACCAAGGATTTGGAAAAGCTGGCCAAGTCTATGGAAGATCTGCTGAAAAACGAGCTTTACCTGAAAACAGTGATCGGTTTCGGTACGGTGGCGGAGCACCTGCGGAATTTGGCGGACTCTTATAAAGAGGCCCAGACCGCCATTGACGTGGGTAAGGTATTCGATACGGAAAAGACCATCATCAATTATGAAAGTCTGGGTATCGGCAGATTGATTTATCAGCTGCCTACCACCTTGTGTGATATTTTCCTGACGGAAGTGTTTAAGAAGAATTCCATCGATTCTCTGGATCAGGAGACTTTGTTTACGATTAACAAGTTCTTTGAGAACAACCTGAACGTTTCCGAGACTTCCCGTAAGCTGTTTGTGCACCGCAACACCCTGGTGTACCGACTGGAAAAGATCCGTAAGCTTACCGGCTTGGATCTGCGTCAGTTTGACCACGCCATCGTGTTTAAAGTGGCGCTAATGGTGCGTAAATACCTGTCTTCCCGGGACGTTTATTAAGTTAATTTGCAAGAGCTGCACAGAAAAAAGTGCAGCTCTTTTTCTGATTCCAAAATCTGGAATATGGTCATTTTTTTCGGATGGCTCATTGACATAACATTCTCAATGTGTTACAATTTGGTTACACTAACATTGGAGCAGAGAGATATGATTGAGTTTACTGATGTGGTTAAATCTTATACCGTAGGCACCAAAGCACTGCGCGGTGTTTCTATGCAGATTGAAGATGGTGAATTTGCTTTTTTGGTGGGTCCTTCCGGCTCCGGAAAGTCCACAATTATTAAATTGATTACCGGTGAATTGAAACCTACTTCCGGCACGGTTCATGTGAACGGTTATTCTTTGGAGCGTATTCGCAAGCGGGAAATTCCGTACCTTCGCCGCACGGTTGGCGTGGTGTTTCAGGATTTTCGTCTGATCGAGAATAAAACGGTTTACGAAAACGTAGCATTTGTTATGCGTGCCATTGGCGCAAGGGAGAAAGAGATCCGGGAGCGGGTGCCTTATGTTTTGAATCTGGTTGGACTGGACACCAAGAGCCGCCGGCTTCCCAGTGAGCTCTCCGGCGGTGAGCAGCAGAGACTGGCAATTGCCCGGGCACTGGTGAACAACCCTTCCACCATTATTGCGGACGAGCCTACCGGTAACTTAGACCCCGCCAGATCTTTGGAAATTATGAGCCTGTTGATGGAGATCAACAACCTGGGCACTACCATGCTGGTGGTTACGCACGAACGGGATTTGGTGGAACGCTTTCCCAAGCGCGTGATTGCCATTGATGACGGTGTGGTTATCAGTGACGGAATGGATGGTTATTATCACTATGAAGATCAATAATGTCGGATATTTGCTGAAAGAGGGCATTCGTGGTATTTTCCTCCACGGCTTTATGTCCTTTGCTGCCGTGTGCGTTACGGTGGCCTGCCTGATGATTGTTGGCAGCTTTTCCATACTGACGTATAATGTCAGCTTAATGGTGGAAGACCTGAATAAGACCAATGAGATCATGGTGTACATTGATGAGGAATTGCCTGAGGCAGAGGCCAGAACCATTGAGACTAAGATCCGGGTGCTGGACAATGTGTTTAAGGCGCAATTTGTTTCTAGAGAAGAAGCGTTGAAGGACTTTGTGGCAGATCATGAGGGCGATGAGGCCTTTAACGGCATTGAAGCCAGCGACCTTCGTCACCGGGTAGTGGTGATTTTGGAAGATAATAACCTGATTAAGCAGACCGTCGACCAGATCGAGCAGATTGAGGGTGTTGCCAAGGTCAACGCCGCGTACGAGCTGGCTGCGGGTTTCGCTACGCTGAAAAATGTGTTGAATATTGCCACCTTTGCTATTATTCTGGTGCTTTTGGTAGTAAGCTTGCTGATTATTTCCAATACGGTCAAGCTGGCTATGCATGAGCGCAGAGATGAGATCGCCATCATGAAAATGGTTGGCGCGACCAACGGCTTTATTCGGCTTCCGTATGTGGTGGAAGGTTTTACGCTGGGCATGGTAGGTGCGGCAATTGCTTTTGGCCTGGAATGGCTTCTGTATAATTTCCTGCTGCAACGGCTGAACGAGGTGGATACACTGAAACTTTTCAGCTTCGTTCCCTTTGAAGAACTGCTGCTGCCTATGGTGGCGGTGTTTGCTGCTGCCGGCATGTTTGTCGGTGTCCTGGGCAGCTGGACCTCTATTCGTAAGTTTATGGACGTTTGACCCGAGAAGGAGAATCATATTGAACAATAAAAAGTTTTGGGTGTCGCTTACAGCCGGTATTTTGGCCTTTGTTATGATATTGGGCCTGCTCATCGGTATTTTACCCACGGTTAGCGCCGCCACTTCATCCAGTGAAATCAAAAATCAGATCAACGCGCTGCAAAAGGATCAGAAGGAAAAAGAGAATCAGATCAAGGAGCTGGAAAAACAGCTGAAACAGAATTCTAATCAGATCAAAGATCTGAGTAATCAGAAAGGCGTGATCGAGCAGCAGCTTAGCCTGATTTCGGAGCAGATGGGTCTGATCAATGAACAGATCTCTGCATACGCAGTACTCATTGCAGATAAGCAGGAAGAACTGGATCGGGCAGAGGAGCGCCTTGCGGAGCTGAATCGGAAGAATAAAGAACGTATTCGCGCTATGGAAGAAGACGGCGCTGTGTCCTATTGGTCGGTGCTGTTCCAGGCCAATAGCTTTTCCGATTTACTGGATCGGCTGAATATGATCCAGGAGATTGCCGCTTCTGATGCCCGTCGGCTGAAAGAAATGAGCCAGGTGGCCAAGGAAATTGCAGAGGTAAAGGCAACTCTGGTGACGGAAAAGGCTGCTTTGGAAGACAGCCGCGCAGCCATGGAAGCCAAGGAAGTGGAGTTTGAAAGAAAGGCTGAGCAGGCCAATGAGGTCATGGCGCAATTGATCGCCAAGGGTCAGGAATTTGAAGATCTGAAAGACGATTGGGAAGACGAGCTGAACGATTTAGAGTTGGAGATCGCCAACAAAAAGGATGAATATGATGAGGCAAAGCTTCGTGAATGGCTGGCCACTTCTGTTCCTCCTACCACCAAGCCCAGCTCCGGCGGCAGTGGCGGTACCGGAGGCTCCGGTGCCAATAAGGATGGCATTATATGGCTCGTTCCCTGTAACTACAATCGTGTTTCCAGTAAATTTGGCCCCCGTACGCACCCTGTAACCGGTGAGGTCAATAAAATGCACAACGGTGTTGACCTGGCTGTGGGCTGCACTCCCATTTATGCTACCCGCGCCGGCGTAGTTACCATTTCTACATACAGCTCCACCGCAGGTAATTACGTGAAGATCAACCACGGTGATGGATATGCAAGCGTGTATATGCATATGTGCAAAGCGCCCTATGTGAAAGTGGGTCAGTATGTGACCGCCGGCCAGGTAATTGGCTGCGTGGGCAGCACCGGACGTTCTACCGGCAGCCATCTGCATTTTGGTATTTCTTATAACGGTGTATATGTGAATCCGCTGGATTATATTTTGTAAAGATTTTTCCCACAGCCTTCGGGCTGTGGGAAAGCTGTTATGAGGTGTTTTTTGTGAATGATAAGAAATTTTCCGGAATCTTGTCGTATGTACTGGTCGCGGTTTTGACTGCGGCGATAACGGTGTTTTTGATTGTGGGTGCGCAGTCTGTCGGGATCGGACAGTCGAAGCTGGATGTATTGGAAAAACTGATTCTGGATCGGTTTATCGGCGACGCGGACAAGGCTGCCATGGAAGATGCTGCGGCCTATGCCATGGTGGATGCTCTGGGAGACCGGTGGAGTTATTATATTCCCGCTGATGAGTACGCAAAGTATCAGGAGCAGAAAAATAATGCGTATGTGGGCATTGGTGTGAGTATTAAGCTCTTGCCAAATCAGGGTGGATTGGAAATTACCGGTGTTACCGTCGGTGGTTCTGCCGAGGCGGCAGGATTGTTGGCAGGGGATCGGATCGTTGCTGTGGACGGTCAGAGCATCCTTGCCATGACGGTGGATCAGGTTAAGGAACTGATTCGGGGGGAAGTCAATACAAATGTGCAAATCACTGTGATGCGCTTAACCGAGGAACGCACTGTGACTGTTACCAGAAAACAAATTAAAAGCCCTGTCGCTATGGCGAAAATGCTGGAAAACCATATTGGCCTTGTGACCATTAAAAACTTTAACGCTAATAGTAAAAGTGAAACCATTGGGGCGATTGAGCAGCTTTTGGCGCAGGGCGCTAAAAAGCTGATTTTCGACGTACGGTACAACCCCGGCGGGAGCGCAGAGGAGATGGTGGGGATCTTGGACCATCTGCTTCCTGCTGTGGAGGTTTTTCGCACAGAAGATTATCGGGGGAATATCTCGGTGGAGTATTCTGATGAAAAATGCTTAGATATTCCTATGGCGGTGGTAGTAAATGGGGAATCCTATTCTGCGGCAGAATTTTTCGCTGCGGCTCTTTCTGAGTACGAATGGGCTGTGGTAGTGGGAGAAAAGACCTGCGGTAAGGGTTATTTCCAGTATACCTATCAGCTGCCTGATGGCTCTGCTGTGGGCCTTTCCGTGGGTAGATATTATACCCCGAAGGGACTGAGTCTTGCAAATGTGGGTGTTACGCCCAACGTTTTGCAAACGGTGACAAAAGAGCAGGCTCAGGCAATTTATGCAGGGACGTTGGCTCCTGAAAGCGATCCACAGATTCAGGCGGCAGTGAAGGCACTGAACGAAAACAGCTAATCAACAGGGACGGCAGCTGTCGTCCCTGTTTCAGCGGCAAAATATGCAAATTTTCCTTGACTGTGGGGGATAATTCCACTATAATTATCAAAGCTATGGATATTTTTATCTGAGAAAGGATCGAAAGAATATGGCAAAGGAATTTAAAATTACAAGCCAACGGCTGCAAGATCTGGAAAAGGAACTGAATTACCTGAAAACCACCCGGGAGCGGGAGATTGCTGCTATGATTGCAGAAGCCCGTTCTTACGGCGACTTGTCGGAAAACTCCGAATATGATGCCGCCAAAAACGAGCAGGCAAAGCTGTATGGCAGAATTGCGGAGATTGAGGACATTCTGTCCCATGCCGTGATTATTGAAGATGAAAACGAGGCGACCGGCCGCGTGGGTTTGGGCTGCACCGTGGTGGTGCAGGACGTTAAGACCGGTAAGAATACCACCTACCGCATCACCGGTTCTCAGGAAGCCAATCCCATGGAGTTTAAGCTCTCTGATGATTCTCCCTTTGGCCGCGCCATTGTTGGCAAATCCGTAGGCGAGACTTTTACCGTTAATGCCCCCGCTGGCAGTTACGATATGCTGGTTGTTAGTGTTTCTCGCGAGGGTTAAGCTATGGCAAATTTTGTACCGCAGGCGGAGCTTCCTGTTTCTGAGCAGGCAGCGATTCGCCGTGAGAAGCTGGCTGCTTTGCAGGCAGAGGGGCGTGACCCCTTCCGGCAGACCAAGTTCGATTTTGATTCTGATTCTGCTGCAATTAAGGCCGATTACGAAGGCTATGAGGGCAAGACCGTAAAGGTTGCCGGCCGTTTGATGAGCAAGCGCGGCCAGGGCAAGGTTATGTTCTGCGATTTGCAGGACTCTGCCGGCCGTATCCAGCTGTTTGTGAAGATCGATGAGCTGGGCGAAGAAGAATATAGCCTATTTAAGAAAAACGACATTGGTGACATTGTGGGTGTCGTGGGTGAGGTCTTTAAGACCAAGACCGAGGAGATATCCATTCGGGCCAAGCAGGTTACACTGCTGGCCAAGTCTCTGCTGCCCCTGCCGGAGAAGTACCATGGCCTGACCGATAAGGAAATCCGTTTCCGTCAGCGTTATGTGGATTTGATGGTCAATCCGGAGGTGAAGCAGAATTTCGTGATTCGCTCCAAATTCATCAAGTTCATGCGCAATTATCTGGATAATATGGGTTATATCGAAGTGGAGACCCCGGTGCTTAACACCATTGCCGGCGGCGCTTCGGCCCGTCCCTTTATCACGCACCACAACACCCTGGATATTGATATGTACATGCGCATTGCCACTGAGCTGCCGCTGAAACGGCTGATCGTGGGCGGTATGGATCGGGTGTATGAAATTGGTCGTATTTTCCGGAATGAGGGCATGGATCCTAAGCACAATCCGGAGTTTACTTCTGTGGAGCTTTACCAGGCTTATGCGGATTTCCATGACATGATGGATATTTGCGAGGGTATTATTTCCGGCGCTGCCAAGGAAATCCTCGGAACTTATGAGGTGGAATGGCTGGGCGAGAAGATCAATTTGGCCCCCGGCTGGCGCCGCATGACCATGGTGGAAGCGGTGCGGGAGTATGTGGGCATTGATTTTGACGCTATCTCCAATGATGCTGAGGCTGTGGCGGCTGCCGCGGCTAAGGGCGTGGAGCTGGCGGATGCCGCAGAGAAGACCTGGGGCAATGCCCTTTATGCCTGCTTTGATCAGAAGGTGGAGGAGCATTTGATTCAGCCCACCTTTATCACTATGTACCCGGTGGAGGTTTCTCCTCTTACCAAACGTTCTCCGGAGGATCCCCGGCTTACCGAGCGCTTCGAGGCGTTTATCTGCCACAGTGAAATGGGCAATGCCTATTCAGAGCTGAATGATCCCATTGATCAGCGGGCTCGTTTTATGAAGCAGGTGGAGCAGCGGGAGCGGGG
>JAZNFY010000029.1:0-43216 GCA_045589195.1 Faecousia sp. | reverse complement strand
CAGTAACGAGAAATGTTTTGGCTTTACAGCCGAAAAATTGCGTTCTTAGAATGGTGAAATCTCATAAGGACTTAAAAATTGCTCGCCAGCTCTCAATTTTTGCACCAGTGTGCCCACTGGCGCGCCCTTTCAAGTCCCTCGGCGGATAAAAAATATGGGATAGGCGAAAGCCTATCCCATAGTTTTGGTACGATTGTTCTTATAGAATTTAATAAAGAGTGCAGTAATACCAGCGGTTTCTGGAATCCGGGAAGTGCATATTCCATCCACATCCGTACCGGATGCGTCTGGAATATGAAGGACTCTCCCACGGGCTAAAAATTGCTCGCCAGCTCTCAATTTTTACACCAGTGTGCGCACTGGTGCCGCCCTTTCGAGTCCCTCGGCGGATAAAAAATATGGGATAGGCGAAAGTCTATCCCATATTTTTGGTACACCGGAAGGGACTCGAACCCCCAACCCTCGGAACCGGAATCCGATGCTCTATCCATTGAGCCACCGGTGCATCTGCAACGCAGCCAAGTTATTATAGCAAGGTTCTTTGGGTTTGTAAAGGGGAAAATTGAAAAATTACGGGTTCTCCTGGGAATTCTCCTGCTGCGCAGTTTCTTCTTTGTCGCATTTTGGTGGATTGATAAATGCCATCAGTTCGTCGCCGGTGATGGTCTCCTTGCTGAGCAGGTATTCAGAGATCTCTTGCAGCAGCGTCCGGTTATCGGTCAGGATCTGCTTGGCCTCAGCAAATGCGGTGTTTAGCAGCTTCTGTGTTTCCCGATCCACCAGTGCGGCAGTATCCTGGGAGCAGTCCATATGTGCCTGGCCGTCCAGATACTGATGCTGCACGGAAGCAGGAGCCATAAGGCCCAGAGTGTCGCTCATGCCGTACTGGGCGATCATATTCCTTGCAAGGCCGGTTGCCCGCTGAATGTCGTTGGATGCGCCGGTGGTCTTGACGTTGAACATCACTTCCTCGGCTGCCCGGCCGCCTAAGAGCGTGCGCAGCTCCGTCATCAGTTCCTGGCCGGTGCTGAGGAATTTTTCTTCCTCGGGCATTTGCATGGTATAGCCCAGAGCGCCGGAGGTATGGGGGACGATGGTGATTTTGGATACCGGCTGGGCGTGCTTTTCCAGAGCGGCGATGAGGGCGTGACCCACTTCGTGGTAGGCCACCAGCCGTTTTTCAGTGTCGGTGAGCACGGTGTTTTTCTTTTCCGTGCCGGCGATGACTGTTTCAAAGGAAACCAGCAGGTCTTCCTGATTGACGGCTTTTCTCCCTTGGCGAACAGCCCGGAGCGCGGCCTCGTTCACCAAATTGGCAAGATCTGCGCCCACTGCGCCGGCCGTGGCTTGGGCAATTTTACGAAGATCTACGTCTTCCGACAGCTTAATCTTCCGGGTATGCACTTTCAGCGTGTCCAGACGGCCTTGCAGGTTGGGCCGATCCACAATGATTCGCCGGTCAAAACGGCCTGCCCGGAGCAGTGCTTTGTCCAGAATTTCCGGTCGGTTGGTAGCAGCCAGAATCACCACACCCTTGGAAGAATCAAAACCGTCCAGCTCGCTGAGCAGCTGGTTGAGGGTCTGGTCGTTGCCGCCGAGACGGGAGTCCCGGGTACGGCCCACAGCGTCGATTTCGTCGATGAACACAATGGAGGGTGCAACCTTGGTTGCCTGCTGGAACAGATCTCTTACCCGGCTGGCGCCCACGCCCACAAACATTTCTTCAAAGTCCGAGCCGGAGATGGAGAAGAAAGGCACGCCCGCTTCGCCGGCAACCGCCTTGGCAAGCAAGGTCTTGCCCGTACCGGGAGAGCCTACCAAAAGCGCGCCCTTGGGCATTTTTGCGCCCACGTCGGTGTATTTTTTCGGATTGTGCAGGAAGTCGATAATTTCTTGCAGGGATTCTTTTGCTTCGTCCTGTCCGGCCACGTCCTTAAAGGTCACGCCGGTCTGCTTTTCCATATACATTTTGGCCTTGCTGTGACCAAAGCCGCCCATGACGCCGTCACCGCTCATGCGCTTAAAGAGCATGCGCATGGTAAAGAAGATGATGGCGAACATGAACACGTAGTAAAGAATCATCAGAATGGTGGAATTGTCTTCCACGATCTGCTGATTCACCTTGATACCAAGGTCGTTTAACTCATTCATCAGCTCCAGGGTGTCCGCATAGGCCGGGATGCCGGTATAAAACGCCTTCTGCTGGGCGGCGGGCTTGGCTGCTTCGTCCTTGGTCAGGTAAATGACCCGGTCGTATTGCAGCTCCACCTCAGAGAGCTTACCTTCTGCCATAGCGGTGCGGAAGTCTGTGTAGCTGGTTTGGGTGTACTGACTGCCGACGATGAAGTTATAGATCAGGCTGATGCCAATAACGATGGCAACGGTAATAATCAGCGCCAGCCAGATGCTGGTTTTCGGGCGCTTGTTGTCATCGGGTTTTTGCGGATTTTTTCGGTTTGGTTCCATATTGTACCTCCTTGCACCGATTTTGCACGCATATCATATCACATTTTTCCGCCAGCCGCAATGAATGATTCTTTGCAAGTGCGTAAAATTTCTGTAAATTTGTGAAGCCGCCGGAAAAACCCGGCGGCTTCGGTTCAATCTTCCTTTACCTGAAAGAAGTTTTCGGTATAATAGTCGGACGCTTTGGCTAATTCGTTTTGAAATGCTAAGACACCCATTCGTTCCATAAGGGTCGGTTGGTTGGAAAATAAATTGACACCCAGACCCAAACGTTCGCCCTCAATTTTGCAGCCCATGGCCGCCAAAGTGGTGGGGAACATATCCAATGCGGAAAATTCCCGGTTGGCGGTAATGGTGGGGGTGGCTGCGGCATTGATGAAGCAGTTGTAGATATGGCGCTCGTAGCCTTCTTCCGTGTTTCGGTTAAAGTAACCCTTGTCCATGGAGCAATGGTCGCCGGTGACGATGATCGTGGTGTTCTCATAGAAAGGCTGCAATTGGAGCCAACGGATAAAATCCGCCACCTGCCGGCTGGAACAGGAAATTACGTTTTCGTAGCTTTCGTCATATTCGTTACCGCAAAGAGAGCAGGTGTAGCCGCCGATGTGGTGGGTGTCCACAGTGAGCATGGTAAAGGCAAAAGGCTCGTCCTGGGCGGCCATTTGGGGAATGACCCGTTTGGCGTAATCAAACAGGTGAAGATCTTCCATGCCCCACCAGACGAAATAGTTGGACGGAATGATCTTATCTGTCCGGGCGGTGTAGATGTCGTAGATGTCTTCAACGCCGTGGGTGGAGTAATAGGGCTTTCTGCCGCCGAAATTGGCATCGGAACCTACCATCAGCGCCTGGTTGTAGCCGTTTGCATCCAGAATCGTATTGATATTTTTCAGACCAGGCAAAAATACCCCGTCTTTTCCGTAGCCATTGTGGTCGGTGATGCCTTCGGGCATTTTTAAGGGTATGCCGCCGGTTTGGCCTACCATAGCGCCGATGGTCCAGCTGGCGCCGTTGACCATGCGGAAACCGCCCACCTGATCGTTGTGGGAGAAATTGATATTGTCCTTGGCAAGTTGGGTAAGCTCCGGGATCAGGTTGTAGTCAACAGCGCCGCCCTGGGCCTTATCCAGATAGCTGGTTTCCATGGATTCCAGCATAATATAGATGAGATTTCGCTTCTTCTCCGGAAAGGTGATATTCACATCTTCCGGATTCCGGTAGTGCTCCTGGTACAGTTCCGTATTTTGACTGATGTTCACAATATAGTCCACCAGCTCTACGTTAAATGCTGCGTGCACCAGCAGGACCAGAGAAAGGACGCTGACAATCAGACAGGAAATGTCTTTGGAAAAAGGAAACAGCTTGCAGTGAATGCCCCATTTCTTCCAAGGAAGAAACAGCACAAGAAGAATCACAGTGGTAACCGCTGTGGCGGGCAGCGCTGCCCCGGTGAGAAATTTGCCCACAAGCCCCGATTGCACGCCGTTGAGACTGGATGTAAGGGTGTACAGCACCGCATCAAAGCCAATGCGGCCGTAGATGTTCACGTACCAGATGGCAGCAAAAAAGCACAAAGCTGCAAAAAACAGCAGAAAGGAAAGGAAAATGATCCCAATGACTTTTCCAATATTCAGCAGGGCATTTGACCAAAGTTTGTTTTTCATATAGTAACCCGACCTTGTTTGTTGATAAAACTTATTATAAGCGCAATTTGTTAAAAAATCAATTCAGGAAGTGGAAGTATTTGTTAATAAAAAATTCAGTTGTCGGAAACGAAAATATCTGTTATAATAAGAATACTATTTTGAGAAGTATAGCCTTTTGCAAAGGTGGAGATGAAATGATGAACGAGAAGAAATACCGTTCCCGGGAAAAAGCACCTGTGGAAGAGGTGGAAGGCCAGCTGGAAGGCCGTAACGCTTTGACGGAAGCGCTGCGCAGCGGGCGGACCATTGACAAGGTTTTTATTGCCGCGGGAGATACGGACCGGGCGTTGCAGCGTCTTGCGGCTCAGGCCAAGGATGCCGGCGCAGTGGTTGTTCCTGTGGACCGGCGGAAGCTGGATGCTATGAGTACCACCCGGGCGCATCAGGGCGTCATTGCTTTGGCTGCGGCGCATATATATTATTCTGTGGACGATATTCTGGAAGAGGCCGCCCAACGGGGAGAGTGCCCGCTGATCGTCATTTGCGATGAACTGTCTGATCCCCATAATTTGGGCGCCATCATTCGAAGCGCCGAGTGTGCCGGCGCTCACGGCGTGATCATTCCCAAACGCCGGAGTGTGGGTCTTACCGCCACGGTGGCCAAAGCATCCGCCGGCGCGGTGGAGTACATGAAAGTGGCCAGAGTGACCAATATCAACCAGGCCATTACCGATTTGAAAGAAAAAGGCGTATGGATATTTGGAACTGCCGCCGAGGGCTCGATTCCTATGTATGAGGCAGACCTGAAAGGTCCTGCCGCCATTGTGATCGGCAATGAGGGAGAGGGCATGAGCCAATTGGTGAAGAAAAACTGTGACGTGACGGTGCACATTCCCATGTCCGGCAGTATTTCTTCTTTGAACGCCTCTGCTGCCGCATCCATTTTGCTTTATGAGGCGGTGCGTCAGCGTATTAACGGATAAGGAGGACAACAAGTGGACGAGAAGCAGCTTGATGAATTGGAATTGGATGATATTCTGAAAGAATTTTCCGAAGATGACGGACAAGATCCGGAGCAACTGAAAGAGTTGGAAGAGCTTCCCGTCTGGGAGGGTACGCTTTCTAAACCTTTGCCGGTGGCAGAGCCGGTGACTCAGCAGACCCTTCGGTTGGACGATCTTTCTGATAAGCTTAACTTTGAAAAAGGTTGGCAGGATGATGCCACTATCGCATTTACGCCGGTGGGCGAGCAGTGGGAGCCGGATGAGATCCAAATGCCCCAGGAGCCGGAAGTAGAGCCTTATTCTTCCACATGGGAGCCGGATTACGAGCAGCCCATGGGAGAATATGTTCCCCCCGAGCCCATTGTGTTCCGACCAAAGTCCCGGCTGCATGAATTGAAGCGTAAGCTTATCGCAGGTCCGGAAAAGCGCTATTACGAGCTGACGGAGCAGGGTCTGGGCAAATTGCAGCTGGCAATTCTGGCGAATCTTCTGGTGGCGGCGGTGAGTGTAGCGGTGACGGTGCTGTACAGCGCAGGCGTCATTGGCCCGGGCCGTACCCGCTTTGCAGTGTTCACTCTGTTTTTGTCGTTGCTTCTTTCTGCGGTTTTGGGCAGCTATCAGCTGATGGAGGGCTTCACGGATATTTTCAAAAAGCGTTTTTCCGTGAACAGCTTACTCATTTTCAGTCTGCTTGCCTGCTTGATTGACGGCATGCTGTGCCTGAAACAGGAGCGGATTCCATGCTGCGCTGCATTTAGTTTGAATATGCTGATGTCCCTTTGGAGCGCCTATCAAAAACGCAACACGGAAATGGGACAAATGGATACCATGCGTAAAGCCACTTGCCTGGATAGTCTGGTGTCGTCTGAGGATTACTTCGAGGATATGCCGGGTGTTTTGCGCGCCGAGGGTCAGGTGGAAGATTTTATGGACACTTATTCCCAGACTTCCGGCCCGGAAAAGGTTTTGTCGGTATATGCGCTGGTGGCGCTGCTTTTGAGCATTGCTATCGGTATTGCTGCCGGATTTATTTATGGGTTAAGTGTTGGAATCCAGTTTTTTGCCGGAGCGCTTTTGGTTTCTGTGCCGGCATCTGCGTATATTACACTTAGTCGCCCCATGGCTATTTTGGAACGGCGTTTTCACAAACTGGGAACAGTGCTCTGCGGTTGGGACGGTGTAAAAGGGCTGTGTGAGCAGGTGGTGTTTCCTGTCAGTGATGCGGATTTGTTCCCTTCCGGTACAGTGAAAATGAACGGCGTGAAATTCTACGGTCACCGGGACCCGGATGAGGTGGTCGCCTATGCTGCGGCATTGGTTTCCGCATGCGGTGGCACCATGGAACCGTTATTTGCCCGGTTGTTGGAGAGCCGTAACGGCTATCATTACGAAACGGAACAGCTGAAAAGCTACGTAGGTGGCATTGGCGCTGTGATCAATGAAGAAGCGGTTTTGGCCGGCACTCTTTCCTTTATGCAGGATATGGGCGTGGATATGCCCGAGGGCACCCGGGTCAGCCAGGCGGTCTATGTGGCCATTAACGGCAGCCTTTGCGGCGTGTTTGCGTTTTCTTATTCCAAGGTAAAGTCTGCTGCGGTGGGCCTTACCACCCTGTGTGCGTATCGGGGCTTGACTCCGGTGCTTACCGGCGGTGACTTTATGCTGACAGAAAATTTCCTTCGCAGTAAGTTTGGCGTAAACACCCGGCGCATGGTGTTCCCCAACTGGGGCGTTCGCCAGCAGCTGCGGGAGAAGAAGCCTCGGGAGGGCGCGCCTGCTTTGGCGCTTATGACTCAGGAGGGGTTGCCCAGTGCAGCATATGCGGTAACCGGCGCCCGGGCGCTGCGCACGGCCATGAAAGCCGGTGTGGCGGTGCATATGCTGGGCGGAATTTTGGGCTTGGTGATCATGCTGGTGTTGGCGCTGGTCAATGCCAATTATCTGCTTACGCCTACCAATATGCTTTTATATGTATTTTTGTGGATGATCCCCGGTGTTTTGATTACGGAGTGGACCAGATCTGTTTAAATAAAGAGGATGTAAAATACCATGAAACGATTTGCCTTGATTGTCTTGATTTTCAGTTTAATATTGAGTCAATTCGGTTGCAGCGGATTGTTAGCAGATCAGCAGGTGCCCAATGTTTTGCCGGTGACCGACCAACAGCGGGATATGCTTCGGGAGTATTACGAGGCTATGTGCTTGCTGAATAACTACGAGAAGACTGGGTTTGTGAAATTCTTTGGTAAAGATCGGATCTATTATGATACGGAAGCGCTTTCCCGGTATCATGATTATTTCCGGAATCTGGAAGGCTTTGATGAATTGGTCGCCCGGGATGATGTAAAAGAATATATCCAGGAATATTTTTACGAAGAAGTGAACTGGGACAGAAAAGCGGTGATCCGGAAATTCTTTGCGTTGGAAGGCATTAAGCTTTCGGAGATCCGCGTAGCCCGGGATGATCTGGGCAATGTGAACAGAAATGCAGAGTGTCATTGGACTTACGATAAAAACGGATATGTCCAGCGGGAAAGTGATGCCAATAATTTCTTTGAGCAAATTGAAACCAATCCTCTGGAAATTGGTGGCTACCGCACCTATACCCGGGATGAAAACGGGAGAGTCACTCAAATTAAATATGTGGAGCTGACTTATGGCAATGTTATGGCATTGGTCACACCCATTTATGATGATCAGGGAAGAGTGATCCGGGAAGAGGTGCAGCAGAAGGTTGATTTGATCTACATTGACTACACCTATGACGAAGAAGGAAGACTGACCACCATTCAAGCCAATACGGCGAATGAGCTGGCCATTTATTACACCTACGATGAACAGGGAAGAGTGAAGAAGGAAGAAAAGGTGTACCTCTCCGCCCGGGATGTCCGGTATGTAAAGACTATGGAGTATTTTTATGATGAAAAAGGATTCTTGTCCTCTGCGGAGTACCGATATGAGGGCTGGTATCCGGAAGAGGGCGTCGAGAATCTGGCGGATGGCGAAATTCAGCGCTATCTATATTGGGATCAGGTGAATCAGCACCGTTATATGTGCGATGAGCAAGGCAGATTGATCAGCAACAGTGTCACCTACGGCGATAAGATTTTCCGCAGCGGTGATCAGATCGGCCAGGTGGCCAGCCCGTCTTCTTACAATCACGCAGATTATACTTTTGTTTATGGCGATTACTACCTGTACGGAGATCGGGAGCCTTCTTAAAAAATGCAGGGAACCGGGTTTGCAATGCAAACCCGGTTTTTTCATACTTTCTGCATTTTGACGAAAAAAGGCATTGAAATATTGTTTTCTTTCGTGTATAATGTACTTATTGTGGTGGTTCGCACCCAATGGTAAGCTGCGGAAGGAAATATCCTTCCCGAAAGGAGTCAAAATTTATGTACACAGTTAATTCCATTCGCAATATCTGTCTGCTGGGACACAGTGGAAGCGGGAAATCTGCCCTTGCAGAGAGCTTGCTTTACATGACCGGTGCCATTGACCGTATGGGCAAAAATGCCGACGGCAACACCGTTTGCGATTACGATCCCGAAGAGATTCGCCGTAACATTTCTATTTCCACGGCAGTAGTGCCTTTGGAATACAATAACTGCAAGATCAATATTCTGGATACCCCCGGCGCATTCGACTTCTCCGGCGCTGTGATGGAAGCGCTTCGGGCTGCTGACGCTGCGATTATGGTGTGCTCCGCTAAGGACGGCATTACCGTTGGCTTTGAGAAGGCATGGAAATACTGCGAAGAGCGGAATATGCCCCGCTTTGTCTACATTTCTAAGGTGGATGAAGATAATTCCGACTATAATGCGACCTTTGAAGCACTGCGCGAAAAGTACGGCAATAAGATCGCTCCCGTTGTAATTCCTATTTGGGACAGCTCCAAGAAGGTCACCGGCATTATCGATGTACTCAATAAGCGCGCTTACGAGATGCAGAAGCTGAAACGGGTGGAGATCGCAGTTCCCGAAGATAAGGTATCCGTAATCGAGGAGTTCAACGATGCGTTGAAAGAAGCTGTGGCGGAAACCGACGAGGCTTTGATGGACCGTTTCTTCGAGGGTGACGATTTTACTTATGCGGAAATGATCAACGGCCTGCATCAGGGCGTTAAGGATCTGAGCCTGTTCCCGGTGCTCTGCGGCTCCGGCGTGAATTGCTTGGGCTCTTTGATGCTGATGGATCATATTATCAGCCTGCTGCCCAACCCTGAGCAGGGCAACTATCACAAGGCTACCACTGCCGACGGCAAGGTGGAGGAGTTTGTAGTCTCCGCCGGCGGCGTGCCCTCCGCTTTTGTTTGGAAGACCGTATCCGATCAGTACGGCAAATATTCTTACGTGAAGGTGCTCTCCGGTGAGATCACTTCCGATACCACTCTGGTCAATTCCCGTACCGGCGAAACAGAAAAGCTGGGCCGCCTGTACTCTATGTGCGGCAAGAAGAACACGGAAGTCAAGGTGCTTACCTGCGGTGACATCGGCGCCATCGGCAAGATGGATAAGGTCAAGACCGGCGATACCCTTTGCGATCCCCGTAAGGTGGTCTCTCTGAAAGCCATTCCTTATGCTGAGCCCTGTTACTCTGTGGCCATTGCGCCTAAGGTCAAGGGTCAGGAAGAAAAGGTGGGCGCAGGCCTGAACCGCCTGAATGAAGAAGATCCTTCCTTCACTCTGGTGAACAACGCTGAGACCCATCAGCTGGTGCTTTCCGGCTCCGGCGACCAGCAGCTGGATGTGCTGGTTTCCAAGTTGAAGAGCCGTTTTGGTGTCGACGCGGTTCTGTCTCCTGCAAAGGTCGCTTACCGCGAAAAGATCAAGAAGACCGTCCAGGCTCACGGCCGTCATAAGAAACAGACCGGCGGCAGCGGCCAGTTCGGTGATGTTTGGGTGCGTTTTGAGCCCCAGGAAGAGCAGGACGAACTGATCTTCGCTGAGGAAGTGTTTGGTGGCTCCGTTCCCAAGAACTTTTACCCCGCGGTAGAAAAGGGTATTCAGGAAGCGGTCCTTAAAGGACCTCTGGCCGGTTACCCCATGGTCGGTTTGAAAGCCGTGCTGTACGATGGCTCTTACCACCCGGTTGACTCCAACGAAATGGCCTTTAAGCTGGCTGCCATTCTTGCGTTCAAGGAAGCAATGCCCAATGCGGCACCCACTTTGTTGGAGCCCATCGGCACTTTGGCAGTTTCCGTTCCTGAGGATTATGTGGGCGATGTGATGGGCGACCTGAGCAAGCGCCGCGGCCGTCCCATGGGTATGAACCCCGATTCCGACGGCAACACCGTTATCGAGGCGGAAGTTCCCATGGCGGAAATGGGCAGCTACGCCATCGATCTGCGGGCTATGACTCAGGCAAGAGGCTCCTTCACTCTGCACTTTGAGCGTTACGAAGAAGTTCCCAAGGCAAATCAGCAGAAGATTATCGACGACGCAAAGAAGGAAGAAGAATAAGTAAAATTAAGACGGCGCGGTATAAACCGCGCCGTCTTTCTGCATATAAAAGCCGCTGAAATGAATTCAGCGGCTTTTGTTCCAGAAATGCTTATTTAATGATTTCACCCATGCCGGTGGGAGCAGCGGCGTTGGCTTCGTCGGTGTCGATGTGCATAGCCAAAGCGAACTTGTCGCTGACGCGGACGACCACATCACCGAAAATCAACTCACGGCCGTTGTTGGAGGGGATTTTAACGGAAACCACCTGCTTGTCTTCAAGACCCATGCGTGCGGCATCGGCGGTGGTCATGTGAATGTGACGCTTGGCAGCGATGACACCCTCGGAGATCTCGACTTCGCCGCAGGGGCCAACCAGCTTGCAGGCGCCGGAACCGGCAATGTCACCGGACTCACGGACGGGAGCGGCAACGCCAATGGAGCGGGCGTCGGTCAGGGACAGCTCCACCTGGGTGGAGGGGCGGACAGGTCCGAGAATGGATACACCGGCCAGGGTTTTCTTGGGGCCCACAACGTCGACGCGCTCAGCGCAGGCGTACTGACCGGGCTGGGACAGATCCTTCTTCTTCGTCAGTTCATAGCCTCTACCGAACAGGATTTCCAGATGCTCCTGTGTAATGTGAGCATGACGGGCAGAGGTTTCAACTAAAACTTCCATAGACATAGTATGTACACTCCTTATTTTCGTGGCGGTTTTCGCCAAATTTTTACACCTATATTTTACTGCAAATGCCACGCATTTGCAAGGGGTAAAAGAAAAAATATGCCGGAGAGGAAAAGAACGCGTCCTTGTGACAATGATATCTTTCGCCGATGTACGAATATCTTTGCTTTATGGCAAGGAAAACTTGAAAATACCGTTAAAATGGAGTATGATACGGTAAAACCCAAAGTAAGGAAGAAAATGATGCTACCGGAAGAATTTTTAAACCGAATGAAGCAGCAGCTGAGCAACGAGTATGGACAGTTCCTGGAAAGCCTGGAACGGCCCAGGGCAGTAGCCTTGCGTTTTAACCCGCTGAAAGGGAAAATACCTTCGCTGCCTTTTGCTTGTGAGAATGTGCCCTGGGAGCCGATGGGGTTTTATTATGATGTCCTAAGCCGACCCGGTTTGCACCCATATCATGAGGCCGGCGTATACTACTTACAGGAGGCCAGCGCTATGGCGCCGGTGGCATTGCTTGCGCCGATGCCCGGGGAAAAGGTCTGCGATCTGTGTGCGGCGCCCGGTGGGAAATCCACCCAGATCGCCGGCAGACTCATGGGGGAGGGACTGCTTCTTTGCAATGAGATCAACCCCAAACGGGCTAAGATCCTGTCCCGGAATATAGAGAGAATGGGTATTGCCAATGCGCTGGTAACCAATGAGCATCCACAGCGTCTTTCTGAGCAGTTCCCGGGCTATTTCGACCGTGTTCTGGTAGATGCTCCCTGCTCCGGAGAGGGCATGTTCCGTAAGGAAGAGGCTGCGGTGACGGATTGGAGCCCGGAAACGGTGGAAATGTGCGCTCGCAGGCAGACAGAAATATTGCATTCCGGCGCTCAAATGGTGCGCCCTGGGGGACGGCTGGTTTACTCCACCTGCACCTTTGCGCCCCAGGAAAACGAAGAGGTAGTGCGGCTGTTTTTGCAGACCCATCCGGATTTTGAACCGGAGCCGGTGGCAGCCCCTTGGTTTGAGCCTGGTGATCCGGGCACATATCGGCTTTGGCCGCATAAGCTGCAGGGCGAGGGGCACTTTGCCGCGGTTTTGCGCCGAAAAGAGGGTAAAACTGGGACTGTTTCAGAGATTTCCGGTGAAAAATGTCCGAAATTATGGGAAAACTTTGCCCGGGAGCTGGGCATTACACTTCCGGAGGGAAAGTACATTTTCTTCGGTCAGGAGCTTTATTGGGTGAGCGCTGCGTTGCCTCAGCTGCGGGGGTTAAAGGTGCTGCGGCCGGGCCTTCACTTAGGCGCGGAGAAGAAGGATCGGTTTGAACCTGCCCATGCATTAGCGCTGTGGCTTTCTTCCTGCGACCGCACCGTTTCTTTGAGCTGTGATGAGGCGGAGCGATATCTGGAAGGAAATGTTTTGCCTTGCAGCAAGAAGGGCTGGTGCCTGGTCACGGTGGACGGTTATTCTCTTGGTTGGGGAAAAGGGGATGGGGTGTGGTTAAAAAATCATTATCCCAAAGGACTGCGAAGGATGTGTTAATTTTTACTTTACATAATCAGGAGAATATGGTATAATTACATACCGGATAAAGAACCATTTTTTGCAAGGAGAGGATTATCCTTGGCTCGATATGAAATTCACGGCGGCTTGCCTCTGAACGGTACGGTTACCATCAGCGGCGCGAAGAATGCTGCTGTCGCTATTTTACCGGCTGCGCTCTTAGTGGGCGGTGTGTGCCGAATTGAAAATGTGCCGGATATTTCTGACGTGCGGATCTTGCTGCAAATTCTCAGCGGCTTGGGTGCTCAGATCGATACCCGGGAACCCGGTGTTGTGGTGATCGACAGTACCAATGTGACCAGCACTTCTCCCAATCCGGAGCTGGTTCGGAAACTGCGCGCCAGCTATTATCTGATGGGTGCGCTCCTGGGCAGATTTGGCCGTGCAGACGTGGCGTTGCCCGGTGGCTGTAATTTTGCATCCCGACCCATCGACCAGCACATCAAAGGCTTTGCCGCCTTGGGTGCGGCCATTGATGAGACCAATGAGTATGTGCGTTTGGAGCCCGGCAAAAACGGCCTTGCCGGCAACCGGATCAGTTTGGATATGGTCAGCGTGGGCGCCACGGTGAACATCATGATCGCTGCGGTGCTTTTACCCGGGCAGACCATTATCGAAAATGCGGCCAAAGAGCCCCATATCGTTGACCTGGCCAACTTCTTAAATACTATGGGTGCCAGCATTTCCGGCGCCGGCACGGACACGGTGAAGATCCGGGGCGTGGAGCGGTTACAGGGCGGCACTTATGCCATTATTCCCGATCAGATTGAGGCGGGCACATACCTTGCTGCCGTGGCAGCTACCGGCGGCAATGTGCTTGTAAAAAACGTGATCCCCAAGCATATGGAGTGTATTACTTCCAAGCTGGCGGGAATGGGTGCAGAGGTCGTTAACTATGACGATGCCATCCGCATCCGCTGCGACGGCCGTTTGAGCCATACGACAGTAAAGACCCGGCCTTATCCCGGCTTCCCCACGGATATGCAGGCCCAGATCTGTGTGTGTATGTCCCTGGCCTCTGGTGTCAGCCGCCTGACGGAAAGCGTGTATGAGACCCGGTTCTTCGGCTATTGCGACGAGTTGGAGAGCATGGGCGCCGATATTCAGATCAGCGGAAAAACTGCCATTGTCACCGGTGTTGAAAAGCTCTATGGCGCAACGGTCAGTGCCAATGACCTTCGTGCCGGCGCAGCGTTGGTGATCGCAGGTCTGGTTGCTGAGGGTACCACATGGGTAAAGAATATCCATTATGTGGAGCGGGGTTATGAGCGGCTTATTGATAAGCTTACTGCCCTAAATGCCAGAATTCGCCGAATTGAAGACTGAGAAAAAGGGCGTGTCACCAAAGTGACACGCCCTTACTGTACCTTAATCGTAAAGTCCTGTGGACAGGTAACGTTCGCCGGAATCCGGGAAGAGGGTAACGATGGTCTTGCCCGCGTTTTCCGGGCGGGCTGCAATCTGGCAGGCAGTGTAAAGCGCAGCGCCGGAGGAAATACCGATGAGAAAGCCCTCGGTTTTGCCCATGGCTTTGGCGGCTTCAAGAGCATCCTCGTCCCGGACGGTAAGAACTTCGTCAATAACGGACCTGTCGAGGATTTCCGGCGCAAAACCGGCGCCGATGCCTTGTATTCCATGTTTTCCTGCCACGCCGCCGGAAAGCACCGGGGAGTTTGCAGGTTCGACGGCAATGATGGTAATGTTGGGATTTTTTTCTTTTAAGAATTGCCCGATGCCGGTGATTGTGCCGCCTGTGCCTACGCCGGCAACGAAAATATCAACCTTTCCTTGGGTATCTTCCCAAATTTCCGGGCCTGTGGTCTCGTAATGGGCTTTCGGGTTTGCGGGGTTAATAAATTGACCGGGAATAAAGCTGCCCGGATTTTTTTCAGCCAATTCATTTGCCAGGCTAATTGCCCCTGCCATGCCCTGAGCCCCGGGGGAGAGCACCACTTCCGCGCCATAGGCTGCCATCAGCTGCCGGCGCTCGATACTCATGCTGTCCGGCATGACAATGCAGCACCGGTAACCCCGCTGCGCTGCAACGGCGCAAAGACCGATGCCCGTATTGCCGGAGGTGGGCTCAATGATGAGCGAGTCAGTATTCAGCAGGCCTTTTTTCTCTGCCTCGTCCAACATATATTTTGCTGCCCGGTCTTTTACTGACCCGGCGATGTTCATAAATTCCAGCTTGGCAAGGATCCGCGCGGAAAGCTTTTGCCTTTGAACCGTGCGGTCAAGAGCAAGCAGCGGTGTCCTGCCAATGAGCTGCTGGGCAGATGTGTAGAGCATAGAATATCCCCCTTGTGGATCTTTGCTTTTGATTATACAAATTCTGTCCGCCGGTGTCAATGCATTTGCCGGATTGACTTTGCCAAGACCATATGCTATAACCATAATAAGCCAAAAAGGAGGCAGTATGATGACTTCCGTGAACCAACAAATTGAAAATGTAGTAGACCTTATTTTAGAGGATTATCGAAACGACCGCGATATTGATAAGATCGACTTGTCCCGGCATCCGGATCAGGATGTGGTGATTGAGGTGATCGCCAAGCTGCGGCGAATCGTGTTCCCCGGCTACGGCAGGGAAAAGAATTATCAGATTTATAATGCCAAACACAATCTTTCCATGCTCATTGAGGATGTGATGTTTCATCTGAGCCGGCAGATTGCTCTGGTTATGCAGGGCGGCGGTATGGCCCAGGAGGCGGCGGAGCAGGAAGGTCAGCGGATCACCCTGGAATTTTTCCGGCAGATGCCCCAGATCCGGGCGCTGGTTCAGACGGATGTGCAGGCATCTTACGACGGTGACCCGGCAGCCACCAGCCGGGACGAGATTATTTTTTCTTACCCTGGTCTGTTTGCCATTATGGTGTACCGTCTTGCTCATGTGCTTCATTTATTGGGTGTTCCTATGATTCCCCGAATGATGACAGAACATGCCCACAGCGTTACCGGTATTGACATTCATCCCGGCGCGACCATTGGCGCACACTTCTTCATTGACCATGGCACAGGTATCGTCATCGGCGAGACCACGGTCATTGGCGAGCGGGTGAAGATTTATCAGGGTGTGACCTTAGGCGGCCTTTCCACCCGGGGTGGACAGAGCCTGCGAGGCAAGAAGCGGCATCCCACCATTGAGGATAATGTGACCATTTATGCAAATGCATCTATTTTGGGCGGCGATACGGTGATCGGCGCTGGTGCGGTGATCGGCTCCAACGCGTTTATTACCGAGTCTGTTGCACCCTGCACCACAGTGACCAATAAAATCCAGGAATTGCAGTACCGCCCCCGGGGTAATTGCTGCGAGGAGTGCAAGGAAAAGAAAGGTGAATAATGAAGGGGCGCGTGCAGTGCCCGCCCCCTTTTGATCTTTATCAGTCCTCAAAGGTCAGAATGTCTTTATACCGTTCTTTGAAAATGTCATATACTGCGTTGAGTGTCTTCTCGTCGTCCACGGACAGGTAGTTTTCAGTTTCCTCGTCAATGGGCTCCACTTCCAGAATCACAATCTCCGTTGCCAGCTCATCAGCGGGCATCAGTACCAGATATTCCTTACCCTCGTAGTCGATGCAGTCTAAGTATTCAAAGTCCACATCCACGCCGTTTTCGTCGGTGAGGGTCAGGATATTGGTCTGTTCCTCTTCCTGCAAAATCTCCTGATTTTCCATGGTGTTTCCTCCTTAGCGCTGGATTCTGCCGGAGCCGTCGCCGCCGGCGAGCTTTTCTACTTCGGCCACGGTGACCATGTTGTAGTCGCCTTCAATGGAGTGCTTCAAAGCGGATGCTGCGACAGCAAATTCCACAGCAGCCTGGGTGTCCTTGCCGGAGAGCAGACTGTAAATCAAGCCGCCGCCGAAGCTGTCACCGCCGCCGACACGGTCAATG
Source organism: Faecousia sp. (assembly GCA_045589195.1). Lineage (GTDB taxonomy): Bacteria > Bacillota > Clostridia > Oscillospirales > Oscillospiraceae > Faecousia. Next base: position 26,520 of record JAZNFY010000029.1, on the reverse strand, counting down.
ATGTGCAGGTCGTATTTCTTGGAGAAGCAGTACTCGTCTTTTGCCACGTTGTAGAGCATAGCACTCCAACCGTTGTCAAATGCGCTGTGGCTTTCCCGGAGGGTGATAGCCACCATCTCAAAACCGAATTTGTCCGCCAGCTGCTTGGCAACGGACTTATAACCTTCGTGGTTCAGTTCGCCGGCATAAATGTCGGTGGCCTCAGCTTCAATGCCAAATACGTCCTTGGCGGCTTCTTCGTTGGAGATGCACACATCCACATACTGGCACAGGTCGGTCATCGCTTCCCGTGCCTGGGCGCGGGTCCACAGCTTGCCGCGGTAGTTTAAATCGCAGGAAATTTTGATGCCCCGGGCCTTGGCAGCCTTACAGGCGTCCCGGCAGATTTCTACCACATTCGGGCCCAGCGCCGGGGTAATGCCGGTGAAGTGGAACCAGTCGGCGCCGTCAAAGATCTTGTCCCAGTCGAAATCCTCGCGGCTGGCCAGCTGAATGGCGGAGTGGGCACGGTCGTAGATGCAGACGCTGCCGCGTTGGGAAGCGCCCTTTTCATTGAAGTAGATACCTACCCGGTCACCGCCCCGGGTGATCAGCCGGGTGTCCACGCCGTAGCGGCGCAGAGAGTTCACTGCTGCCTGACCGATGGCGTGGGTGGGCAGCTTGGTGACGTAGGCTGCGTCCATGCCGTAGTTTGCCAGAGAAACGGCAACGTTTGCTTCACCGCCGCCGAAGGTGAACTCCACATGGTCGCACTGTACAAAGCGTTCGTAATTGTAAGGTTGCAGGCGCAGCATCAGCTCGCCAAAGGTAATGATTCTTGCCATAATGATTGATCCTCCGTAAAGTATTGTAAAGGTTAATTATTTCTGCAAGAGGTGAATGGCGAAGCCGCCCAGTTCTTGTTCCAGGTAAACCACGGTCATGCGGCCGTTTTTATACTTGGCGGTGTCCATGTTTAGGGTGAAGCCCTTCTTGACCAATACGTTTGCGGCCAACTCCACACTGTTGGTGCGCAGAGCGATGTGCCCCTGAGCGCCCAGATATTGAGATTTCATGATCTCAATGTCAGAAGAGGAGAAGATGGAGCTGTTGCCGTCCTTTGCGGGCAGATTAAATGCCGATTCCAGCGTTTCTGCCAGCTTGGCAGCAGCGTCGGCATCGGGCATGTTGATGCCAATGTGAGCAAGCTCAAAGCCCAAAACAGCATTGCGGGCCTCTGTGCACAGTGCGGTAATCTTTTCCCAGTTGCCGGCCTGGATATCAGCCTTGGGACAAACCCAGCTGCCGCCCACCGCATGGATAAAGGGTGCGCTGATATATTCGCCCAGATTCTTGGCGTTGACACCGCCGGTGGGCAGGAATTTGACACCTACGAAGGGACCGGAAAGGTTCTTCATGGCGTCCAGACCGCCGTAGACATTGGCGGGGAAGAATTTTACGACCTTTAAGCCCATGTTCACAGCGGCGGTAATTTCCGTGGGGGTAACGCAGCCGGGGGTGACGGCAATGCCGTTTTCCACACACCAGCCAACCACAGAGGCGTCAAAGCCGGGGGAAACGATAAATTTTGCACCCATCTGAACAGCCAGCTTACACTGATCCAGATTCAAAATCGTGCCGGCGCCTACCAGCATGTCGGGGCAATTTTCTGCCACGGCCTTGATGGCTTCGGGAGCAGCAGCGGTGCGGAATGTGATCTCCATTACGTCGATTCCGCCGGCCAGCATGGCCTTGGCGGTGGGGATGGCGTTTTCCACATCGTCAATTACGACAACGGGCACGACGCCTGAATTTGCGAGTCTTTGCATAACATCCATAGCGGTAAACCTCCTGTGGCTGTGGTTCAGCCGGATCATTACAAAAATGGGAGAGGGAGAACCCATAAAACTCCTTTTACATTATAGAAGTAAATCTTGGTTCTGTCAATGAAAAAAAGCAGTTTCATGCGCTTGACCGGCCTGTGGGTTTTTGTTAGAATTGGCAGAAAAAGGAGTGTGGATATGAAACAATTTCAATCGTTTGTGGCGCTGATTTTAGCCGTAGTGCTTGTTTATATGCTGCTGCCTGTGCAGAAGGCAGAGGCAGCGACAATGAAGAACGGTTATAAGTCCTTTCAGGATGCGGCAGTCTATGTGCGCGGTGAGCTTGCAAAGTTCAGCCCTTCCGTGCAGGTGAAATATTATTTTGACAGTCCGGAGCGCTTCTCAACCAGAGAGTATTGGGAGCTTCTGAAAAAAGAGGTAGTGAAGCATACCGGCGTTTCGGATGAAGGCGATTATATGTTCTGGACATTTCAGCAAGTGGGGGTTTATGCCGAGACGCAGATCGAGGGTAATACCCATTATGTGGATTTGCAGATTACACCGATGTATAACAATTCTGCCCAACAGGAAAAGCAGTTGGAGCAAAAATTGGATCAGGTTATGGCTTCCCTGAATTTAACCGGCAAGACCGATTATCAGAAGGTGGAAGCGATCTATCGTTATATTTGCGAAAATATAGAGTATTCCGATGCGGTGCTCAGCAGCGGCGCAGACCCGATAAATCCGCCGGATCATCTGCGGGCCTATTATTCTGCCTATGGCGCATTGGTGCTAAAATCCACCACTTGTCAGGGCTTTTCCTCATTGGTTTACGCAATGATGCTCCGGGCCGGAATTGATTGCCGTCTGATCGTTGGCGATAACCACGGCTGGAATATTGTCAAGCTGGACGGAAAGTATTACTATCTGGACGCCACTTGGGACAGTGACCGGGTTCACGCCGGAAAGCCAATGCTTTATTTTCTTCGGGGAAGTTCCAAATTCCGTACTTACGGCTGGGTCGATGGTGAAAATGCCGGCGAAAGTGAGCATAAAACCTGGTATAATCAGTTCAATAAGGAATTTCTGGATCAGCATCCCGTTTCTGTTTTGGATTACGGTGAAGCGGCCCTTTCCGGCGGTGTTTTGGGCAGCGGAAAGTGCGGCGATTTGGTTGATTGGACACTCACAGGCGACGGAAAGCTGACGATCTCCGGTACCGGGGCCATGTGGGATGCACCCGCTTACGGCGCGATTTGGTATACCGGCGAAGGCCCCAAGGTATGCTGGGACGGTCTTGGCGGCTATGTCAAGCAGATTGAAATTCAGCAAGGCATCACGGCTGTCGGCACCCGGGCGTTTATTAACTTTCCCCAGCTTACCGCTGTTTCCATTGCCTCATCGGTGGAGACCATTGGCGCGTATGCCTTTGCCATGTGCGAAAACTTAAAGCAGATTACATTGCCCAATACGGTAAAGACCTTGGGAGACAATGCCTTTTATCAATGCGTCCGGTTGGAAAACGCGGTAGTTTCCTCCGGTATGCAGATGATCCCCGAAAATGCATTTATTGGCTGTACGGCTTTGAAAACTGTGCAGATTCCAAGCGGCCTCCGCCAAATCGGAACGAGCGCCTTTGCTGTTTGTTCCAACCTGCAAGGCTTGCAGCTGCCGACTTCTGTCACCACCCTGGGGCCCATGGCCTTTGCCCAGGCCTTTGACCCTGAAAAGAAAGTTTCCCTGACCATTCCGGAAACTGTCACGCAAATTGATTGGAACTGCTTTGCTGAAAGCGGCCTGCATCAGGTCAATTTGAAGGCAAAAGTCAACAAGCTGGATAGCAGCTTGTTTAACCTGTGTCATTATTTGCAGTCGGTGACGTTATCTGATACGATCAAAACCTTTACAGATAATACATTTTATAAATGCACGAATTTGAAGGAGGTGACATTACCCTTTGGCTTGGAGCAGTTGGGAGAGTGTGCCTTTGAGAGCTGTCTTTCCTTGCAATCAATTGATTTGCCCGACACATTGAAAACAATACCCAATAATACATTTTCTAAATGCATATCCATGAAAACCGTTTCTCTTCCCGGCGCGCTTGAAGAATTGGGGTCCGGCGCTTTTGCTGGATGTGCAGCCATAAAAGAAGTGGTTATTCCCGCAACATTGAAAAAGTTAGGGTATGGCGCATTTTCTCAGTGTGTTGGATTGGAAACATTAAAATTCCAGGGCAATGCCCCCGGAACAATCGGCGGCAATCCCTTGGCTTTTGCAGGAACGGTCACCGTGTATTATCCCAAGGACAATGCCACATGGACACAAGGGGTAAAAAATTCCATAAGCGTAGGGAATCCGGAGGTCATCTTTGTGGGTGATCACGGACCTAACGGTCCTCATACGTCCGGTTCCTGGAAGCCCAGCGGTGATGTTCACATAAAAACCTGCACAGATTGCGGCGCGGTGATGCAGTCCCAGGCACACACTTGGGATACAGGAAGAATTACTCTGCAACCAAACTGCCGGGATACCGGTGTCCGAACTTATACCTGTACCCTTTGCGGCGGCACTAAAACGGAGACATTATCCAAGACTAATACGCACACTTATGCAAATCCCTGTGACGGCGACTGCGAATTTTGCGCCGCGACCAGACCTGTCAGTCATTCCTATAATACGGAATGGTCTTCCGACGAGCAGGGTCATTATCATGTTTGCAGCAAGTGTGATGGCAAGAAGGATATGACTGCGCATACTCCCGGCGCAGAAGCCACGGATACCATACCCCAGGTATGTACAGAGTGCGGTTTTGTGATTGTTCCGGCTGCAAATCATACCCATCAGAAGGTTGATACTGTTCTTTATGATGATGCGTACCACTGGTATAATTGCAGTGGATGCAATGAAAGGTTACATGAGGCGCTGCACACATGGGAAGATAGCTGCGATACGCTCTGCGATGAATGCGGCTGCGAAAGAGATGCCCTGCATTCTTACGATGGGGAATGGGAAACAGATGAAAGCAATCATCGACTGCTGTGTTATCATTGCGGTGCATTGCTGGATCAATCACCTCACGATATGGAAAACGGAGCTTGTCTGATCTGCAATTATATCCGACAGGAAGAAACGGAAAAAACCGAGGAGTTTCCCTGGGCGGTGGTGATTGTGGCAGCTGCGGTTGCGGCAGTCGGTGCCGGCGCGGGGGTCGCGGCAGTTATTGTGAAGAAGAAAAGCTAAATAAAAACACTCCTGCCTTTTGCAGGAGTGTTTTGTTGCTTACAGGTTACTGACTGCCCGGTTTTTCAGCTGTAATTGCAGCTTGTCTGCAATCAGAGCGATAAACTCGGAGTTTGTAGGTTTGCCTTTGGTGTTGCTGACTGTGTAACCAAAAAATCTTTGCAAAGTGTCCAGATCGCCCCGATCCCACGCTACTTCGATGGCGTGCCTGATTGCTCTTTCGACACGGCTTGGCGTGGTCTGGAAAGCTTTTGCCACCTGGGGATACAGCACCTTGGTGATGGCGTTGATCACGTCCATGTCGTTAACGGCAATGATGATCGCTTCCCGCAGGTATTGATAGCCTTTGATGTGGGCGGGCACGCCGATTTCGTGAATGATCCCGGTGACCATGGCTTCAATGCTGGTTTTGTCCAGCTGACGGGAAGGAATCTGCCGCAGGTTATTTCCGCCGCGGATTTCTTCCAGCCGTTCCACAAGGGTGGCCATATCGCAGGGTTTGAGCATCAGATACCGGGCGCCCAAGTTGGCCGCCGCAGAAGATACGTATTCGGTGACGAAACCGGATGTAGCCAAGGTGGCGGGACGCTTGTCCATGCCGGACATTGCTTTTAGAACGCTCAGTCCGTCCTGCTTGCTCAGCATCAGATCCAGTACCAGAATATCGGGCTTTAATTGCTGGACCATGCGAATGGTCTGCTCTCCGTCGTTGGCAGTCCCCACTACCAAAAATGCGTCGGTGTGATTTAGGGCAGCGCTCAAATGGGAACAAAATTCCTCTGCGCTGTCGGCGATGAATACAGTTGTGCGGTTATCCATAACTTCCTCTCCTGTCATTTGAAGATTATTTCCCCTAAGTTCACGGCAGTTCCCTGCTACCGTGTGCGACAAATAAAGCATAGCATAATGAATCGTTTTTTGCAAGGAAAAAACGGAAACAATCGTTCGTCAAAAGTAGAGGATTATCGACAAAAAATAGAGAATATCAGAACTTTTCGACAAAAAATGTCGAAAAATGAAGAAAAGGGAAACCGGGCAGGGAACAGCAGTCCGATTTTTGCTCACCAACGGGTGGTTGACGGAACGGGCCGGGTGTTGTAAAATATAGAAAACCTAAATTTTAGGAGGAATTATTATGAACGAAGTATGGAACCTTGACCCGATTTATAAGGGCTTTGATGACCCCGCTTTTGCACAGGATGTGGAAGTTGCCAAGAATAAGCTGGAAGAATTTTCCGCTTTTGCAAAGGAACTGGAAACCATGGAACCCAAGGCTGCGCTGCGCAAGGGTATTGCGTTGCAGGAGCAGATTAATGAATTGGTAAACAAGCTTGGCCTTTATGCGTCGTTGCGCCAGTCTGCCAATACCCGGGACCCGGAGGCAGCATCTCAGCTGGGCAGACTGATGGCTATGTACAGCGCTGTGGCAGCTCCGGATGCGGCGTTCCGGGATTGGCTTTCCAAGCTGCCCAACCTGATGGAACTGGTGGATGCGGATGAGACGCTGAAAGAATACCGCTTTATGCTGGGTAAAATTGCCGAATCCAGCCGGTATCTGCTCCCCGGTCGTGGCGAGGAGATCATGGCGCGGATGCAGCTGTCCGGCGGCAGCGCGTGGAGCGACCTGCAAGGTTATCTGACCAGCACCGTTCCGGTTAGTTATAAGGGAGAAACCACCAATCTGTCCACCATTCGGAATCTTGCTTATGATGCAGACCCCGAGGTTCGTAAGGCTGCTTATGAGGCGGAGATCGCCTGCTACGACCGGATCAAGGATTCGGTGGCGTTCGCCCTGAATTCCATTAAGCTGGAAACCATTTCCGACTGCAAATTAAGAGGTTACGAATCACCCCTGATGCGGACCTTGAAGCATTCTCATATGGAAAAGGCGACTTTGGATGCTATGCTTGGCGCGATGGATGAGTATTTGCCCAAGTTCTGGGAGTATTTGAAAGCCAAAGCAAAAGCACTAGGCCACGAAAACGGATTGCCTTGGTACGATATGTTTGCGCCTATGGGTAACGCCTCTACCAAGTTTACCGCCCAGGAAGCCAAGGATTATCTGGTCAAGCAGTTTTCTGCTTTCGACAAGGAATTGACCGATATGGTTGCCCGGGCCTTTGACGATGCCTGGATCGACTTTTATCCCAGAGACGGCAAGGTGGGCGGCGCATTCTGCGCCGGCGCCGAGTGCCTGGGCGAGAGCCGTATTCTCACCAACTTCGACGGAATGTTTACCGACGTGGTTACTCTGGCGCATGAGCTGGGTCATGCTTTCCACAACCAGTGCATTCAGAATCATAAGCCGCTGAATAAGGATTATTCCATGCCCGTGGCGGAGACTGCGTCTACTTTCAATGAGTGCGTGGTCATGGCTGCGGCCATTGAAAGCGCTGCTTCTGACGATGAAAAGCTGGCACTGATCGAATCTCAGCTGCAAGACGCCACTCAGATCATCTGCGATATTTATTCCCGTTTCCGTTTCGAGGCTATGGTGTTTGAAAACCGGGAGGAGCAGTTTATGAATGCCGATGCTCTTTGCGGATTTATGACCGAGGCCCAGAAGCAGTCCTATGGCGACGGCTTGGATCATAACTGTATGCACCCTTATATGTGGGTGTGCAAGAGCCATTATTACGGTCCTACCTTCTATAATTTCCCCTATGCTTTCGGTGGCCTGTTTGCCCGGGGCCTGTACGCTCAGTATCTGAACGAGGGCGCAAGCTTTGTGCCTAAATATAAGAAGCTGCTTTATACTACCACCGTGGCCACGGTAGAGGATACCGCCAAAGTGGCAGATATTGACCTGACGGATAAGGAATTCTGGCGGGGTGCGCTGCAAACCATTGCCGATCAGATCGATTTGTTCTGTCAGTTGGTAAAATGATGATTGAAGGAGCGGTTTCTATGGATAAGAAGATACAGGATCTGGTAGAATTTCTGGATGCTGCCCATAGCGTGTACCATGCTGCTGCATATTTGTCAGACATGCTTCAAAAAGCGGGTTATACCCGTCTTTCTGAGGCAGAGAACTGGGATCTGGTTCCCGGCGGAAAATATTTTATGGTCCGTGGCGGCACTTCTGTGGTTGCGTTCCGGATTCCCGGGGTTACACCTAAGGGCTTTATGATGACCGCCAGCCATTCTGACCGCCCCACCTTTAAGGTGAAGGAAAACGGTGAGCTTTGCGGAACTTATACCCGTCTTGCTACGGAGAAGTACGGCGGAATGCTCATGGCTACCTGGCTGGATCGACCGTTATCCGTTGCCGGCAGAGTCACAGTGGAAACGGAAACCGGCGTGAAGAACGTTTTGGTGGATATTGACCGGGATCTTGCGGTGATGCCCAATGTGGCTATTCATATGGACCGCAGCGCCAATGACGGCCGGGCGTGGAATCCGGCAGTGGATACCGTCTGCCTGTTAGGCAGTAAGGATGCCAAGGGCAAGCTGGATAAATTGCTGACAGAGTTGGCAGGGGGCAAGATCCTGGGCAGAGACCTTTACTTGTATGTGCGGCAAAAGGCATCTGTCTGGGGTGTGGATGGGGAGTATATTTCTGCCGCTGCCCTGGATGATCTGGAATGTGCCTGGGGCTGTACCCGGGGATTCCTGGCTGCAAAGGAAACGGGCAATATTCCCCTGTTGTGCGTGTTCGACAGTGAGGAAGTTGGATCTTCCTCGGCCCAGGGCGCGGCTTCCACATTGCTGGAAGATGTTTTGGAGCGAATCTGCAAGGCACGGAACCTGCCCTTGGAGCAGCTGCTGGCCCAATCCTTTATGGTCTCGGCGGATAATGCCCATGCTGTGCATCCGAATCATCCGGAGTATGCCGACAGCGCCAATGCCCCGGTTCTGGGCGAGGGCATTGCGGTGAAATTCAATGCCAACCTGCGCTATGCAACAGACGGAGTGTCTGCTGCTATTTTCCGAAAGATTTGCACCAAAGCGCAGGTACCGGTACAGAATTATCTGAATCGGGCGGATCTGCCCGGCGGTTCGACCTTGGGTCATATTTCTTTGAGCCATGTTTCTGTGCCCACGGTGGATATCGGGTTGCCTCAGCTTGCCATGCACTCTGCCTATGAAACGGCGGCGGTAAAGGATGCAATCTACTTGCAGAATGCCATGACAGCATATTACAGCACCGATCTTTCCGCTTGTGAAGACGGCTATACTCTGGGTTGAGAAAAATCTGGGATTTTTCCGGAAAATGCAGAAAAAACTATTGAATATTCTTGACCTGTGTGGTAACATGTATGTATCCAGGTGGATTGCGCCTACTCCACAAAAATAGACGTAAATCTGCTAAAATAAAGGAGGATAAACCCCGTCTGACTCACGGTGCGGCAGTGTGGAGACCTGTCGTAAAGCTTCCGCGACTTTTGCTGCGCGGAATGTGAGAGCACATGCGAGGAGTCGGTGTGCTTAGAGTCGAGAAAGCATGGCAAGTGTAAGCCTGAAAAATGTCAAGAAAATCTACCCCTTCAGCGGCGACGAAGAAAAGCAGAACAAGAAGAAAAAGAAAAAGGGTGCTGATGAGCAGCCCGAAAAGAAAGTCAATCTGCAAATCACCGATAAAGGCGTCGTTGCTGTCCAGGAATTCAACCTGGAAATCGCAGACAAGGAATTTATCGTTCTGGTCGGTCCTTCCGGCTGCGGTAAGTCCACCACTCTGCGTATGATCGCTGGCCTGGAAGAAATCACTGAAGGTGAACTGTATGTCGGCGACCGTCTGGTTAACGACGTCGCTCCTAAGGATCGCGACATCGCTATGGTTTTCCAGAACTACGCTTTGTACCCCCACATGACTGTTTACGATAACATGGCCTTTGGCTTGAAGCTGCGCCATGTTCCCAAGGCAGAGATCGACCAGAAGGTCAAGGAAGCTGCCGAAATTCTGGATATTACTCAGTACTTAGGCCGTAAGCCCAAGGCTTTGTCCGGCGGTCAGCGTCAGCGTGTTGCCATCGGCCGCGCCATCGTTCGTGACCCCGCCGTCATGCTGATGGACGAACCGCTGTCCAACCTGGACGCTAAGTTGCGTAACCAGATGCGTGCTGAGATTATTAAGCTCCGCGAGCGCATCAACACCACCTTCGTGTACGTTACCCACGATCAGACCGAGGCTATGACTCTGGGCGATCGGATCGTTATTATGAAGGACGGTTTCATTCAGCAGATCGGCACTCCTCAGGAAGTGTTCAATCATCCTTACAATCTGTTCGTTGCCGGCTTTATCGGCGCACCGCAGATGAATATGTTTGATGCCAAGCTCATTAAGGTTGACGGCAAGTACGCTGTCCAGCTGGACAATCAGACTGTTGAGCTGTCCGCCGAAAAGCAGGCTAAGCTGGCTGCCAATGATGTGGCTGAACAGGAGATCGTTCTGGGTGTTCGTCCTGAGCACCTGAGCCTGGTTGAGGACGGCATCACCGCCAAGGTTGACGTGGCAGAAATGATGGGTTCTTCCGTCCACCTGCACGTTACTGCTATGGGCCGCGACGTGGTTCTGGTAATCTCCACCATGAATATGACCGGCGAAGATCTGCGCGCACTGACCACCGGTTCTACCGTTAAGTTTGGCTTTGCGGGCCATGTTTGCCACGTGTTCAACAAGGAAACCGGCATCAACCTGGAAGCTTAATTTTCATAGAATTACGGACCTGCCATTCGGCAGGTCCGTTTTTTAACAGATATAGGATAATGCAAATTGTTTGGGTCAAGAAAATACTGGGAATAACGGCTTTTTCTTGACAAAAAGTTAATTTTGTATTACTCTTTATAGGTGTGATGTTTTTTGTCGTTTGCCGGTTTTTGCTTTGCCCGGTTAGGAACAACCAGGGCATTTTTTCATAGACTGAAACATCATCCAACTATCCTTATGAAGGAGCGAAAGCCATGCGCCAAAGCGGTGTTTTAATGCACATAACCTCTTTGCCTGGGCCTTATGGTGTGGGTACGCTTGGCAAGACAGCTTTTGCTTTTGTGGATTTTCTTTCTGAGGCGGGGCAGAGCTTTTGGCAGATATTGCCGCTGAATCCCACGGGTTACGGAGATTCTCCTTACCAGTCTTATAGCGCCTTCGCCGGAAACCATTACCTCATTGATTTGGATGAATTGGTGGAACAGGGTCTTCTGCAAGGGCAGGAGATTTCCTCGGTGCGCTGGTGCGACCGGGAGGACCGGGTGGATTTCGGCGCACTTTATGAGAATCGGCTGAACGTGCTGCGCTTGGCGTACAACCGTTTTCCCGGAAGTGAAGATTTTGACCGATTCTGCGAAGAAAACCGGGAATGGCTTTTGGACTATGCCCTTTATATGGCGTTAAAAGACCAAAATGGCGGTCAAAGCTGGCATTGTTGGGAAACGCCTTTTAAATTTCGTCAGCCGGAGGCAATTGACTGTTTTCGACAGGAAAAAAGCCGGGAGATTCGCTTTTATTGCTTTGTGCAGTACCTGTTTTATCGCCAGTGGGATGCGCTGAAAGCTTACGCCCATGAAAAGGGCGTGCAGATCATTGGCGATGTGCCCATTTATGTGCCCTATGATTCGGTGGATGTGTGGTGCGCGCCGGAACTGTTTCAGCTGGACGGACATGGGAATCCCACTTCCGTTGCCGGCGTTCCGCCGGACGGCTTTTCCCGGGATGGGCAGCTTTGGGGCAATCCTCTTTACCGCTGGGACGTGATGAAACAGGATGGTTACTGCTGGTGGCTTAACCGGCTTTCGGCGGCAGCCCGGCTGTATGACCGAATTCGGCTGGATCATTTCCGTGGCTTTGTTGCCTATTGGGCAGTACCTTACGGGGAAGAAACAGCCCGCAATGGCCAATGGATCCCGGGCCCCGGGGCAGATTTTTTTCGGGAGGTAAAAGAAAAGCTGCCGGATCTGCCGCTGATTGCTGAGGATCTGGGCATATTGACTCAAGATGTGCTGGATTTGCGGGATGAGCTGGAATTTCCGGGCATGAAAGTTCTGTGTTTTGCCTTTGATTCCCGTGAACCATCTGCATATTTACCTCATAATCACATAAAAAACGCAGTTTGTTACATCGGAACTCATGATAATATGACCTGCCGTCAGTGGCTGGAAACCGCATCTGCGGATACCTTGACTTATTGCACTTCCTATATGGGCCTTTCCCGGGAGGAAGGGTATGTTTGGGGTGTGATCCGTACGGCAATGGCCTCCCGGTGTGACCTTTGCGTAATACAGATGCAGGATTTTTTGGAATTGGGGAAAGTGGGAAGAATGAATTTCCCCGGAACCCGGACACAGGATAACTGGACCTGGCGTCTGACTGGTGGTTACGATCATCTTGCGGCGAAAATCCATGGGCTTACGGCGTGTTTTGACCGTCTGCCCCGATGAAATAATGAATATAATATTCCCCATAATGAAGATCGGAGAATGGAAATATGAAGTATAATTGCCTGAATATTTTGAAATGGACGGAAGCACGGCTGAAATACACCTACGACGTGTCCCTGCGTGAGGCAACAGCGCAGGAGCTCCATGAGGCGCTGGGTGAAGCGGTGATGATGAGCATTTCGGACAACTGGAACCATTCCAAGCATATCCGCATGCATCAGCGGAAAGCGTATTATATCTCTGCGGAATATTTGATCGGCAGGTTGGTGTATTCCAATTTGTTCAATCTGGGCATTCTGGATGAAATGAAGCAGCTGTTTGCTGAGCAAGGCGTAGATTTGGCGGTGCTGGAAGAGGTGGAAGATGCCGCTTTGGGCAACGGCGGTCTGGGAAGACTGGCGGCTTGTTTCTTAGATAGCGCCGCTTCGGAGAATATTCCCCTGTCTGGTTACGGCTTGCGTTATAAATTCGGCCTGTTTAAGCAGAGCTTTGATGAATACGGCAATCAGCGGGAGATGGCGGACGATTGGTCTAAATTTGGTGACCCCTGGTCTTACCGCCGGTATAATCACAGCGTTAAGGTTTCTTTCCCCGATCATACGGTTCTTGCCGTTCCTTATGATGTCCCGGTGATCGGCTACGGAACGGAGAATATCGGCACACTGCGCCTTTGGCAGTGCGAAGCCGAGGAAGAGTTGGATTTCAATGCCTTTAACGACCAGGACTATTTGCGGGCGCTGACTCAGAAAAATAAGGCAGAGGATATCACCCGTGTGCTCTATCCCAATGATTCCACATGGGAGGGCAAACGCCTGCGTATCAAGCAGCAGTACGTGCTTTCTTCCGCATCCTTGCAGGATATGCTCCGGGTTTATAAGAATGTTCACGGCACCGATATGAGCCATTTTGCGGAGTTTTATGCGGTGCAGCTGAACGATACTCACCCTGCCATGTCCATTCCGGAGCTGATCCGGCTGTTGATGGCAGAGGGTATGGATTTCGATCAGAGTTTTTCTATTGCTCAGAAAACCTTCTCTTACACCAACCATACGGTTATGGGTGAGGCGCTGGAAAAGTGGAATCTGGATCTTTTGCGTTCTGTGGTGCCGGAAATTGTGGATATTATTCTGCGTATTGATGAAAAGCTCCGCAGCGAGCACCCCAATTTGTTCATTGTTCGGGATAATACTGCGTATATGGCCAATTTGAGTGTTTATGTGGGCAGCTATATCAACGGCGTGGCGGAGATCCACAGCCAGATTTTGAAGGATGATCTGTTCCGGGATTGGTACGCGGTCTATCCGGAGCGCTTCCAGAATAAGACCAATGGCGTTACCCCCCGGCGCTGGCTGGGCCAGTGTAACCCGGAGCTTACCCAAATGATCAAGTATCGCATCGGCGGTGATTTTCTTGGGGATCTGGATCAGATCACCAAACTGAAACCCATGATTGATGACGATATGGTCCGGCAGTTTAATGCCATCAAGCGTCAGAAGAAAGAGCAGCTTTGCAAGATTATTGCCGAGAAAGAGAACGTGATTCTGAATCCGGATTTCATTTTTGACGTGCAGGTAAAGCGGCTGCACGAGTATAAGCGGCAGTTGATGAATGCCTTGTCCATTGCGGATATTTACTTCCGGCTGAAAAATGGTGAATTGCCCAATTTCCAGCCCACAGTCTTTATTTTCGGCGCAAAGTCCGCGCCCGGTTATGCCCGGGCAAAGGCAATCATTCGCTATATCAACCGGCTCGCCCGACTGGTGAATAATGACCCGGATGTGGCGGAAAAGCTGAAAGTGGTATTCGTGCAGAATTATAACTGCTCCTATGCGGAGCATATCATTCCCGCGGCGGATATCTCCGAGCAGATTTCTCCTGCGGGCACGGAAGCCTCCGGTACCGGTTGTATGAAGCTGATGCTCAACGGCGCGGTGACCTTGGGTACTCTGGATGGCGCCAATGTGGAGATCGTCAAGGAAGCGGGCATGGAGAATAATTATATCTTCGGCCTGACGGTGGATCAGATCAATGAAGGCGCTCAGTATTATCAGCCCCGGGGTATTTATGATAATAATCATCACTTGCGCCGGGCGCTGGACACCCTGGTGGACGGTACCGTGCCCACCGATGACGATCAGCGGGAACTGTACCATGCTCTTCTGGACGGCACCGGCTGGCATCGGGCAGACCACTACTATATTTTGTGGGAGTACCCCTCCTATATTGAAACCAAGCTCAGAGCCAATGCCGATTATGCAGACCGGTTGGCCTTTGGACGTAAGTGCCTGATGAATATTGCCAGCGGTGCAAAGTTCTCTTCTGACAGAACGATCCGTCAGTATGCCCAGGAAATCTGGCACATTGAGCCTACTCAGTTCTAACAAAAAATCCTCCGAGTAATCACCCGGAGGATTTTTTTAGTATTTCTTGCTTTCCAAGGCTGCTTCTGTGGCGTGTATGGCCTCGGCGGCACTGTCGCCGCCCCGGAGAACCAGGCAGGTGTACAGGGTGTCGATGATGGCCAGCTGAGCGATTCGGGAGGTCATGGCCAGAATGCTGTGCTTGGTTTCCTGGGCGTTTGTGAACAGGGGGTAGTCGCAATGTTTTAAAATGGGGGATTTTCCGTGATTGGTGATGCACAGAGTGATTGCGCCCCGGGATTTTGCCTGCTCCAAGGCAGAGATGATATCCAGAGAAGAACCGGAGTGGGAAATGGCCAGCACCACATCTGCAGGACCCAGATGGGAAGATACGATCATTTGCATGTGATTGTCAGAGTATGCGCTGGCAGGCAGACCTGCCCGGAGAAATTTGTGGGCAGCGTCCTGGGCCACAGGTGCGGAATTGCCCAGACCAATGATCGAAATGGATCTGGCGTTCAGCAGTGCGTTCACTGCACCCGCGAGTGCGGTTTCATCCAGGGAGCTCATGGTATCATCCAAGGTGATCTTGATGTCCGTGATGTGCTTTTTGTAGATGTCCATCAAGCTGTCGTCAGAGGAGAAGGCAATGTTTCCGGTGATGCTGCCGCCCAATTCCCGGGCAATATTGACTTTCAGCTGCTGAAAGCCGGACAGACCCAGGCGCTTTGCAAAGCGGATCACGGTGGCATCGCCGCAGCCGCAGACGGCGGCAACCTCGCTGATGGACAGGCTGATGAGGTCAGCCGGATTGGACAGAATCCAGTCGGCGATCTTTTTTTCTCCTCTGCCAAAGGTAGAGTACAGGCTGCGAATTTGGCTTATTGTATGCTTCATGTGCAACCTCCGTTGAGTAAAATGGGGTTATTTATGAGAATAATAGCATTATTTTTCAAAATAAGCAAATAAAATTTGTATTTTCTATTGAAAAAATATGGGAGGTGTGATAGAATTTCTGTCGTATAGAGAAGCTAACGATGTGGTTTCTTTTATTAAGTGATAGATCATCTATCAAACAGGAGGAAAAGTGATGCAATTTTCTATCAAAATTGGCTTAGTCCCCATTCGCCGCGACGTAACCGCTCGCCCCGGTGCATTTAATTGGGAGAGGGCGGAGGAGCGCTGCGCTAAGGCGGTGCGGTATATTAAAGAAAATTTTGAGAATGAGTGTATTTCGTTTGTTGACCTTACTGGGATCAACGATGTGGGCGTGCTGTTTTCCGAGCGGGATGTGGACGCGGTGGTCCGACGTTTCCGGGAAGAGCAGGTGGATGCGGTTTTCTTGATAAACGGCAATTTTGGCAACGAGGAAGTGGCCGGTATGGTGGCTAAGGCCATTGGAAAGCCGGTGTTGCTCTGGGGCCCTCAGGACGATGTGTTTGAGTCGAACGGAACCCGGTATACCGATTCCCAATGCGGCCTTTTTGGCATGAGCCGGATGCTCCAAAGAATGAATGTTCCCTTTACATACATTGAGAATTGCTTTATTGAAGATCCCATATTCCGGGAAGGTTTTCTGCGGTTTGCCGGGGTTGCCTGTGCGGTGAAGAATTTCTCCGGCATGCGGATCGCCCAGGTGGGCTGCCGACCCAAGCCTTTCTGCTCCGTAATTTGCAATGAGAGCGAATTGATGGAAAAATTTGACGTACGTCTTGTTCCGGTGAATCTGGCGGTGGTGGAGGATAAGTTTAATCGCATCCTTGCTACTCGGCAGGAGGAGCTGGCTGCCGGCGCCAAGAAATTGCGCCAGATGTATCAAATGGACGATGCTTCTGATGCGGTGGCAGAGAAGATTTACGCCTTTGTTTTATTGTATCAGCAGATTTTCGAAGAGTATCAGGTGGACGCAATTTCTGCGGAGTGCTGGTCTGCTATGCGGCAGATGGTGGGCGTTGTACCTTGTACCGCTTATGCGATCTTGGCGGACATGGGCTATATCATCGGCTGCGAAAGCGATGTTCATGCGGTGATGACCCAGGTGCTTTTGAAAAGTCTGACTTTGGGCAAGAAGATTCCGTTCCTGGGTGAATTTACTACCCGGCATCCTACTGACCGGAATATAGAGCTATTGTGGCATTGCGGTCCTTTTGCTTACTCGCTGCATAAAAAGGGTGAGCCCTGCAAGGTGGTCAACATGCAGGAGTGGTTTCAAGTGGAGCAGGGACATTACACCGCTGTCCGTATCGACCAGGATCACGGAGATTACTCTATTGCGGTGTGTGAGTGTGACAGTGCTGAGGGCCCGTATACTGGCGGTACCTACCTTTGGGGCAAGTTTAAAAATCTTTCCCGTGTGGAGCGGGCTCTCATTGAAGGCCCGTATATCCATCATATGTCGGAAATTGAAGGCAGCATCACCGAGCACATACGGGAATTCTGCAAATACGTTCCCGGCTTGCGCTTTGATTGCTTAGATTGATTACTTTTGGAGGATAAAACTATGCGCTACGATTTGAAGGAAATTTTGGAATTGGGTGAAGAAGGGGGTTTTGCGATCCCTGCGTTCAACGTTTATAATACCGAGACGGTGCTTGGCATTATGCAGGCAGCGGAGCAGACCGGTGCTCCCGTGATCTTCCAGATGTACAGCCGCCTGTTTGACTCGGATCTGGCCCGTTTTGTGGCGCCTGCCATTATGGAGGCGGTGGAGACTATGCGTGTTCCTGCCGCTTTCCATTTGGATCACGGCGCAGGTGTGCCGCAGGCACTAAGAGCGCTGCGCTACGGCGCTACCGGCGTAATGATCGACGCTTCTCAAAAGCCCTTGGAAGAAAATATTGCCATTACCAAGTCCGTAGTGGACATGGCAGCTGCTGTGAATGTGACTGTGGAAGGTGAGTTGGGTCACGTGGGTTCTGCCAAGGACGGCGTCAGCACTGAGTATACCAAGGTGGAAGAGGCTGTGCGGTTTGTGGAAGGTACCGGCGTTGCAGCGCTGGCTGTGGCGGTGGGTACTGCCCACGGACATTATAAGCAGGCACCGGTTTTGGCACTGGAACGCATTGCCGAGCTGCATGAGGCTCTGGATGCGCATTTGGTGCTTCACGGTGGCAGCGGCGTGCCTGACGATCAGATCCGCGCCTCCATCAAGGCCGGTATCCGCAAGGTCAATTTTGGTACGGATGTGTGCTGCGCTTTCCTGGATACGGTGCGCACTGTTGATCCCAGCATTATCGGCATCGATACATACATGAAGGATCCAATCAAGGCTGTGAAGGAATTTGCCATTGAGAAGATCAAGCTTTTGGGAGCGGACTGATATGGCTGAGGTTGTTGGAATTGGCGCTGCGCTTCTGGATATTCTGGTAACCACGGAGAGTTACCCCAAGGAAGACACAAAGCTGCAAAGCCTGCAAACCAAATTCCAGGGAGGCGGCCCTTGCGCTACCGCGCTGGTGGCGGTGAGCAAGCTGGGCGTAAAGAGTTGCTATATGGGCACTTTGGGCGATGATATGTATGGCGATTATATCCGCAAAGCCTTTGATACTTACGGTGTTGGACGGCAGGGAGTGAGAGTAATCCCGGATTCCCAGTCTTTCCACAGCGTAGTGCTGCTGAATGTCAGCAATGCCAGCCGTACCTGCGTTTGGAATCGTGGCACGGTCACGCCGCCGGAAGAGGGCGATGTGGATCTGGATACATTGAAAAATGCCAAGTATCTGCACCTTGACGGACATCAGATGGAATGCGCCATCTATGCATCCCAAAAGGCGAAAGAATATGGTGTGAAGGTCAGCTTGGATGCGGGCAATCCCTATCCCGGAATCGAACGGCTGCTGCCGTTGGTGGATGTACTCATTCCTTCGGAGGAGTTTGCGCTGAAATATACCGGTTGCGCTACGGCGGAAGAGGCAGCGAAGAAATTATATGAGGAATACCACCTTGAAGTTTTGATTGTTACACAGGGCAGCCGGGGCGGCTTCGTCTGGGAGAATGGGAAAGCCGTTCGTTATCCGGTGTTCCCCGTTAACGCGGTGGACAGCAACGGCGCAGGCGATACGTTCCATGGTGCATTTGTGGCTGCTCAAGTCAAGGGCATGACGGTTAGAGAGGCAGCTGCTTTTGCATCTGCTACATCTGCTTTAAAGTGTACTCGGGTGGGCGCTCAGGAAGGCATTCCCTCTTTCGGGGAAGTGCTCGCGTTTATGAAAGAGCATGAGGGGGTTATTCGGTAATGGATAGATTGACAGCTTTACAGAACGCCAATCCCCAAATCAAGATTTACAGCGTCTATGACGAGGCCTTTAAGCCTTATGGTCGTGTGATCGTAGAGAATACTGTTGCTTTCTGCGCTGCTGCGGAGGCAGCCGTAGAGTTCCCCACCGAAGGCAGCTCCTATCAGGCTTCCATTGAGCAGTTGGAAAATATGCCGGAAACTGCCGCGCTACGTCAGGAGTATTGCGGCCAGCTGGATGAACAGATGGGCCTTTGCTGGGGTCATTCCAACCAACTCAATGCTTTGGAGTGGCATACCTGCAACGAGCTCAACATCGCCGTGCGAGAGCTGGTGCTGCTGCTTGCCAAGCGCAGTGATATGGACAAGAATAACCGTTTGGATGCCAATAAGATAAAAGCCTTTTACCTTGCCGAGGGCGAAATGGTGGAGGTTTACTCCGATACCTTGCATTTTTGTCCCTGCGAGGTGACAAAGAACGGCTTTTCCTGTATCGTAGGATTGCAGCGGGGAACAAACCAACCGCTGGAAAATCGGAAGCAGGGTATGCTGTGGGCAAAAAATAAGTGGTTGTTGGCCCATGAAGATAATACTTCTTTGGTTGCCCGCGGTGGATTCCCCGGCATCTATGGCGAAAACTGGATTATCAATCCTATTGATTGAAAGAAAGGATGAAATAACATGCAAGAGAGATCTTTGATGTTTCACATGATCCGTTCCGAATTGGAGGATGCTGTGGGCGTTGAGAATGTATCCACAAAGAAAACGGAGAGAGCGGTTTATTCTGTGGACTATTTTTGGTTGAGCCGTAAGTGGCAGGATGCAGGCGAAGAGGGCCCTATGCCCGATATCGTGGTTCGTCCCGGCACCACTGAGGAAGTTTCCAAGGTGATGAAAATTGCCAATTACTATAAGATTCCCGTGACTACTTGGGGTGGCGGTTCAGGCAGCCAGGGCGGTGCTCTGCCCGTTGCTGGCGGTATTCTGCTGGACATTAAGCGGCTGGATAAGCTCATAGACCTGGATGTGGAGGCCGGAACGGTTACCTGTGAGACCGGTATGATCTTCGCTACTTTGGAAGACTATGTGAACGAAAAGGGTTACTCCGTGATGCACCTGCCGTCTTGCATGACCTGTTGTACCGTGGGTGGTGCGCTGGCCCATAACGGCATCGGCATTTTGTCCACTAAGTACGGGAAAATGGACGATATGTGTCTTTCCATGGAAGTGGTGCTGCCCAACGGTGACATTATCAACACACTGCCTGTTCCCAAACACTCCACCGGCCCGAACCTGCTGCCTATTTTTATCGGTTCTGAGGGTACGCTAGGCATTATGACCAAGGCAAAGTTCAAAATTGTGAAGCTGCCGGAGGTCAGAACCCACCATGCGTTCCTATTCCCGGATATTCACATCGGTTATCAAGCTTGCCGGGAAATCGTGCAGGCAGTCAAGCCCTCTATCGTCCGGCTTTTTGATGAGGCAGAGACGGTTTCCATCATCAAGAAGGTCATCGGTTTTGAAAAGAAGGGTTCTTTCCTGAATCTGACGCTGGAAGGATATGAGAAGGTCGTGGCGGCGGAGCAGGAGATCGTACTGGCCATTGCACAGAAGTACGGTGCGGAGTATCTGGGCAACGAGTACGGCGAAAAGTGGTTTGAAAACCGGATCACTTTCTTCTATCCTGGTCATATCATGGATCTGCCTCAGATGTTCGGCACACTGGATACGGTGGCCACTCACGACAACATCGAGAAGATATATCGGGCTATGAAGGCTGCTGTGGAAGAGAACTTCAAGGAATATAAGGTCCGCTTCATTTCACACAGCTCTCACTGGTACGATTGGGGAGCGATGAACTACTCCCGTTTTATTATCGACAATCCTCCCACAGATCCGGACGAAGCGCTGCGAGTACATAATCAAATCTGGAATACCGGCGTTCGCGCGGCGCTGGAAAACGGCGGCGTGCTCAATGATCATCATGGCATTGGCCTGAAACTTTCCCGGTTGATGAAGGAGCAGTACGGCCCTGCCATGCAGGTGCTGCAAGCGCTGAAAAAAGAACTGGATCCCAACGGGATCATGAATCCTTATAAGCTGGGACTTTAAAGGGAGGTAACGAAATGGTAAGTCAAAAAGCGTTGCATCATGCGGAAAAATGCCGCTTTTGCTGGATGTGCCGTCATTTGTGCCCGATTCAGCATCATACCGGCAAGGAACTCAATACTCCTCGCGCCAAGGGTTTGCTTTTGAGCATGGTTTCAAAAGAATCCTGTGCGTTTGATGCAGATATGGCGCAGGCTATGTATGAGTGCCTGCTCTGCGATGCCTGTGTAAATGATTGTTGCACCGGCTATCAGCCGCCTATTTTTATTCGGGAGGCAAGAACGGAAGCTGTGGTCAATGATTTGGCGCCGGAGTCTGTTATGGCGCTGATTGAGAACGTGAACAACAGCGGCAACATTTACGGTATGGAAAAACCTTCTTTTGGTCAGGAAGGCACGGATGTGCTGGTTTATGTGGGCGAAGTGGCTGCCTGTAAGGTGCCCGGTATGGCAAAGGCGTTGCTGAGCCTGCTGAAAAAGGCCGGAATTTCTGCAAAGGTGCTTTCCAACGAACCTGCTTCCGGCGTTATGCTGGCGGATCTGATGGGTTATGTGGAAGAAGTAACTCAGCAGGCGAAGGTTTGCGCCGATGCCATTAATGCCACGGGTCTTCAAACTGTGGTGGTACTGGACAGCTACGACGCTGAGATCATGAAGCAGCATTATGCGGAGTGGAGCTGCGAAATTCAGGCGGAAGTGGTGACCGCTACTGCTTATGTGGAGAAATTGCTGGCTGAGGGCAAGCTTACACCCAAGGCGAAGGATAATGGCGTGGGCGCCTGCCATGATGATGATCGCCTGGCCCGGAGTTTCTATGAGTTTGAGCCCATTCGTGCTATGGCGAAGGCCGCCGGTTATGAACTGGCTGAGATGTTCAACAAAGAGCGGTTGGCTAAGTCCTGCGGCAGCGCGGTGGCGCTGGGTTATATGCCTCAGATTATTGAGGGTGTGGCAGCAAACCGATGGAAGGATTTCCTTCGGACGGAGGCACAGTCTTTGCTTACTGCTAATCCTCAGGCTT
This sequence comes from Faecousia sp., assembly GCA_045589195.1. Lineage (GTDB taxonomy): Bacteria > Bacillota > Clostridia > Oscillospirales > Oscillospiraceae > Faecousia. The sequence goes on along the minus strand of JAZNFY010000029.1, from coordinate 4,381 downwards.
ATTTGTGCCTGAATCTGTGTGTACCGGAAAATAAAAAGCTGGTAGACCTTTACAGCGCACTGGACGAGTTGGTATAATGCTTTTGCGAACCCACTTCGGTTTTCCGAAGTGGGTACCGAGGCTTTTTAGGGAAGGGCAAACATGAAGCGGATCTTAGTGTGTGTAAAGCTGGTGCCGGAAGCCCAGGAAGTGGAGCTGGACGGCCAGTTCCGATTGAAGCGGGACAGCACCAAGTTAAAATTGAATATCGCTGACATATCCGCTGTGGAAGCTGCGCTGCAAATGAAAGCTGCTCAGCCTGAGAGGGAAGTTACGGTGCTTTCCATGGGGCCGGAGAAAAGTGCGTCCGTTTTGCAGGAACTGTATGCCCTGGGCGTAGACCGGGTGGCATTGCTTAGTGACCGGGTTTTGGCTGGTTCTGATAGTTTGGCGACGGCACGGGCCTTGGCTGCGGCGAATCGCTGTTTGGGTGAATTTGACTGTGTATTTTGCGGTCGGCGGGCAATTGACGCTGAAACCGGGCAGATTCCCGGACAGCTGGCTGCGGCATTGGGTATTTGTGTTGTGACCAATGTGCAGAAGGTGGACGCAGAGCAGGAAATGTTGTGCCACCGCAGGTTGGAAAACGGCATTGCCATAGTACAGCCGAGTATGCCTTGCGTTATCTCTTTTTGTGAGTATGTGTATCCCTTGCGTTTGCCCAGCATTATGGGCAGACGCCGGGCGAAGAATATGCAGGTCATGATTTTGTCTGCGGCAGATGTGGGGATTTCCCGGGATGACTGCGGTCTGAGCGGTTCCCGGACTCAGGTGGTGCATGTGGATACCAAAGCGCCGGGTCGACGCAGCTGCAAATTCCTGGAAGCTAAGGATATCGTTGCTACGATTCGGGAGGTGTGTTTATGAGAAATACACTGATCTTGATTCAGGGGAGCACACCGGATTTTGGGCTTTTGTGTAAGGCCCAGAGCCTTGCCAAGCAGGGGAAGTTAAGCTTTCGGGTGATTTCTGTGGGTGCGCTGGAAAAGACGGTTGCGGATGATGGACTCATTGCTCGATGTCTTGCGCCGAAGATGGAAGATGCCCGGGTGATCCTTGCACCGGCAACGGTGCGGCTGCGGGGTATTATGCCAATGCTGGCGTGGTATTTGGGAGCAGGCTTGACTGCGGATTGCACTGCATTGGAAATTGCGGAAAATGGTCAATTGCTGCAAACTCGTCCTGCGTTTGGTAACAGTCTTATGGCTGTGATTAAAACGTTGAGTCTGGTGCAGATGGCAACGGTTCGACCCGGTACATTTCCACCGGAAGAAAAAATTCTCTATGATGCGGAAGAATTGACGGTTCCGGAGGAAATACCCCAGGTTGCGGAGGTTGCTTTTGAACCCTTTGCCGATGGCACGCCTATTACACAGGCGCAGATCATCGTTGCCGGTGGTGTGGGTGTGGGCTCTAAGGAGGGTTTTGCAAAGCTTACTGCCTTTGCCAAGCGCATTGGTGCGGGAATCGGCGCTTCTCGGGGCGCAGTGGACGCTCATTATGCTCCGTACAGTGCACAGGTAGGCATAACGGGCACGACGGTATGCCCAAAATTGTACATCGCTGTGGGAATTCACGGCGCGGTACAGCACATATCCGGCATGTCCGGTTCTAAGACGGTGATTGCCATAAACAGTGACCCCAAGGCGCCGATCTTTGATTATGCGGATTACGGCATTGTGGGCGATTGGGAAACGATCATTGATGAAATCATGGAGGAAATGTGATGAATTATAAAAAGACTTATACTCCTGAGGTGGGTTATACCAAGCTTTGTGAGATCGGAAAATGCAGCTGTAATCGGTTGGAGTTCGGCATGATCAAGCTGAATGCCGGGGACAGCGTTACCATCGATACAGAAGAAAAGGAATATGTATTTGTTTTCCTTACCGGCCACGCAGATGTGACAGTAGGTGATATTACATGGCAGAATGTGGGCGGCAGAGAGAATGTGTTTGACGGTCCTTGCCACAGTGTTTATGCACCCAGGAGAATGAAGGTGACCTTTACCGGCTGCGGCCCTGTGCAAATCGGCGTGATCGATACGCCCACGGATAAGGATTCTCAGCCTCAGTGGAAAAAACCCGAGGAAGTGAAAGTGCTGACTCTGGGCGAGACTCCCTGGAAACGGGATTTCCACGGTATTGTGGATGACAGCAGCAACGCGGATTATTTGACTGTTGGTGAGTCTTTCGTGGAACCGGGAAACTGGGCGGGTTATCCCGGTCACAAGCATGATGTGAACGATATGCCCAAGGAAGCAGCGGCGGAGGAGATCTATTATTTCCTTTTCGATAAGGAGCAGGGCTTTGGCTTCCAGAGTCTCTATACCCGGGACGGGGAAATCGATGAGACCTATCGGGTAAAGAACAACGATCTGGTGGAGTTCCCCAGAGGTTACCACCTGACTCAGACTGCCCCAGGCTATAAAATGTATATTTTGTGGTTCATGGCCGGTGATATTCAGGGTGTGCACCGTACCAACGACCCCGATCACGATTGGATTTTACAAAAATAACCGAAACCGGGAGCGACTTATGGAAAAATTTGTACTTGGCGTGGATATCGGAAGCGGCTCAGTAAAGCTGACCCTACTCAGCCGTGACGGCGTGATTGCCGCAACCGCTGGCTGTGAATATCCCACCCATTATCCCCAGGTGGGGTGGTGTGAGCAGAATCCGGAGGATTGGTGCGCCGCATTTCGCATCGCTCTGGCGGAGATTTTGGCTTCCGCCAAGATTACCGCACAGCAAATAGAGGCCCTTTCTCTGGATGCCGCTACGCATACTGCGGTGCTGTTGGATCAGGATCTAAGGGTGATCCGACCGGCAATCTTATGGACGGATCAGCGGAGCAAGGCGCAGGTGCAGTGGCTGAAAGAGAATTGTCTTGATCTGATCATGACACAGGTGAAAAATGCGCCTACCACTGTGTGGACGCTGCCCCAGATGATGTGGCTGCGACAGAATGAGCCGGATGCCTGGGGGAGGATTCGCCATCTGCTTTTTGCCAAGGACTATCTGCGTTATCGGATCACCGGTACCATGGAGACGGACACCATTGATGCTCATGGTTCGATGTTCTATGACGTGGTCAATGAGCGCTGGTCCAAGGAACTTTGCGCGGTGGGTGAGATTCAGGAAGAATGGTTGCCAAAGTTATGTAAACCCACGGACGTGGTTGGTACCGTTGCTGCTTCGGCTGCCCAGGAGTTTGGTCTCTGGGAGGGCACCCGTGTTCTGGTGGGCACAACGGATACGGTGATGGAGGTCTTGGCTGCGGGCAATGTGGAGCCGGGTCACACTACGGTGAAGCTGGCTACGGCGGGCAGAATCTGCGTGATCACCGATCAGCCCCTGGACAGCAAGTTTATTTTTAATTACCGCCATGTGGTACCGGGACTTTGGTATCCGGGTACTGCTACGGCAAGCTGCGCAGCCAGTTATCGTTGGTATCGGGATACTATCGGCAGAGAGCCTTTTGCGCAGTTAAATGTGCCTGCGGAGCAGATTCCTGCGGGAAGTGACGGCCTTATGTTCCACCCGCACTTGAACGGTGAGCTGACGCCCTATAATGACCCGGAGTTGAAGGGCAGCTATATCGGTATCAGTGCCCGGCACACCACTGCACACTTCACAAGGGCAACACTGGAAGGGGTAGCCATGAGTTTGAGAGACTGCATGAACACTCTGGAAGAGTTGGGTGTGAAGATGACCCGGGTACGAATCATCGGCGGCGGCGCTAAGGGCATGCTTTGGCGGCAGATCGTTACTGATGTTTTGGGAATTGAGATGGAGAAAGTGGAAGTGGACGATTCCTCTTTTGGTACTGCCATGTTGGCGGCGGTGGGAATCGGCTGGTTTGATGATTTCTCCCAGGCAGCAAAAACCTGTATTAAGGTGGAGTCGGTGTCCTATCCCAACGCAGAAAATCACGCGCTTTACGGAAATTTGTTTGCGCGTTATAAAGCAGTGCATGATGCACTGACACCAATTTATCATGAATAAGGTTAACCCCCGGAATCAATTTGATTCCGGGGTGTTTTATGGCATAATAAAAGAGATTCGTTAGCATTTTCGCGGCGGCGTTTATCTTTGTTTTTCTGTAATAAAATAGGCCACTGCCAACAGCCATACTAGCTGCCGTCAGTGATCTATGGACTCTCCCACGGGCTAAAAATTGTTCGCTAGCTCTCAATTTTTACACCAGTGTGCGGACTGATGCCGCTCTTTCGAGTCCCTCGGTGTATAAAAAATTCCAGACACCCAAATGGGTATCTGGAATTTGTGGTACGATTGTTCTTATAGGATTTGGGTAAAAAGTCAGTATTACCAATGGTTTC